>JAJZCF010000114.1 GCA_021846265.1 Actinomycetes bacterium | reverse complement strand
AAACTCAGAAATTCCGGGGGTGTGGCCAGCCTGCAGATGAGGGCGAAAAACCTTGGATCGCAGATCAAACGGCTGGAGGCTGAAGCACTTCAAAGGAGATCAGAAGGATCAACTGATAGATTTTTCATTTGGATTGCCGGCAGGCAGGAGCCCGAAGAGATCGCAAAGAAACTTCCGTGACGTCTTTTTTGCCCCTAAGGACCCTTGGGATGCCATATAGCTACTTGTCGCATTCTACTTGGACCGTTCTATAGGTCCGATTTGGATCTAGCCCAAGTTTCCAAAAATCAACCCATTCTCCCAGCTAGGTGAGTTGTGGTTTTTCGTTGGGACACTACAAATGGGTCGCAACGGTTTTGAGTCGGCCAAGAGGATCGCTGATGTCAAGGAGGCGGTAGATCTCTTTGTGAACCGGTTCGGGAGCTCCAGAGGCTCGTAGGTGATACACGACGCCTTTGTCGTTGGTGAGAACCATGGTTGTCCTCATGTGAGTGGAGAGCACTTCGTTGATGGTCGACCAACGCCTCTTGTCGTGGTGTTGTCTCAGGGTGATCTCAATTGCACAGAGCAGGTGGTAGGCGAGTACCGAGATGAAGAGGTGCGCGGCGGTTCGCCTCGCCAGCTGGTGATAAACCGGTCGAAGTCCGAGATCGCTCTTGAGGGACCTAAAGGCTTCTTCGACTTTGGTGAGGGTCATGTAGATGTTCCAGATCTCAGGGGCCGCTAGCTCTCTATGGCTGGTATCGATGACGTAGGCCCCTTGGAGCTGGTCCTTTTGTTTTTTGGTGGGCTTTTCGGTAATGGCGAGATCGATTACCTTGTCAAAGCGCCTCTTGTTGATGATCTTGCCATGGTTCTGGTGATAGGTGAGGGTGATCTCGTAGTTGGGATGGGCGCTCGGGTACTTGGACTTGATGCGCCCGATGCGCTCGCTTACCGCCTGGGTCTTGGATATCGTCCCTTTGTTGATCGATGCCCGCAGCGCTTCGATATCCGCTAGGAACCTCTCGGTCCCTTGGCTGGCGATCGCTGATTCTTTCTTGGTTCTCCCTAAAGAGCGACACAGCACCACGGTGGTGTTCTCGCCCTCGAGCTTTTTCAGTAGTACCGGGGATCCTTGCGCATCGGAGATCTCGGCGAAGCCTTCCATCTGGAGAAAGTGCTCCCGATAGAGGCTCTTCTTGTTGGCTCGTTCGATTACCACGTAGTTGAGGTTGCGGGTACCAAGAAGCTCGATGTTGGCCCTGGTGGCAATTCCCCTATCCATCACGATGGTGGGAGCAACTGACCCAAAGAGGGATCCCCCCTCCATCTCGCCCAAGCGATCGAGCACCGAGGCAAGAGTACTTGGTTCTGAGGTATTCCCCTCGTAGATCTCCGAATAGACCGGCAGTCCCCGGTGATCGATGAGCAGTGCCAGCGAAACAAGCGTGCAATCGAAGCGTTTCTCTTTCGAATGTCCATGCTTGGCGAGGGAGTTCCCCTTGGTGCCGCCTTCGAAGTAGGTGTTGGTGAGATCAAAGAGAAAGAGCTCGCTTTGCGCAGGGAAGAGCTTGGAGCTCGCTTGGAAGAGTGCTGGCTCGATGGTGCCCTTGGCACTAAAGAGCTCATCGGCGATCTTATAGACCTTGTCCTTGTGGAACTTGGATAGATCTATACCGCACATCTCGCCAAGTGAGGAGTTGTGCTTGATCCAGAGGTGGGTCTTGCGATCCGAACCCGGGTGAATGAGCCGGGCCAGTATCGTTGCCTTGGCGATAGCGAGGGATTCACCACTAAGACCAGCATCGGCGAGGATCTCGGCGAATCCCAGCCTTTGATAGAAGGAGTTCCCTATTAGTTCTGGGCCGATACTTCTACTCATGGTGGTAGTGGCAGTAGCGAGATCTACCGTCTCAAAATCCGCCTTAGCGGCTCTTTGTTGAGCTGCCTTAGCGACCTTATTGCGAATGGAGTACTTGGTAATTGCCAGATCTGCGTATCTGGCAATTAGAGGATCGGATTCAAAGAGCGAGGTCACTCCAGAGAGCCTCTCGGCAATGGCACTGGCCACTGCCGGCCAGAGGGATTTGTCCAGTTCCAACTCGGTTAGGGTCATTACAATCCGCTGGCGTGGACCTTTTTCACTGCGATAGGACTCCACGAGCTGATACTTGCTGTAAGTGGCTCCGGTCTTCTTATTGACGGTGGGGGTCTCTCGGATGAACACACCAAGACAATAGCACCACATCAGAGCTAATGCAAGTCACTGCAACATATATCACGATATTAGGACACTACATTCTCGAACTAAAAATCCATCTATGCATCTAGCTGGGCATCTACAAATCACCCCAGCCTAAAATCACCTCAAAAGGGGCTAATTTGGGCGGATTTCGGGGAATTCTGCGAAAGATGGGCTAGCCTACAAGAATGGTGTTGTCAAAAGCTAAGTCCGGCCGGCCTCTCGGGCGGAGTGTCGTTTCTGGAACTTTTGCCATGGCGATAGTCGGGAGCAGCGTCGCTGTCTCAGGCCTCTTAGTTAAAGCCCCACTCTTTGCGGTCCAAGCTGTGCGCTATAGCATCGCTGCGCTACTTCTCTTCGTCATTGCAAAGCTGACCGGGTTACCGATTGCTAGACCTCGAGGACGAGAGTGGTTTTGGTTGACCGGCATTGCAACGACCGGACTCGTATTTTTCAACCTTGCCGTAGTGCGTGGTGTGTCACAGGCCGGCCCGGCTGAAATAGCGGTAGCGGTATCTTGTGTACCCGTTGCTCTCGGCGTAGTTGGACCGCTTTTAGAGCGCAAGGCACCAAGCACACGAGTTGTCCTCGCTGCAATAATAGTTACCATCGGTGGCGTGGTCGTCGAGGACGCGGGCCGAGCGGGTGTTGACGGTATCTTGTGGGCGGTCTTAGCGCTATTCTGCGAGGCGGCGTTTACCCTGCTAGCGATTCCAGTTCTTCATAAACATGGCGCACTCGGCGTTTCGTTTCACTCCGTGTGGATTGCCGTCCTTGAACTTGCCGCCATAAGCTTAGTAACCGAAGGACCTGGATCGATTACGCGATTTAGCGAAGCAGATTGGCTGGCGCTTGTTTATTTAGCCTTTATGGTGACGGCGGTTGCTTTTTTGCTCTGGTACTTTACCGTCAACGAGCTTGGTGCGGCACGGGCTGGCCTATTCACCGGTGTCGCTCCAATTTCGGCGGCATTTGTCGGTTTCGCAATGGGAAAGAAAATACCGAGCGTCTTCGTATGGGTTGGCATGATTGTCATCCTGGTCGGCCTGACGGTCGGCCTTTCATCTAGCCGAAACGGTACTGACTCAGAGCGGGGCACTTCTAACGCTCTAGGCGAGTTGCCAACTTGAACCGCACCTTTAAAAGACGGTGAGAGAAGTTGGCAATTCAGACGACTTGAACTGCGTGAAAAGTTTGTGACAGCGATCAAGTATCAAGCCAAATTTAAATAGAAATCCGGATAATGTTTTCAGGTCTAGCCTGCCGATTTCCATGAATACGCCTAGAGTGTCTGACTTGTGAATTCATAGGAGCGCTCTAGCGTCGCTACCATAACCTCATACCTTGAGTACCACTTCTTGCGCCCGTTGTGCTGCGCCTCGACGTGCGTTGCGAGCCGTTTAAACGACCTAGCAGAGGCATCGTCGCTCCAATAGGAAACCGTTATTCCTTGACCGGTCACAGAGTCACGGACCGAGTGAATCCCGAGATATCCTTCGGTCTTTTCTGCCAGAAAGAGCATTTTTTCAGACATCTCTTCGTAACCGTCGTCTTCAGGGTAGCTACGAATACTGAAAAAGATGACAGCAACAGCGGGAGGTTGAACCATAGTTCGATCCTACCAATTCAGAAGTAGGTACAACTGTGGCGCTATCAATCCAGCGCCCTTACAAAAGTTTACGCAATAACTATTGAGATTGTCAGCCAAATGCGGATCTTACGGCGCTTTGCCCAGGGAACAAACGACCCAGGATATGTTTCAAGCCGACGAGCGCCGCCCAGACCACGACCGACAGGTCAATCCTGGCCACTCGGCTGCCGAAGCTCTGTGGTTGTCGACCTATGGACAGCAGAAAAATCCATTTACCAGTTTTTCTCCCAAGTTGCCAATTCCAGCGACCCTATGACCGTCATTTTATGCCTATCTTATGAAAACTATTTTTCATAAAAGCTCCTATATGCACCGACGATTATTTCGGCGGCCCTAGCTATGTCGTTTGAAGTAGTGAAACGTCCTAATGAAAAACGGACAGCTCCTTGCGCTATCGAAGGTGGCACTCCCATCGAGAGCAGCGTCGCTGACGGGACGTCTAGGCCAGCGTGACAAGCGGATCCGGTCGATGCGGCCACGCCATCTGCTTTGGCCAGAAGTTCGCGCCCGGAGATGGATGGAAACGACACCATCAAGGTATTTGGAAGTCCACCGCACTTCGGGGAGTGGCTAATAAGTCCCGTCACCCGTTGTGAAAGCAATCTCCATAACTCATCGGTCAGCCCCCTAAGCCGCTCCTCTTCACCCTCAAGGCGATCTTTGACAAGCAGACACGCGACGCCGAGCCCAACTATTTGGGCAACATTTTCCGTTCCCGGGCGCATTCCTCCCTCCTGGCCAGCTCCAAGTAGAAGTGGGCCAAGGGCTGTTCCCTTGCGTATATAAAGCGCCCCGACGCCTTTTGGAGCGTAGACCTTGTGGCCTGCGATCGAGAGCAGGTCCACGCCTAGTGCATCGACATCCACTTGGATTTTGCCGATCGCTTGAGCGGCATCGGTATGGGTTAGGACTCCGAGTTGCCTCGCTTTTCGAGCCGCCTGGCCCACCGGCATTATTGAACCAGTCTCGTTCTGGGCAAGCATGAGAGTTAGAAGTGCCACATCCTCCCCCAGCGCATCGGCGAGAGCTTCTGGGTCGACAATTCCTGCGGCAGAGACTTCCAGGCGGGTTACCGTCCACCCTTCGCTTTCTAGCAGTCCACAAGGTGCGGCAGTAGCGGGATGTTCTACTGTGGACGTAACTATGCGACGACGTGAGGAGGTCGCTCGCGTCGCTACTCCTCTAATGGCGAGGTTGTTGGATTCTGTTCCTCCCGAAGTGAACACAATTTCCTCCGACCCACCTCCAATCAGCGATGCGACGTTAGCTCGGGCATTTTCGATAGCTTGGCGGGAGCGATGCCCTAATGCATGGTCGCTCGATGGATTACCGTAGAAATCCTTAAGGAAGGGGAGCATGGCGTCTAAGACTTCATCGGCTACTGGAGTGGTGGAGTTGTGGTCCAAGTAGATCAGGTTGGAAGCTTCTACATCCCTCATAGCCACCTCCTCATTACGTTGTATTCGAATACTACCTTTGCAAGGTGAGAGCGACGGGACGGAACCTTGACCTTCACTTCGGGCGACGGCTGTGCGTAGAAGTTGCCCGAAGCATAGCTAGCTCTGCGAAAGTCTGACTCCAAAAAGCATCCCCCGTGCCCGTCGAAGGTGGAAGCAGCAATGTCACCCTTGATCATAGATGCAATGTTGTCCGCCACTACTAGGGCTTGTGAATGAGCGAAAACGCCGGCCCGAGGCAGCGGCTTGGCAATTTTTAGGGGGATGTTTGTATTGTCTCCGATAGCGTAAACCCGTGGGAAATGGGTCAACAGAGTATTTGGATCGACGTCAATCCACCCTGTCGATCCGGCTAGGGCTGACGCGCTAATCACTGCCGGGGGTTTAATCGGGGGCATATATGCAAGTAGATCGAATGTTTTTGTTTCTCCATCTGTGAAGGATAAACGACCGGTCTCTGCTGAAGCCACTTGGTGCGAAGGGTAGTAATCGATTGAATGCTGCTGCAGGATCCCCCTGACTGCGTCGGACACGTTTTTCCCCGCTACCGCTAGTGGAGCTGGCTCAGCAGCATGCAGCTCTATATCCACATTCTCCCTTACTCCTTTTCGTCGGAGCATGGCATCTATGAGTAGTGCGGCTTCATAAGGCGCTGCCGGACAGCGATAGAGTGGCGCTGCGGTCAGTATGACAAGTTTCCCCCGGCGGATTCCAGCGATCGAAGATGCAAGCCCCTCCGCTCCTTTGAGGGTGGCGAATGTCATTCCAGCCTGGTCGAGCCCCGGTATTGCGTCGGTGGCGTAGTCTGCCCCAAGGGAAACAATCAGGTGATCTCCGATAATTTCCGTACCTTGAACGGTAACCTTTCGATTAATCGGGTCGATCTCGTCGATACTTCCGATTACTAGCTCTATTCCTTTGCGCCGCAAACCAGCCAGCGGCCTCGTTATCTGGCTCGCTTTGCGCTGACCTGACATAACCCACAGATAAGACGCAGCAAATGAGAATTCGGG
>JAJZCF010000113.1:3232-6447 GCA_021846265.1 Actinomycetes bacterium | reverse complement strand
AAAACTATTCTTTCAAGGTGCAGTTTTTATTTTTTGCCGTTTCTAGATCCATGGCTCGTTCTAAAGCAAACATTCACTACACCTGATCTTGGAAGCGTGACCAATTCTTCCATTAATGCGCATTCAGATTCGAATTGACCAATGTCACAGTTAGAAATCGCCAAGATTTTGAAGTTCCCTCCACCGCTTGCTAGATGAAAATGGTAAATAATCAACAAGCCATTTAGTTAGCGAATTGCAATAGTCAGCCGTAAAGGTGCGATCGATAAGGGGACGGCTCTGGATTCACCGCTGGCCCACCTTGCCTGTCCGGATCCACCGGAGCCTTTGTTTCACCCGGTCGGTCGGTCCTGGGAGGTCCCCGAAAGTTGACAAATTTAATGAGTGAGCAGACCGACCTGAATAAATATGGGGGGCTTAATCACATATAGATCGAGACTGAACGAGTCAGTCGGTGGATCCAAAGTTACCTACTGCTACGAGGTGGCCTCATCCACTAAATAGACCAGCGACTCGAAGTCGTATCCAAGCTGATCGCTTAGGGCCATTTCGCAGGTCTTTGCCAAGGAATACGCACCGTCAAAATGCTGACCCGCCAGTTCTCGTCCTTCATCGATGAGAGCCGACTCTATAATCTCCGGGTAAAGCATTCCCCTGTTGCCGCCTGCTCCACAACAGCTCGCACTCCGAGGTACGACCACGGTTTTAGCGAATCGAGCTGCAACTCGGACCATCGCATCCACTAGACCCAACTCTCTCGCTGCGCACGTCGGATGGAGCAGAACCTTCCCAAGCGGGCGGGTGACTTCCATGTCGCCAGTTACTTGGTCGAGCCATTCAGTTATGTCGATAATCTTCAGCCCACTCCATTTCTTTCGATTTGTCGGTGTCAGGATAGATCGCCGCTCGCCAAACTGGGTCTCCGCTATTTCGTCTAAAAGAGTCTTCGCACACGACGTAACATCGCACATCACCGGGATTCGCCCACCATCGGTCCATCTCCACATCGCCTCGACTATACGATTTGACATGATGTCTCTGCCCAAATCCGATCCGTTATGCGACCACGGCTGAGAGCAACATAACCCCTCTGTGTCGCTGGGAAGATGAACAGCGACCCGAGCTCTCGATGCCACCTTTAAAATAGTTTGCATCAATGAGTCTTTCCCGGATTTGGAAGAGCCGAAGATCCGCGATACACAGGCTGGAAAGTATACAACTTCAGCATTCACAGAGCTCTGGGAAATCATTTCCGGCGGGGCTACAAACTCATTAGACCAATGAGGAAAGCCACTTAACCTCTGCGCCACCATATCAGTACCCCAGCCCAAAGTATTGTTGCCGACAAAGCGCCTAGATCTAACACCAGCTGAAATAGCAACCTTGGCCATCTTCTCAACTTTTTGAAACTCCGAGGCGGCGACTCTCATCCCTAGCTTTGCGGCCCTCGATTTAGAACTGCTGCGGTCAAAGTCCACCAGGTAAGCGGTGTTGATTCCCATTGGACATACCGTGGAGCACATTCCGTCCGCTACGCATGACGCTTCACCTGCAAAGCCGTAATCTTTCCAAACTTCTCGGGCAATGTCGTCTTCTCCCCTTTCAATCAGATCGAGCCTCACCCTATGAGCGCTGATCCTCTGTCTGGGAGTCAAAGTGACGTATCTCGTCGGACAGACATGCTCGCAATATCCGCATTCAATACATTTGTCAACCATGACATCGCCGATCACTCCCATGGGTTTGATATTGGCAATATGCCCTAAAGGATCGGCATTAATCAACACTCCAGGATTCAATATGCAATCCGGATCCAAAAGCTCCTTCACTCGCTTCATGATCGAATACGGCTCGGAACCCCATTCCTTCTCCACAAATGGAGCTATTGCTCTTCCGGTTCCATGTTCGGCCTTCAGGGAGCCATCTAGCCGAATCACTTCTTCTATGACCTCATCCATAAGGCGAGAAAAGTGCTCTACACGTTCCCTTGAAGACATGTCGTCAGTTATCAAAAAATGGATGTTTCCGGCCTTGGCATGGCCAAAGACAGCGCCTTGATATTGATATTTGTCAAAAAGTCCGTTAAGTGCCAAAACGAGTTCAGCTAGGTGCTCGGGGTCGACAGCTACATCTTCAAGAATCACCGTTGTTCCAGGTGGCCGCTCTCCACCAACACTGGCGAATACTCCGTCCCTGACAGCCCACAACTTTGATCTTTCATTTTCGGCGGTACTGAAAGGGGTAGATGCCACTAGATCCAGCGTCGATACATAATCATTAGCCCCTGCGACTAAGCCATTTAGAACTTCAGCATCTTGAGCCTGGAAGTCAACCAAGAGGGCAGATGAGCCAGCGGGTAGCGAACTAACAAATTCAGGAACTCCAGGACGACCGACCACCGACATCAGTGAGGCGAAATCCAGCAGTTCTATCGCTGCGGCACCCAATTTATCCAGGGCTGGCACCGCACTCGCAGCCTCAGTGACAGTCTTGAAAAACAGCAGCTTTGATGAATGATGGGAAAGTATCGGAAACGTTCTCAAAACCACAGATGCGATAAAGGCGAGAGTGCCTTCGGCTCCAACCAGAAGATGCGCGAGGATGTCAATCGGATGGTCAAAATCGACAAAGGAGTTTATCGAATATCCGGTTACGTTTTTAATGCGATACTTTCGAACGATCTTGTCATAGATAGCTTTATTAGCTCTAACCTCATCCCGCAGATCTGCGAGCCCCCTAAAAATCTCTTTTTCCGCAGTCTCGAAACGTATGCGGTCGGCCTCGATCGAGGTATCGTAACGATTTCCGCTAGCCAAAATGAAGTCAATCGACTCGAGCGTATGATAGGCATTCTGTTCGACACCCGCCTGCATGCCACTAGAGTTATTCGAAACCACACCGCCCATCATTGCCGCCGACTTCGAAGCGGGGTCAGGTCCAATTTTTACCCCAAACCCCGAAAGATAGCCATTCACTTGGTTCACGGTCAAGCCTGGTTCGACTTTTACCCGCTCTCCCGAATCTAAAACCTGGATATCTTTGAAGTCCTTACGAATCTCTGCTATGAGTCCCTCGCCTACCGTTTGGCCTGATAGAGACGTTCCCGCAGCACGAAAAGTCACAGACGTATGGTTTCTGATGGCAAGCTGGAACAATGCTTGAACATCTGAGGCGGATCTAATCCTTACCACTGCCTTCGGCTGATACTGGAAATA
>JAJZCF010000113.1:0-3132 GCA_021846265.1 Actinomycetes bacterium | reverse complement strand
GTCAGTCGCCTCTCGTCGAATAGAGCAGCTCGAATCTGTAGCTCCGCGTCGAGTCGATCGCCACATCTACTTCCCGGAACACAGCCGTTGCCACAAGTACCCTCATCCGCACAAGAATTATCCTCAAAAGACAAAAGGCTTCTTCGGATTTTGAAAAATTGTTGAACAAGGAGCAGCAGAATCGCCCCAAACCCAGCCAAAAGAACCAAGAGCCAACTTCCTCGCCAAAGCATCCCCGCTATCAGGAGAAATGTCCCGATCCCAAAGATGTAAGCCAGAAGATAGATCGCAATCTTGACTCGCCAAACCTTCGTAAAGGCCCCGTCTAAAATTGGTTTCTTTTCTTTCGGAATTACTCGACTCATCTCTAAACCTTCGCCAACCACCACAAAATACTAGCTGAACGCAGGCAGTTAGTTAAGTGCCCTTGCGAGCTTCTAAATAAATTGACCAGCGAAAACAGTGAGACGTTTCGAACAAGCCCTAAAGTCAATCAAATCCCTCAAGACGATAACCGCACCTTATCGATCAACCACTGCAATAGTCGTTGATATGAATAACCACGGGTAGCCTCTCGATGAACTTGGAGGTGGAGGAGCCTAGCAGGCTCTGCTTCTACGCCTTGATTTGATAAAAACTCCCCAAGGATACATCCCTTGGCAAGCCATTCATCTCCAAAGCTGTCCCGATGTGCTGCGCTTAGTAGATAGGTGAGAGCGCCAAGGTATGTCCTGATTTGTCGACTGCTGGCAGGAAAAGCAAATTCACGCATCCAGGACTCTACCTTCTCAGGTGGCATGGGGTATGCCAACTGGAAGCCTTGGATTAAAGGGCCGCCAAGAAACATAGCTGCCTCTACCATTCCCAGATCTTCGAGACCCTCTATTACGACCTCACGTCCGAATTCGCGTCCCACCTGAATAAGTTTTCCCATCAAGGAAAGTGTTTGAAGCGGCGACGAATAAAGTTGAGCGATTATCTCTCGGTCAATTTTAATGATATCGAACGGGAGCGTCGAGAACCTAAGCAGACTGCTATATCCAGAGCCTAGGTCGCAAATAGCAAGTTTTACACCAAATCCTTGGAGACCCTCGATTGCCTCCATGTAACCGTCTTTTTCCATCACGCGAGTCTCAAGAAGTTCCAAAACAAGTCTGTTCGAATCAAAATTATGCTCACTCAAGGCGTCGCGAACCCAGTTCTGACAATCAGGGTTCAAAAGAGTTATCTGGGGCAAGTTCACTGAAACGTCAACCAAGACCCCTTGCTCCTCCCAACATTTTGCCCAGTTTAAAGTCTGATCAAGCCCCTGCCTGAAGAGTATGTCAAACTCGACGTCATTCAAGAACGGGAGAAACACTTCTGGCGGCACAACTAGATCATCGCCAGTCTTCAGTCTGGCTAGGGCCTCAAACTTAGCTACCCGTCCCGTTTTGACCTCTACGATCGGCTGGAAGTACATTTGCAGCCCGCCATCAAACAGTTCTTCCCGATGCTGCTTCACGAGTCCAGGCGTCAAAAATGGAGCCGAAATGTAACTTTCGCAGCGGTTTTTGACTTCGGCCCATCTGCGTTGAATTCCCTGAATGAATTGACGCATGGTGAGAGACTCGAACTGGATAGGGAAAGCGCCTAGCAATTCAATTACTGATTCGACTCGATGTTGATCATTGAATATTGGTATGGCAACTGCGCTGCGAATACCTAATTCTCTGAAGCCAGCACTTTCATCACCGGTTTTCGAAACGCCATCCAAGTTAGCGATACTCGAGACCTTCTGTGCACTCCAGGCCTTTGAAAGGATTGAATACTGCCACGATGTATCCACTTCATCAGGATCTGTTCCAGAGCACTCTAAGATCGGGACTACTTCATCCCTGATGACACCGCCTAGTTGGGAGCACCGAAATCTGTCGTCGGAGCCAAGTCGCCAAATTGCGGCCGCTAAAATTCCCGGAAGCATCGAAAGGTCTTTTAGCTCCGCGGACTCAATTTCGCTCCAAGTGCTCGCGGTCTCCGGCATTGGCTGCTGCAAATGCGACACATACGCCCCGGCAGTGATTTGCATTGCATGTAATTGCGCTTGAACGTCTTCATTAAGCCTGCTCTCTGAAGCAAGAAGTAGACGAAACTTGACTCTTGGTTCCAATTGCAGATGCGCAAGTTGCAAATTTAAAAGGCTTCGGTAGAGCGAATAAGCTCTCATCATGACGGAACTGTCCACCCCAACCATCGCATGAACAAAACCTAAATGATGCGCCTCCGATAGAAGCTGAGATTTAGTCGTCGAATCAGATAAAACAAACTTACAGTGTTCGACCTGTGATCGTTTTAGGCTCTCCATTTCCAGAGAACCAAGGTTAGACAGGATCGACTTTGCATTATCTTCGAGCCCAAGTCCGGCGTAGAACTTATCGACGAAATCGACACTAACCAAATTAAATGAATCCTGAACGCTTGCTAGTAGTTCGATTGATTCTTCTCCGTAAGGATCAAAGGACTGATCAAAATCTTGCTGAGCAAATGCGTCAGAACCCATCTGCCACCAAGTGGATCTGCTTCCCTTTGTCGCCTTAGCTCGGTATAAGGCGATGTCCGCTTGACGAAGGAGGGTCTCACCGTCCGTTGCATCCAAGGGATAGACGGCGAGTCCAAGGCTCATTCCTATTTCTACATGACAGCCCGGCGCCACTTCGATAGGCGCCTCCACGGCCTGATGCAGTCTCTGCAGCGCTGACTCCATCTGATGACGGGCATCGTCCTGACCAGAGCTCTCAAAAACGATCACAAATTCATCGCCGCCTAGTCGAGCAAGTAGATCTCCGGTTCGGAGCCGAAGCCTTAGTCTGCTCGATAGAGTCTGCAGCACAATATCTCCAGCTTGGTGCCCCCAAGTATCGTTGACCATCTTGAAGTCATCAAGGTCCAGTATGCCGATTGCGACGACGAAGTTATTCCTCCTCGCAGACTCAAGAATTCCAGGAAGATAATCTTCAAGCTTATGACGATTTGGGAGACCTGTTAGAGCATCATGAAATGCCTGATATTCGACTTGGTTCAGTAATTTTTTCTCATGCTCGATCGTGTCAAGCCGCTCAAGTCCAATTGAAATACTCTTAGCAACATCACCTA
>JAJZCF010000112.1 GCA_021846265.1 Actinomycetes bacterium | reverse complement strand
CGTCGATACTTCCGATTACTAGCTCTATTCCTTTGCGCCGCAAACCAGCCAGCGGCCTCGTTATCTGGCTCGCTTTGCGCTGACCTGACATAACCCACAGATAAGACGCAGCAAATGAGAATTCGGGATATCTGTTTATAAGGGTGATGCGATGCTGGTCGCCGAGCCGACGCCGTAGCCGATTGGCAGCGGCGATACCACCTATGCCTCCTCCAAGGATGACGATACTCTCCGCCGCTGGCTCTTTCGCCCTCACCACTAAAAGACCAAGACTTTATCAGCGTTCACGGTCATTTCACCTAAAATGTCCATTGTGGATCTCCTGGCCCCGTCCAAGAGATCGGCCTCAGTAAGGCCTCTAGCATCCATGCATGTACCGCAGACACTTACCTCTCCTCCCTTGCGAATGGCACTCGAAAGCATTCGTTCTACGTTGTAATATCCATTTGGCGTAATCTGTCCGGACTTCGCCGCACCGGCTGCGTCTCCCATAAGGAAGATCTGAAGTTCAACTTGCTCCTGCTTAGTGAGTAGATTTATCGCTAGTCGGAGTCCGTTGTAGACCCTTTCCGTTCCATAGGGGGGATCATTTAGTACTATTAGAACCTTCATTTCAACCTTTCTTCGTCCTCAACATTTTTGACCCGTCATTAACCTTTGATCCTCGCACGCGGATAGCATCCTTAGCGTCGCTTGATAAGGCTCCAAAGTCGCCGTTCCTTTGACATTCAACGGAACTGGCTGGAAACTGGTGCCCTGAACGGATCTGATAAAAAGGACCAAAAAACGAATCCGGCTTTTCACTCGTCGGGTTGATCCTTCCATCGTCACTCCATCGATGGAAGCATTTGGCAATCGGTGTAGATTCCGGGCACTGCGCGTGCAAACTCGTGCGATGAAATTCGGCCTCCAAACGTAAAACTGCTCGATCAGCCTGACAAAGCGCCTCCTCTTCTACTCTCGTTTCCAGCTTTAATCCCGCTTTTATCTTTCCGCTACTCCTCGTCGCCGATCTCTAGGTGTAGCCCGGCCGCCCGCCAATCGGCTGGGCCCCCGGCCAATCGCCTTGCTTGAAAGCCCGCGGAACGAAACTTTGCAACGGCTTGAGCGGCTAAAACGCAATAGGGTCCTCGACAATATGCGACGACCGAGCCAGCTGGATTCATCTCGGAGATTCGCTCGGAAAGTTCTTCGAGGGGAATTGATATGGCCCCGGGAAGATGACCCGCCTCGTATTCCAGCCTTGGACGGACATCCACTACCATCGCTCCAGCCGCGTAGCGATCTAGTAGCTCCTCCAATCCGACCGGATCAGCCCCGTCTACCTCGGAGAAGAATGCCTCGGCCAGTCGATTTACCTCAGCGATTCGAGACTCTGCGAGGGTGCGTAGGGCCTGGTAGCCGGTAACAACTGATTCGTCGGCTACTCGATAGGTGATTTGCAAACCATTTCGTGTAGAGGTCAACATGCCGGCATCTCGGAGTATGTGAAGGTGACGTGACGTATTTGCCACCGACATCCCAGTCACTTCAGCGATCGAATCGACCCTCCGTTCTCCCTGGGAAAGTAGATCGATTATCTCCACTCGCTTGGGGCTGGCTAGTGCAGAAGCCACACGAGCAAACTGCTCGAAAATTGCATCTTTGAACTCTCGACCCTTCATTACCACCATCATTCAAGTAATCAATTGATTATTAGACTATCCCTACTCTTGCACTTCCATGCCTATCGTTTTCAAGTGCAAGATTTAGGTTTCGATTATTAATTGGATATCGGCTCCGCCGGCGCCGCTTCTGTGGACACACATGCACTTTGGAGGTAATGGGCTTGAGCTTTATTGCTCGTTGTCTACTTCTGGCACAACTACCCAAGCACTCGAAATCTCTTGGTGGGCGATGAATACCATGAAACTCTGCTCGGGATGCAAAACGAAAGTGAGCGAATACCCATTTTTGTCAGATAGTGCTTCTAGCAAGTGGTATGGGGAAACTGACATTCGGCAGCGTACGAAGTCACCTCTCGCAGTTGATGAATCGATACTAAACGAGTTTCCCAAGTTAAAGAGAATTTTGAAAAAAGACCGATTGTCTCAGCAAAAAACCTTGACGGTGACTTAACTATGTGGTGAGTTCGAACAAACTGGAACGACGCCACGAACGGAGACACGTGCGCCAAAAGCACCATAATGCATTGGGCCAAAAAGATGTGCAGAAAGTCGACGAAGACATCGCCTTCACCCGATGGTACGAGAAGGCATACCCAAAACTCCTTGCCACCATGCTGCTCGTGATTGGTGACCTCGATGAAGCGAAGGAGGTCGCCGATGAAGCCTGCTATCGTGCGCTTTTGCATTGGCCTCGAATTGGTGCAACAGAACGGCTAGAGGGATGGACTTATCGGGTCGCTTACAACGTTTTTCGACGAAGGGCGAGGCGCCGAGCCCTCGAAAGACGCCTCTTGGGTCGCCAACCCCAGCGTCCCAACGTCCCAGCTCCGGCCGGAGAACTTTGGTTGCTGGTCAATGAACTTCCGAGGCGACAACGAGAGGTAGTAATGCTCCACTACGTCGCGGATCTCACCGAGCGCGAGATCGCTGAAGCACTAGGCGTTGCACGCGGCACAGTTTCTCGAACATTAGGTACGGCCCGAGCAAAGCTCGCAGATGCTCTTGCAGAGCCACCAGCTATTTCAAGTGAAAGTCGCGTAGATCCCGAGCAAAAACTATCCCAGTTGCCACGGACGCTTCCTCAAATCGGAGGGCATCGAAATGGCGTGCCTTTGCAATCACCGGATCTAACTCAACAGGCCAGCAAAATACAGTCACACGGAGGAACACAATGTCACGATTGACCGACCTAGCCGGGTCTCTGCTCGAGACACCACTTGTTGAGACCCCATCATTGGTCTCCCTGCGTCAGCGGGCAGATCACCGACGCCGGGCTCGCCGTCGCCATGGCTTGATCGCTGTCGCCATCGCCATTGTCGCGGCTAGCCTAGTCGGAACCACTATCCACTTGATTGGCCCCAACGCTCCAACGACGCCGTCACTGAGCGCTCAAGTCACGGCATTCGACACCCCCGGACCTGCGCATCTTCTCAACAAGGAGGTCACACTGAGTCCCCTTTTTAATGGCTGGAAGCTCGTATCGGACCGGCAGACAAACGTCATCACCAGACCTGCTAACTACGCCCGATCAATCACTTATGCGAATACCTCAACTAGCGGCGGCGCTTCGCTTACCGTGACCATCAACCAAGGAGTCATCAACCCAGATTTCGTGACACCGCCGCCGGGGGGAATTGCAAACGCCTCGACACAAACCGTAACAGTCGACGGACATCCAGCTCTTCTGCTTCAAGTATCGGATCAAAACACCTCCACCATTCCTACAAAAGCTGCCGATGGCACCCAAACCATAACCATTGTTGGCGATGTCTGTACTAACACGAATACGAGTGCTGGCACCAACCATCCATCTACGTGTGCTGCGACGGCGGGGCCAGTGCATCTTGGTTCTCCTGACAGCCCGGCACCAACCCCGTCAAGCGGGCGTAATCGCCAACTGGTTTTGCAATGGAAGCTAAGCCCGCTGCTCGGAGTGCAGGTGGTCGGTTCCGGCCTCAGCGTCCCAGAAATCGAGGCCTTTGCGTCTGGTTTGGTTATTCGGCCTAAACTCGATAACTGCATGCCAGGCGGGCATCCTATCCAAACCGGACAGTGTGCGCCGGGGGTCGTCGCTTCACCCCCCATTACTACACCCCAGATTCCGATAGGTGGAACGGAACTCGCCTATGGCACCGTAGCTCACCAGCCTTGGGTGCTATCGGCCTCGGAGAACTCAGGCAATCCGTGGATGGAACTCGTCTATGCCAACGCGGTCGTCACCTCGAGCGGTAGTTCGCTGCCGATGAACACGGTGAATTGGGATAATGCGAGTAATGGTGAGACCTTTTTTTCAGGAAGCGTACCGAGCTGGGTCACCAGTCTTACCGTCTCAGGCCCCAGCAAACAAAGGACAGCCCTTCTTCCCACCGTGCTCAATGGTTGGCGCTTTTTCATCTTGCCGATGGGCATCGCTACGACATCGTGCAAAGCGGTGTGTTATGAACCCATCACCGCAACGTTCTACGACGGAACGAACGTCGTCGGGCATGTTCGTCTGATGACAACGGAGTCGAGCTTTGGCGGCTTCAAACTCGACCAGCCCTCCTAGAGCCCCCATCTTCAAATGAAACCTCAATACCCTCTGACTTCAGCAAAGACCTCACCGCAGAAAAAGTCTCCTTGACTCGATTGAACTTGGGCCACCCAAAATCACGTTCTACCATTTCAAAAAGTACTTTTCTCTGCCCTAACAGGCTAATTCGAAGGCCGGGTCGGCGGTTCTATGCTAAAACCATGGTTGTCGATGATGCAAGATGGTGACACCATTACAGACAACGTCGAAAGGGCAGGACTCCAAGCAAACCACAACGGACATCCTGTGCTGAGTGGCAGATCCAGCACCGATTCGCAAAGTTCAGGCTACGGACTATGAAAACTCAACGACCTGAGAGCGATAAGGAAAGAATGCCCATGGTGAGCCCCTCGACACAAGTCGGACCCCAAGTCTCAACCCGGCCAAGTGTCGAGTGGAACCACTACACACCACCATCGGAAGAAAGTCTCCCGGTGGATGGATGACGGCCAGGCCAGCAGTTAGCGCCGAAATAACGTGGTCGGGAAGGCGGGATTTGAACCCGCGGCCTCAGCGTCCCGAACGCTGCGCGCTGCCAAGCTGCGCTACTTCCCGTGGAACAAAAGCCTAGCCTCCAAAGGCCGGAATGGTCCTTTGCTACCGTTTTTTATTCGACCTCTGGGTCACTCAGGCGTTTTCTCTGTTTTTCAACAAGACCGGCGGCGTCGTCTCGGTCGGAGCGAACGAAGGATCCTCGAATTTTTGATTCGATAGGATTTCAACCACAGCTTTTCTGATCCTGATCGGATCCAGCGGCTTGATAAGGTAACCGTCGGCACTTGAGCGACGCGCTAAGAAGATGTCAGCCCTTCTGTCAACTATCATCAGGACCTTCGACGAAGGCAACCTTCCCCCGGACTCTTCGAGACGAAGGTCGAGGCAGATTGCCATACCACCCATACTCCCGACCTGCATGTCGACTATAACCAGGTCTGGAAGGTGGGTCTTTACTGCATCTCTCGTATTCCTGCCATCATCGACCATAATGAACTCATAGTTAATCGAACCAAGGGCCGATGCGAGTTCGTCGGTGACCGAGTGCGTATCTGCGACTAGAAGAATCTTATACATCGCCTAAAAGGGTAGTAGCTCAAAACGACAATTGCGAATCCGGGAGCAAAGTTAGCTTACTTCGCCAAGCGAAACATCTCTGGCGATCGTCTCTACGCCGCCCAAATCCGAAATCTCTCCGGCAATCTCGTCGACAAATAGCGTTGCGGTATCCCCGAGCAACTCCTTTAGCTCAATTCCCGCCTTAAGGTCTGACGCCCTTTCCCGTGATAGGTATACCCAATTATCGGTTACTCGATTTTTAGCTTGTCCTTGAATCTCTAGTGGTCCAGAAAAGTCTGGAGTGACACGATTGACTATGAGAGCGTGAAATTCGCGCTTTGACTTCTTGAGCCTCTGAGCGAGCTGATCTAACTCTAGGATTGCCCCTTGGCTCGGCGATGAGATCAGTACGAGAGCGGTCTCGGCGGAAGACAATACCTTCTCGACCGAATCTGCTCTCTCTTTAAAGCCGTCTTCTATTCCAGAAAAAACCTCAAAAAAGTGAACGGCGTCTTCGACTACTTCAGCCCCAACTACCTTAGAGATCGTCTTCAGAAGGGTTCGAGTGGCGAGGCTAAGCGGCCTCAAGTATGCGGGAGGTGGCTTTATTAGTAGCTTGAAAAGCCTGTTATCCAAGAAGCTAGATAATCGCTTTGGTGCGTCAAGAAAATCCAAGGCACTGACACTTGGCGGCGTGTCAACGACGATTATATCAAACCTGGCATCCTCGTAGAGTTCGAAGAGTCTCTCCATCGCCATAAACTCCTGCGTCCCGGAAAGAGACGTAGTTAGATTCTGATAGAGCTTATTAGCAAGAATCTTCTCTATTTGCTCTTGCGATTTTCCATAGCGCCTCACCATGTCGTCAAATGTGGCATGTGCGTCCAACATCGTGGCGTAAAGTTCGCCCGAACCCACCTTTGTCACGAGTGAGGCGTCATTGCCGAGCTTAGATAGGCCAAGCGCAGAGGCAAGTCGTCGGGCAGGGTCTATGGTCACGACACACACTTTTTTGCCGGTAGCGGCTTCAGCGTAGGCTATAGCTGCTGAACAAGTAGTTTTCCCCACCCCTCCGGGTCCCAGGCAAACGATTACCCTCCTGTTTGACAAGAGCTCCGCCATTGAACTTTGCAACTCTCCCCCGTTCTATTTCCTGAGAGTCGCCATCGACAATAGTGACCACTGGCCCGAAG
>JAJZCF010000007.1:25774-37352 GCA_021846265.1 Actinomycetes bacterium | reverse complement strand
GCTTTAGCAAAGTTCCGCCCCATAATCACCTACAGTATTGGTAAGTCTTTCGTAGTCGCTGATAGGTGGTATCCATCGAGTCAGATCCATCACGAATGTGGTTGTCGCACCGATTAAGTTAGAGAAACAGTTTGGGCATGTTGTGACTGACACAGGATTAAATCGGGACCATAACGACGCTAAGAACATCAGCGACTGGCCGGATTACGTCAGTCCTGGCTACGTTGATGCCGGTGCCTCCGTGGATACCCAGGCCGTCAGTGATGGTGGTACAAGACCCAGGCTCGAGCCACGAGTCAACTCGCGTTCTAAGGAGCGACCGTAAAACCTACCGCAAGGGAGGGGCAGTTGTGGTGAGGCGAGAATCGAAACCCAAAAGGGAAGAGAAACCCCGCAAGGGGAACCAAGTGAATGATCACTATAGAGATTACTCAGCGGCAACGGTTGGAGACTGAAAAACTCAAACAGGTATGACGCGACATCAGTAGCTGTGAAGGCGTTGGTACCGGCAAGCAATTAGGAAGAACCTGGGAAGCCGGACATAGACGTCCGGCCAAAGTTGCCCGAGAGCCTAAGCCTTCTGAGCGGGGGATCGTTAATTGACGATCCCCCGCTCACGACGGCCCTTTTAAGTTCTAGCTAGTGCTTCGCGTCCATCAGAGCAACGAACAGCGAATCGACCGACGAAGCTGGCGCAGAGCAGTTGTCGATACGGTCCTAGTGATTTACTTTTTTTCAGAACTTCCCATGACGTCTTCAGACATAGCATCTGGTCCGCCCATTTCATCCTCAGGTAGGGCGTCTGTTCCGCCCATGACGTCTTCAGACATAGCATCTGGTCCGCCCATTTCATCCTCAGGTAGGGCGTCTGTTCCGCCCATAACGTCTTCAGACAGGGCGTCTTTTCCACCCATAACGGTCGCTTGACTGGACTTATCGTCGCTTGCAGCCATGGTCCCTCCTCAGGAGCGCAATCAATCCGCAGCCTAGTAGCGGCCCAGCTCGGATCGGTCCAGCGAGCGTGCCACGATTACGGAGAGAAACTTTTCTAGAGCGACAACGAGGACTATGACACTTGCACTTTTAATTTAGCATCCTGCGGGTTTCGATAAGTTAGCCTTCTAGGCCGGAGGAGAGATCTAAAAGTTGCGGTCTTTAGAACTTGCTGACCAGGTAAGTAAAGAGGCGGAATTTAATAAGTGAGGCGAGGGCTCCGGGCCGCTTAGCGGGGATTACTTGCTGTGGACACAGTCACACCTCATCCATCGTGAGGACAGGCGGGTCTAAGCAAATTTGCTCATTGAAGATCATTTGCTTGCGCCATACTAGACCAAGGATCGCTTTACATCACTTGAAACTTGTCTTTCATGAAAGAGCTCGGACTAAGTTCGCTGAAAGGGCGCTTGAGGCTTTGGATAGTCGATGCCTAGAGGTTCTTTACATTGGTTGGTGATGGTTATCTTTGCCGCCTCACTAGCCTTATTGAGGTATTGCGCCCGAATAAAGTGGAGCCTTTTCAGGTTAATTTTCAGACGTGGGCGACGTGGATTTTTTGAAACTCTGAGGAGCTGTTTTTGGTGACAATCGACGAACTTTTAGCTCAGCTAGATGAAATATTGAAGCGAGCAGAAGGCCACTTTGCCGACGTGACCAAGGTGGCAGACCTGCGTGAGTTGGAGCTTGGATATATAGGTAAGAAGGGTTTTCTGGCGGAGGTTTCATCGGAACTTAGAAACCTTGATCCCGAGGCGAGGAAAGTCGTCGGCGAGGCCCTTAACTCGGTTCGCTCAAAGATAGCTAGCTATTCGGAAAGCGCTAGAGACGTGCTAGTTGCAAAAGAAACCGAGGAGCGTATCGCCTCGGAAGCGCAGGATCTTTCTGAGTTTTTGGTCAGAAAAACCGACAGGATCGGGTCAATTCATTTGATCTCACAGACCCGGGCGGAATTAGAGGATGTCTTCGTTGGGATGGGATTTGTCGTCGAAGACGGACCAGAGGTCGAGAGTGAGTGGAATAACTTTGAGGCGCTAAATATTCCTCGCCACCATCCGGCGCGGGCTTCGCAGGATAGTTTCTTTCTGGAATTCGGATCGGCTAATTCGGTACTTCTGCGGACCCACACCTCACCTACGCAGATCCGAGTGATGTCTACTCAGCCACCGCCGATCTACGCCGTAATGCCGGGAAGGGTCTATCGTCGAGACACAGCAGACGCCCGCCACACTCCGGCTTTTCACCAAATCGAGGGATTGGTGATCGATAAAAGAATCAACTTTGCGCACCTTGCGGGTACGATCGACACATTTACCAAGGCCTACTTCGGCCCGAACAAGACCTCCAGGCTACGCCCGGCCTATTTCCCCTTTACTGAGCCGTCCGCTGAATTCGAGATAACCTGCACCATTTGCGATGGGACCGGATGTCGAACATGTTCGAATACCGGGTGGATTGAGCTTGGCGGGTGCGGGATGGTTCACCCTAACGTTTTGGTGTCGGTTGGCCTGGACCCCGAAGAGTGGAGCGGCTTTGCATTTGGATTTGGGATCGACCGATGCGCCCAGATGAAGCACGCCATATCTGACGCACGTGTCTATTTAGACAACGATATTCGTTTTCTGTCGCAATTTTAGTATTGAGGTTTACATGAAGGTTCTTTTGTCCTGGCTGTCGGAGTTCGCCGATTTCTACTCGTTAGATAAAGAAGGCGGACCAGACGAGATATCCGACGCACTTGTGAAGACTCTGGCAGACGCGATGAACAACCTCGGGCTTGTCGTCGAAGAGATAGACAAGGTGGGTGGAAATCTTGATGCGGTCTTCGTGGCGAAAGTGGTTGAGATAGAAGCGATCAAAGGCGCTGACAAAATCAGACGAGTGATCGTAGACGTAGGGGACAAGGGAGAGATACAGGTCGTATGCGGGGCATTCAACTTTGTTGTTGGAGACTACGTACCATATGCCGCAATAGGTGCGGCACTCCCCAACGGTCTAACTATTAAGGCTGCGAAAATGCGAGGGGTCGACTCCTTCGGGATGCTCTGTTCAAAGACTGAGCTTCGCCTTGGAGCGGATTCGAGCGGACTGATGATACTGGACAGGGCGCTGATTCTGGGAACGCCGATTGCCGAGGCGCTTTCTATCAGGCCTGATGTACTTTTTGACCTTGCAATCGAGGCAAACAGGCCAGATGCAAACTCCGTAATTGGTGTTGCTCGAGATCTCGCCGCACATTTCCGGCTACCATTTTGCCAGCCAATGGCCGTATCGTTCGATGTGGGGAAGGACGACAGCCTCAAGCTGGCGCGAGTAACGGATCTCGACCTGTGTGATCGATTGCTTTTGGCGAGGATCGGGGATGTTTCGAAGCTCAAGATTAAAGAGTTTGTACCTCTGAGGCTGGAACTCTGTGGGATGAGATCAATAAATCCCATAGTTGATGCGTCGAACTATGTAATGCTTGAGCTTGGTCAACCCACCCATCCCTACGACGCTACGAAGCTAGCATCCGGAGTGGTTTCCGTTAGAGCTGCCAAGCCTACTGATGAGCTTGTGACCTTGGATGGTGTTGTTCGAAAGCTGGCTAGCGACCAACGGGACGGGTTCTTGGATATAGTTATCGTTGACTCAAAGGACGAGGTCGTTGGGCTCGGAGGAATCATGGGGGGAGAGTCCTCGGAGATCTCGGATTCGACAGAATCGGTCCTCTTGGAGATCGCACACTTCAACTCTTCTACAATTGCTAAAACTTCAAAGAGGCTCCAACTTAGGTCGGAGGCTTCTGCACGATTTGAGAGGGGTGTCGACCTCGAACTACCGCCGATAGCACTCGCTAGGTTCTGCGAACTACTGGACACGAGCCCGTCTGCCGTGTTGGAGGTAGTCCCCCTTGCGTTCGAACCAAAACGAGTCAAACTTCGTTTTGAGAGATTGAACTCCTATTTAAACCATGAATTTATGATCGATGAGGTCAAAGGCCTATTGGAACCCATTGGATTTGGCGTTGTTCCGATGGGTGCGGACCTTTCGATTACGGTGCCAAGCTTTCGCCCAGACTGCTCGATCGAAGTGGACATTATCGAAGAGGTAGCAAGGCATTACGGATACTCGAAGGTCGATAAGCTCCGCCTCAATCCGCCTCAGGTCGGAGGGCTAAATAGACGGCAGAAGCTGCGTAGAGAGATAAGGGGTTTTGCTAGAGACAACGGCTTTTATGAAATGTGGGGGAGTTCGATGCTTTCGCCCACGGAGCATTCGCCCTTTGGTATTTCGGATCAAGCTGTTGCACTGAGTAATCCGCTGGCTAGGGAGGAGTCGGTGCTTAGGCGGTCGCTACTTCCCTCGATGGCAAGGGCGCTAGTTCGCAACTCAAACCGACAGATTACCCCGATACGGCTTTTTGAAATGGGAAAGGTCTTTGAGCCTCGCGTTACCGAGGAGGGATTGCCGCTAGAGACCGAGAGGATGGCATTTTTGCTGACGAGTCCCGAATCGGCTACGGATGAGATGACCAGGATACTTGGGTTATGCTTTGGCTTCTTTAAATTACCGCAGCCGATACTCGACTCTCCGACTGTCTTGCATGAGGAATCGATAATGACCTCATGGCCAATACTTCATTCGACGCGATCGGCTGCTGTCGTTTCCAACGGCACCCCCATCGGGGTTTTGGGCGAGTTAGATCGGGACCTTGTCGCGACACTGACCTCAAATACAACAAAGGATAGGGTGGCCTATCTCGAATTGGACCTAGGGTTGATCTTTGCCCAACTTCCCGGTGCGGTTCAAGCCAAGGCTGTAAGTGCTTTCCCTCCATCCGAATTTGATTTGGCATTCTTAGTTCCTGATTCAGTTGGGGCACAAGAGATGGTAAATGCGGTTCGCTCGTCCGCCGGAGAGTTTTGCGAGTCGGCGTATCTCTTTGACAGCTATAAATCCAAGGAGATGGGGGAAGGCATCAAGTCTTTGGCGGTGAAGATTCGGCTTCAAAACCCGAACGCTACCGTTACCGATACGGAAATCCAAGATGCCATCGCCCGGATAGCCTCCGACATGGATATGTCCTTCGGCGCCAAGCTCCGTACTGTCTGAACTGGTTGAATTATTGGATTTGAGCAAGTGGCCAACCGGGATCGACTAGTCCGGAGCAGATACAATGCATAAATGAGCAAATTATTGCATGATCATGCATCATTGTGTGGGTTTCGAATGTAAGATTTTGATAATGAAAGTAGCGATAGCTGGAGCATCTGGCTTTGCCGGGGCCGAGCTTATAAAGATCTGTACCAGACATCCAGAATTGGAGTTAGTGGCTGTATTCGCAGAGTCCTCCGCTGGGTTGACCGTGAGGGAGAGCCACGCTGGGCTATCTGATGTCGATTTAGCGCTGATTTCTACAGAGAAGTTGCTCTCAGTTGTGGACGACTTGGATATTGAGGTGGTTTTTCTTGCCCTCCCGCACGGTGCTTCGCAGGATTATGTTCCTCAGCTGCTTGAAAGGGAATTGGTCATTGTAGACCTCGGTGCTGATTATAGGTTGAAGGACCCCGGGGATTATAAAAGTTGGTACGGAGTAGATCATCGCCAGCCTGAACTTTTAGAGAGGGCGGTTTATGGTCTCGTCGAATTCAATCGAGACCGACTAAAGGGGTCAAAATTTATCGCCGCACCCGGCTGTTATGTTACGGCGGCTTCGTTGGCGATCAAGCCGCTTATCGATGAGTCCTTGGTCCTCTCCGAACCGGTAATCGTCGACGCAGCGTCCGGCGTCTCCGGAGCTGGAAGAACCAACAAGTCTCAGAATATGTTTATGTCTATCGCTGAAAACTTTTCTGCCTATGGCCTGAAAAACCACAGGCACACGGTCGAGATCGAGACAAACACCAATGCCAAGGTACTTTTCACTCCCCATCTGGCCCCGATGACAAGGGGGATATTGGCTACTTGTTATCTCAGACCGACGCACCTGATAGGGTCGCTTGATGCTAAGGATGCCGACGAACTCCTAGCCTCCTGCTACCGGAGGACTTTTGCGGGTGATACCTTCGTTGACGTAGAGTCATCCGCCCCAAGCACGAGGTCGACCTACGGTACAAACAAGGCAAAGGTGTTTGCCACATTTGATCCTCGAACCAACTGGGTGATTGCATTCGGGGCCCTCGATAATCTGGTCAAAGGGGCTGCTGGACAGGCGGTCCAAGCGCTAAATGTTGCTCTGGGATTCGATGAATCTTTGGGCCTGAATGAGATAGGAGTTTGGCCTTGAGCGTCACCACGCCTAAAGGTTTTAGGGCTAACGGTATAGCAAGTGGGATAAAAGCCTCGGGAGAGATGGATCTTTCGCTGGTCGCGACGAATACGGATCTGCCAGCCCTTGCAGTAGCGACATTCACGCAAAATCGTTCGGCCGCCGCCCCAGTTAGAGTGTCCAAGTCTCACCTTGCATCGTCCAATAATTTGGTAAACGCTGTGATTTTAAATAGCGGGAACGCCAACGCCGCCAACGGTGAAAAGGGGATGGAAGACGCCAAAGATATGGCTCGCTTTGTTGCGGCGGAGCTCGGAGTTCGAGAGGATACCGTGCTCGTCTGCTCGACGGGACTTATCGGAATCCCCCTAGATACCACCCCGATCAGACTTGGGGTCAAAGACCTGGTGGCCGGGCTTTCCAATGACCAAGACGGCGCCAACAGGTCCGCTCGAGCGATTATGACAACCGACACAGTTCCTAAGACGGCAACTCACTTGGGCATGGGGTTCTCAATAGGTTCGATCGCCAAAGGTGCGGCGATGATTGCTCCGAATATGGCGACGATGCTGTCTGTTATTACTACCGATGCCAAGTTGACCCCCGAGATCGCACAGTCGGCTCTTTCGCAAGCGGTCGAAGTTAGCTTCAATAGGCTCGTGATCGACGGCTGCACATCCACCAACGATACGGTCATTTTGTTATCCTCTGGCCTGGGCGTAGAGCCCAGACCATCTGTATTTGCGGATGCGCTAGAAGGGGTATGCAGATCCCTCGCCG
The DNA here is from genome assembly GCA_021846265.1 of Actinomycetes bacterium. Taxonomy (GTDB): domain Bacteria; phylum Actinomycetota; class Acidimicrobiia; order Acidimicrobiales; family Acidimicrobiaceae; genus JABEUN01. The sequence continues at coordinate 30,328 of JAJZCF010000007.1, read as the reverse complement.
ACCAGATGGCGATGGACGCCGAGGGTGCACACAAACTCGTCAGGATCAGGGTTGTTGGTGCTTTGAATGAAGAACACGCACTGACTCTCGCAAAAAAGGTTGCTTCATCGCAGCTCGTTCAGTGCTCGTTTTATGGTTCGGACCCATACTGGGGGCGAATTGCTTCGGAGCTTGGTTCGGCTGGAGTGGATTTCGACCTGGATCGCCTGAGCGTATCCTATGGAGGCGTCGAAGTGGCTAGGGGTGGGATTTCCATCGAGTTTGATGCGAAGGCGCTAGAACAAAAAATGGCCAAGAGGGAGATCGTCGTCGACTGTGACCTTGCCTTGGGTGCCGGAAGTGCGACGGTTACTACCACCGACCTTTCTCCGGAATACATCGCGGAAAACATGAGGACTTCATGAAGCAAGACTCGGGGATTGATGTGACCCTCCTCCCAAGCTCAGACCCATCGGCTTGGGCTTCTATCCTTCTTGAGGCTCTGCCGTATATTCAGAAGTTCATGGGTAAGTGTGTGGTGGTCAAGTACGGTGGGAATGTCTTGGGTGATTCTGTCGACTCTAACGAGGAGATAGATGCGGAATTAGACTCATTCGCCGAGGATATCGTGCTACTCCATTCTGTCGGGATACTGCCGGTGATTGTTCACGGCGGCGGTCCGCAGATCGACGAATGGCTGAACCGGATCGGCAAGGTCTCTGCCTTTTCAAACGGATTAAGGGTGACCGACGCCGAAACGCTAGAAGTAGTGAAGATGGTGCTGCTTGGCAAGTTAAATCCTTCGATTGTCCAGGCTATTAACCGCCATGGTGATAAAGGGGTAGGAGTATCTGGGCTCGACTCCTCTTTGATCGTAGCGACTAAGGCAAAGGGCGATATTGGCTTTGTTGGTGATATCGAATCGGTTAATCCTGAAATAATTCTTTCGATCCTAAAGGACGGCCTGATTCCAGTAGTTGCGACAATTGGGGCCGATTCGCAAGGTCAGGGATACAACATAAATGCAGACTTTGGAGCAGCCGAACTAGCTGTTGCTATTGGTGCAGAAAAGCTCGTCTATATGACCAACGTTGAGGGGGTAAGGGGAAAATTTGACGACCCGACCTCCCTTATCCAGAGGATGCAACCAGGTGAACTAGAGAACCTGTTGGGCAGTGACACCATTCAAGGTGGAATGCGACCTAAGCTCCAGAGCGCACTTTCGGCTAGCAAAAATGGGGTTTCATCAGTACATATCCTCGATGGAAGGATTCCTCATGCGATCCTTTTGGAGATGTTGACCGACAGGGGTATAGGAACGATGATCACCGAGGAAGTGGTGGAAAAGTGAGCGATCCTGGATTAAATGAAGCCGGAGCGTCATCAAAGGACTCAGACCCATTCGAATCATCATTCTTGATGAAGACTTATGGTCCAAGGAGGGTCTGTTTTCTACGAGGAGAAGGGGCTAGGTTGTACGACGATTCCGGCAAGGAGTACGTTGACTTCCTCGCAGGTATAGCCGTTGTCTCCCTTGGACATTCGAACTCGATAATAAATAATGTCCTAATAGAACAGTCGAAAAAGCTGTGGCACGTATCAAACTACTTTTACAACGAGAATGCCGGAAGATTGGCGAAGGCGATTGACGAGAAGATTGCCTCGAAATCTAACGGCCGAGTCTTCTTTTGTAATTCGGGAGCCGAAGCTAATGAGGCCGCTATAAAGCTCGCCCGAAGGTGGGGAGGGGCGGACAGGTTTGAGATCATAGCCATGCGCCAGAGCTTTCACGGCAGGACTATGGGCGCTCTGGCTGCGACGGGTCAGTTCTCCAAGAAACTACCATTTTTGCCCATGCTCGAAGGCTTTACCCACGTTGAATTTGGAGACATTGCGGCACTTCGCTCAGCGATCGGACCGAATACCGCAGCGGTCCTTTTGGAGCCGATCCAGGGTGAAGCCGGCGTCATAGACCCTCCCCCAGACTACCTAGATCAAGTGGAAGAGTTATGCAGGGAGACTGGAGTACTGCTTATCCTCGATGAGGTGCAGACGGGCCTGTGTAGGACCGGCAAGTGGTTCGCCTTTCAGCACTCGTCTATCTCTCCTGACATCGTCTTATTGGCTAAAGCCCTTGGGAATGGTATTCCAATTGGTGCAGTATGGGCCAAGGAGGCCGTCGCCGGAGCGTTTCAAGCCGGAGATCATGGATCGACCTTTGGCGGAGGAGCGCTTGCGACAGCGGTGGGACTCTGTGTCATCGGTGAAATGGAAAGACTGGGGATTGCCGACGCTGCCAATAGGTCGTCGTCGATCCTTCGCAACGCCTTGATGAGGATTGGTCTGGTCAAGTCGCTGAGCGGCAGGGGGCTGCTAGTAGGGGTCGAGCTCTCCAAACCAGTTGCCGCCAAGTTTGTCTCCTTAGCCCTCGAATACGGGCTGGTGTTATCTCATACCGGACCACAGAGGCTGAGGATCGCACCGCCTTTGGTCATTACGCCGGAGGAGATAGCCAAAGGAGTTGCAATTTTTGAAAGGGTCGCAAATGAGTTCAGCTAGGAAAATATTTGACATAGACGATCTCACCTCTGAGGAGTTCGCTGAGGTTCTAGATTTTTCTCTGCTGAGAAATCCGCCGAAGGTCCTATCCAATAAAAGCGTTGCGTTAGTTTTTGAAAAGCCTTCTTTGCGAACTAGGAACTCTACCGAGGTGGCGATTCGTCAGCTCGGCGGAGGTGTCACAACAATGGCCGATCAAGAGATAGGAATTGGGGTTCGTGAGAGCGCTTCGGATATCGCCTCGACACTTTGTGGCTACCACGACTTGATCTGTGCTCGCGTGAAGAGCCAAGTGACCCTCGAAAGCTTTGCTGCCGTATCGCTAACTAAGGGTGTAGGCGTAGTGAATCTGCTTTCAGACCTGGCCCACCCGGTCCAGGCGCTCGCCGATGTACTAACTATCAAACAGGTCTGGACCGGAATTGGTCATCCAAAGCTGACCTATGTAGGAGATTCCAACAACGTAGCGAGCTCTTTGGCCAAGGCGGCGTCCTATGCAGGGATCGACGTAACTATTTCGTCTCCGGCGGGCTACGAGTTTGATGATTCGACACTCGAGCGACTCAACATTGGCGGGGGATTAGTCAGGAAAGTTTCTGACCCCAAGGAAGGTGTCAAGGGGGCAGATTTTATCTATACCGACGTTTGGGTGTCGATGGGCCAAGAGGGTCAAACCGAGAGGCGACTTGTTGATTTTAGCTCCTATCAGGTGAACTCGAATTTAATGGCTTTGGCCGGAGACGCAGTGAAGTTTATGCACTGCCTGCCTGCGCATAGGGATCTCGAAGTTAGCGCCGAGGTCATCGACGGCGCGGATTCAATCGTGTGGGCACAGGCGGAGAATCGGCTCCACTCTATGAGAGGGCTGCTTTTGAAACTCTTCTGGAAGGCGAATTAGTAATGGTAGCGAAGAATCAGAGGCAGTATCGTATAGCAAAAATTCTCCAATCACAGCAGGTTACTTCGCAGGTCGAACTGGTGGCGCTATTGGCAGATGATGGGATTATTGCCACCCAAGCAACGGTGTCGAGGGACCTCGACGAGCTCGGGGCGATAAAGGTCAAGGGTTTTGAAGGGGAAAGCGTCTACGCTATCCCGGAGCTGCCCAAGGACCAATCATCAACCTTTGATCACCTCAAAAGGGTTATGGGGGAGTGGGTGGTTGAGATATCGGTTTCAGGGAATCTGGTTATTTTGAGAACTCCTCCTGGTTGCGCACACGTGGTAGCTTCGGCATTGGACAGGTCGAGGATCGACGGATTGCTGGGGACAGTAGCCGGCGACGACACTCTTTTAGCGATTGCAGACGAGCCTACTTCCGGCAACATTTTGGCAAGAAGAATGTCGGAACTGGCAGGTATTGCATTCGACTGACCTCTCGTGACCGAGAAATGCTGACCTTGGAGTGTCTATCATCGCTTGGGCGGTGTTGGGCTAAGTTAATCTACTAAGAGTCGCTAGGGCTCATTCGTTTTATTTTAGGTCGAAGATTTACCAGATAGAAAGGGCCGGATAAATGGGAAAAAAGAGGCTCGTATTGGCATATAGCGGCGGCTTAGACACCTCTGTCGCAGTCAAGTGGCTAAGCGTGGAGCTCGGCTACGAAGTAGTCGCTGTGTCGGTCGACGTTGGCCAGGGCGGAGATTTTGACGAACTAAAGGAGAGGGCCTCCCAAGCAGGGGCGATTGCCGTCGAGGTGATCGACGCTAAAGACGAGTTTGCCGACGAGTACGTCTTGCCTGCCATTAAAGCAAATGCCCTGTATGAAGGCAAATACCCGCTGGTGTCTTCGCTATCTAGGCCGATCATCGCAAAGCATCTTGTAAACGCCGCCAAAAGGCACTCCGCCCAAGCAGTGGCGCACGGCTGCACGGGGAAAGGTAACGATCAAGTCCGCTTTGAGGTATCGATACGCGCACTGAACCCGAACTTGGAGATAGTTGCGCCCGTAAGAACCTGGGGCTTCTCTAGGGAAGATTCGATAGATTACGCAGCGAAACACGACGTGCGAATCAA
>JAJZCF010000007.1:0-25674 GCA_021846265.1 Actinomycetes bacterium | reverse complement strand
AAGTCCGCTTTGAGGTATCGATACGCGCACTGAACCCGAACTTGGAGATAGTTGCGCCCGTAAGAACCTGGGGCTTCTCTAGGGAAGATTCGATAGATTACGCAGCGAAACACGACGTGCGAATCAAGGCGACCAAGGAGAAGCTCTACTCTATCGATCAAAATCTGTGGGGAAGGGCTATCGAATGTGGCGAGATGGAAGATCCGTGGGTCTCACCACCAAAGGGTGTCTATGAGATGACCATAGCTAATCAGAGCGAACCTTCTGAGGTGGTAATAGGGTTCGAGAAGGGAAAGCCAACCTCGATAAACGGCCGACCCCTGCCCTTAGTCCAACTTATCGATCAGCTGAATCTTCTCTGCGGCTCATACGGTATCGGGCGAATCGATATGGTGGAGAATCGGCGCGTGGGAATTAAGAGTCGTGAAGTTTACGAAGCACCAGCGGCAGTAGCGCTCATTGCGGCGCACTCGGACCTAGAAGACGTCACACTGGAAAGGGAGTTAGCCCACGAGAAGAGGCGAATCCAAAATGAGTGGTCCCGCCTAGTCTACGACGGGATGTGGTTTTCACCACTTAAGTTCGCATACGATTCCTTCCTGGATTATTCCCAGACTTTTGTCACCGGCGAAGTGCGCTTAGTGCTCGAGCCAAACGCTTTTCATGTAGAAGGAAGGAGGAGCCCCCACTCGCTTTATGACTATTCACTGGCTACCTATGACTCCTCTGACCTCTTCCGACACCAAGATGCTGAAGGTTTTGTGAGGATATTTGGCTTGGGTGTTCAAACTTGGGCATCGAAGCAAGGGAAATTGGACTAGGTAAAGATCTATGACACTTTGGCAAGGAAGGTTTTCATCGACTCCGGCGGACGAGTTGATGGCTTTTACCGAGAGCTTATCTTTCGATATCAGACTATGGCGGCAGGACATCTTCGGTTCGAAGGCACATGTGCTCGGGCTGAAGGAGTCCAGGATACTAACACCACTCGAGGCAGAGATTCTGCTCGGGGCATTGGACCAGGTCGAAACGGAGATGGCGGAGGGCAACTTTGTCTCTCAAGGGGACGAAGATATCCATTCGGCTATCGAGAGGCGTGTCACTGAGATAGCCGGGGATACCGGGGCGAAGCTCCACACTGGAAGGAGCAGAAATGACCAGGTTGCCACTGACCTGAGGCTGTTTGTGAAGGCCGCTCTCAAAGAGTTAGCCAAAGACGTAATCGCTCTAGAGAGGGTTTTGCTTGATCTGGCCGAGTCTGCCGGTGATACATACCTTCCTGGATATACCCATACCCAAAGGGCTCAACCGATCTTGGTTGCCCATCACATGTTGGCCCATGGTTGGGCGTTTATGCGAGACTTAGAGAGGATAGCCGACGCCTACAAGAGGGTAGACATATCTCCACTCGGCGCCGGTGCTTTAGGGGGATCGACCCTCCCCTTAAAGCCCGACTTTGTCGCTTCAAAGCTCGAGTTCGCCGGACGTTTCAGAAATTCACTCGATGCAGTATCGGATCGGGATTTCGTCGCTGAGACCCTTTTCGTCTTGGCTTCGATTGGAATTCATCTTTCGAGGATTGGCGAAGAGATAGTTTTATGGTCAACAGAGGAGTTCAGTTTTGTAAGGCTGGACGATGCCTATTCGACCGGATCTTCAATGCTTCCGAACAAGAAGAACCCCGACATAGCAGAGCTGTCACGGGGAAAAGTTGGCCGACTTATCGGTAATCTGACCGGATTTCTTGCCACGCTGAAGGGTCTTCCGCTCTCTTATAACCGCGACTTGCAAGAGGACAAAGAGCCGCTATTCGATTCGCTGGATACAGTGACTCTCGCTCTAAAGGCGACGGCGGGCATGCTTGCGACCGCAAACTTTGACTATGCGACGATGAAGGCCGCCGCTGACTCTGAGGCGCTAGTTGCGATAGACCTAGCCGAGTTTCTGGTCATGAAAGGTATTCCTTTTAGGAAGGCCCACGGTATAGTTGGGGGAATTATCCGGGACTCGGTAGAGCGTCGGGTTCCGATATCCGAACTAGTCGAAGCGCACCCTCAGCTAGGGATTGAGGCTCTTGAAATTGTCGAGCCAGGCGGTGCAATTAGACGAAGGGTAACGCCGGGCGGATCTGGGATTGACGCAGTAAGGGAGCAGGTTGTCGAGTTCACCGAAAGACTCAAGCAGGAGGCGAAGAGTTTTGAAGACCTCGGCTAGTGGAATGGATGATCAGAATTGATCTCGCGAAGGCTAGTTGAGACGAGAAGTGTACTTTTCTCCGACCTTGACGCCCAGGGGATTGTATATAACGCCCACTATCTCAAGTACATTGACGATGCCCTCGACGGATGGCTCCGCCGTATTGGTGTGACATTAGGTCAATCACCTTGGGAGGTCGTCGTAAAGAAGATGGATATCGAGTGGTTTTCTCCCCTCTATGTCGGTGAGTTGTTCGAGATTGTTTTCAGTCTGTCAAAAAAAGGCACAACCTCCTTTGAGCTAGTTTTTGACGCTCACGCCCTTTGCCCTCCATTGCCGAAGAGGGGCGAAGGCGCTGAACTGGAGGGATACCCAAGGCGTACCTTTTTTGCAAAGGCACTCTATGTAGGCGTAGACGGAGAAACTAGGCGTCCAGTGCCGATGCCAGACTGGATCTACGCCGAACTGGTCGAGGATGATTTGGGTTTGTGACCGCTCAGAGTTGGCGATCTACTTTCCCGTTCCGTAGAAAAGACACCTGGTCAGCATTGCTAGTCGGTGCCGGTCCTAAGTGGACGGGCACCGACCGACCTCGACAAAGTGGGTTGCGAGCTATCTAACGAAGTCAGCTCTTATAGGCTTCAATCAGCACCTTGGCTACTTCGGGCCTAGAGAACTGCGAAGGGAGCTCCTGACCACTGCTGAGCATCTCTCTAACCTTCGTTCCAGAAAGTACGAGGTGTTGATTGGAATCGTGTGGGCATGTTCTCTTCGACACTACTTGTTCGCATCGTTTGCAAAAGAAGCTGTGCTCGAATCGGACGATGCTGATACCTACCTCTTCTTGGGGGAACTGGTCGAAGATCTCCTGCGCAGCGTAGGTGCCATAGTAGTCGCCGACTCCGGCATGGTCTCTTCCAACTATGAAGTGGGTGCAGCCGTAGTTTTTTCTTGAAATAGCGTGCAAGACGGCTTCTTTGGGCCCTGCGTATCTCATTGCTGCGGGGTAGACGCCAAGAACTACTCGATCTGTCGGGTAGTAGTTTTCCAATAACACACGATATGCCTTCATCCTCGTCGCCGAAGAAACGTCATCGCCCTTGGTATGGCCAACGAGGGGGTTCAAAAAGAGGCCGTCGATAAGTTCGAGGGCTACTTTATGAAGATATTCGTGGGCACGATGGATTGGATTTCGAGTCTGGAAGGCGATTACGGTCTTCCATCCGCGTAACTCAAATTCCCGTCGTGCTTCAAGTGGGGTTAGGTACTCGTGGTCAGTGTACTGCCTTGGAATTTCGTGAAAGGTGATAGGACCCGATAGCGCTGTAGATCCTCCTTGGTACAGTGCCTTTACCCCTGGATGTTCTTCGGAAGTAGTCTGATAAACCGACTGAGCCTCGACTTCTAAGTCAATTTCGAACCTTTCGACTATGTCGATCGTAGCGATAGCCCGATCTAGGTGGACTAGGCGAAGCTTGGTCTTGCCCTTTTGAAGCCAACCATTCGGCAGCTGGAAGGTGATTGGTATGGGCCATAACTCGCCCGTAATTAGATGCATTGAGTCGACGCAGGATAGCCAGTTGTCATAACCCATAAAGGTTTCCAGCGGGGAGTAGCCACCGATCGCAATCATCTCGAGGTCCGCCATCTGACGGGGAGTGCACTCCCACACGGCGAAGCTGTCGTCTATTTTCTCTGGGAACTGGACGGTGGCCGTCGTCAGCTTGTTATTACCTGCAATCGAGGGTTCTATAGGAGTCATTTTGAGTGGACCATTTTTCCTTTAGTTGGGCTACATTCACGTGGGCTATTTAGGGTTTTCTTTCACAAAGCCGCTTTCTGCCATTGTCGGCTTCGACCAGATCCCACATTCGAGGCGGCCCTGCCCGACAAAACGACCCGAGCGAGGATCCTCTCCGGGTTTGGTCGCCCTGGTACAGGGCCAGCATCCCATTGAGGTAAATCCCAATTCGTACAGTGGGTGAGGTGGAATTTTGTTCACACTGAGGTATGTTTCAAGATCGCTTTGCGACCAAAAAGTCAAGGGGTTGATCCTGTATGTCGGCCCGGCTTCGACCATCTGTAGGTCTTTCCGAGTCGGCGAACTTGCCCTCGTTCTAGCGTTGAGAATAGCGTCGGTGCTGGTATCGGCCAGGTAGGCCTGGAGCGGGTCTATCTTGTTTATTTGGCAACACTTTTCTGGTTCGCTGAGGTAGAGATCTTCGATTGTGGACCCAGCTGACAAAGTCCGAAATGTGATTCCTGGGTAGCGCTGATCGAGTTCGGAGAATAGTTTTACCGTCTCTGGGAAGTGGTAGCCGGTATCGACAAAGAGTAGCTCGCCCTGGTATCCGACCTTTGCCGCCAGGTCTATCAGGACTTGGCCGGAGACATTGAGTCCGGTCGACATTTTGAGATTTAAAAACTTACCGATTGCCCAGGTGATGCACTCTTCGGCCGCCTTTTCAAGCACTTTTGTCAATCTGTGCCTCTTGGTCGAGAAGATCGAGTACTGCGTCGATCGCATCTTCGATGGAAGTCTGAGCGGTATCGATCACTAGATCTGGGTTGATCGGGGCTTCGTATGGGTCGTCGTAGCCAGTTAGCCCGGTGATCTCGCCGGCTATCGCCTTGCGATAGAGTCCCTTTGTGTCCCTGGAAACTAGGACTTCGAGATCTGCATGGACATAGATTTCGAAGCTTCTTGGGCTCCTCGATAGCGCTTTGTCGCGTGATTCGCGGTAAGGGCTAATCGCGGAGACGAGGACAACTACTGAATTTCTCGACAAGAGTAGGGCGAGATACCCTAATCGGCTCACTTGGAGGTCTCGATCCGCCTTCGAAAATCCAAGGTCTGGAGAAAGTTCATTGCGTATCTCGTCGCCGTCCAACGCCTCGACTGCGACTCCGCGATGCTGAAGTATCTTTAGCACGCCCGAAGCAATTGTCGATTTACCGGCACCAGATAGGCCGGTGAACCAAAGGACCGGCGCATCAAGGTTGTTTACCAATGGCATATTTCTCCTTTTTTTGCTATGGGGATTCTAGTAAAATTTTCGACAGTATTAGGTATCAGATAGATATATAAAAATAGTGATTTATTATGACATACCGAGATATCTTTTTGATTGATTTTTTCTTTGCTAGCTTGCTTTTTGCGAAAGTTTTATCTCTTCGAGTTGGCTACGAAGCTTTTGCTCTATTTCTAACCAGTCGCAGTGAAGCGGGGATTGCCCATTTTCTATCATCGTCTGGCGCATCTGCGCAATGTGCTCAAATACCAGTACGTCTGACGCGGTGACGGAACTAGCAAGACGGTTTGCCAGGGATTTGGCGAAAGATGGCGATCCTCCCGAAGTCGAGACAGCAAGGGTTATGCCCCGATGGGGCGTTCTCGTGGACATGTGGTAGAAGTCGCAAGTTTCCTTCTCGTCGAGGGTATTCAGCAGGAATCCGCAGACAGACTTCCATCGAAATAGCCATGAGTTGATTTTTGGGTCGCGATCGGTTGCGATGACAACCCGAGCTGAAAATAGCGCTCTAATCGGTGGCCGTTCTTTTTGAACCAGCTGGATTCGCCTGTCCGATTGAAACTGCATACGGGGCGAATAGTGCACTACCGCCGCCCCTTCGTCCGCAAGTGATTGCGCCCTAGTCGCTGCCTCTTTGGAACTCCCTACTACCAGGACTTTTTGACCGCTGAGCTGGAGAGAGACTATCATCCGGCGGCCTCGATTTTACCTTGACGAAGTCTCGTTCTCTCAAGCGGTCTGAAAGAGTCGATTAGCTCGATTGATTGGCGACTTACGAAGTCGCCAAAGGACTCAGCCCTAAAGCGGTTGTCTCTGAAGAGAACGAGGATCGGAATCAGAGCGGCGACCAGTGATTGGCGATCAACATCCTTGGCGAATAGTCTTCCAAGGCGAGTACCTTGGCGATCTGCCCCAAGGTAGATGTCGTACGATCGCTTTGATCTGCCCACTATTCCAATTTCTGCGAGGTATGGCCTCGCACAGCCATTAGGGCAACCCGTCATTCGCACTTCAAACGACTGATCTGCTAGGCCGAGTCCCTCTAGATTTTCAGCTAATTCGGCGAGGAATGTTGGCAGGTATCTTTCAGACTCTGCCAGGGCAAGCCCGCATGTTGGGAGTGCTACGCAAGCGAAGGACTCTCGAAACACTTTTGGCTGAGTTGCGGGATCTAGTGCGGGGACGTTTTGGAGCGTCTTGAAGAAATTCACTCGCGCTTCGGAAGGTATACCCTTGAGCAGCAGGTCGCCCTTTGCGGTGATCGCCAACTTCGGATTTGTTAGTTCGACGAGACGCCTGATCGTGGTGAGGTACGGAAGATCGGGTGTATCTTTGATCCTCCCCGAAGGAAGTTTTATGCCGAAGTCAAAGTGATCGCTCGTCTCGTTGGTCACTCCGAGGTGGTCGGTGGTTTCGGCAAAGACATCCTTAGTCGCCTCCCTAATCGCGATACCGCTTAGCGCTTCTACCTCCTTGCGTACTTTATCTACACCCCAACGATCTACTAAGTATTTGAACCTTGCGTGTGTTCTGTCGTATCGGTCGCCGACATCCCTTTGAATCGAGATTATTGCGTCGATGACGCCAAATACATCTTGGCGATCGATTTCTCCGAGGAGGTCAGCCAGCCGAGCGAAAGTTGATTCGTCAGCCGCTGACCTTCCCATTCCCCCGCCGACGTAGATCCTTATTGTGTCAGGTTCGGCCTCGTCGATGACGACGCCGACGTCGGACGACAAGACGTCGGTGCAGTTGTCGGAGGACAGCGCTAGGCCTATCTTGAACTTTCTCGGGAGCATCGTCAATCCATATATCGAAGCATCGACGCTGGGGGCGTTGAGTATTTCGTTAGGGATCCTTTCTCCGTCAACCCATAATTCGAGGTATGCATCGGACGGCGCCTTGTAGCGCAGCGATATCTCTTTTGCTAGTTCAGATAGTCGGACCTTTTGACCTTCGCTTTGTGAGCTTGGGCAGGCAGTGACGTTCCTTACGACGTCCCCGCAGCCGCCCCACGTCGTCAGTAGGATTTGGTTGATCTTCTTCAACAGCTCCTCAATATCGGACTTGGTAACGAAGTGAAATTGAATCCCTTGTCGGGTTGTCAACCGCAGCGCCGCATTGCCAAATTCGCGTGCCAAGCGATCGAGGGCTAAGTACTGCTCGGCGCTAATCACTCCTCCGGGAAGGGCTACTCGAATCATACAGATATGTTCGACTTCTTGTTTTGCCCTTGTTCTTTCTCTGCGTAGGTCCCGATTGTCCTGGGTGTAGATTCCGTGAAACTTTAGAATCTGTTCGTTTTCGGTGGAAAAGGAACCAAGCCCGTCGGTGAGCTGTTCGGCTATTGAGCCCCGAAGGCCGTTGGAAGATTCCTTGATTAGTTCTACGGGTGATTTTCTAACCACGTTTTCCTGCTCGCCGATTAGCGGCATCGCAACTCCAATTGTCTTAATTCCTGACTAATATGATCAACATTATCAACTATAGAAGTATCGACTCGAGATTGAGCGTCTCTCTAGGTGGACAGAGTCCGAGGTACAACGTTGAGCAGGGCTTATGGACAAGAAAAAAATACTTACTTTGCTGGATCTAGTGATTGAAAGACTTGAGGGCAAACCGGATATCGACTGTTGAAGGTTGTTAAGGCTGTGGAAATCTCTATCCAAGAGGACGTTTGCGAACGAAGCAGCTGGCGATCTTAGAGGATCTGCGAATTAGCGAATTGGCAAATCTGCTGACCGGGATAGCGCCTAATTGGCCCCAAGATCGTTGTTTAAATCCGGCGTGGGCTGATCGCTGGATTTCAGCAATTTAAATCGGTTCCATGTTACAATGGTCACACTTGTTAGCGATTTAATTGGGTATTTATTTTGCTGAAAGTGTTTGCTGAAAGGGTCTTTATTGCGTCGGGCCGGGGAAGTTGTCGGATCAGCTGCTCATAAGCTTTTAGCTTTGTCTGGCTCGTCGCTAGGTGGGCAGGATCGGGATTTAAGGGCAGCCAGAGACGAATTTCTTATTTCGGCCGATACGAGTTTAGGCGTGCGCCAGCTGGTGATGGAGTCGTGGCAGAGGTCGCTAGAAGCCGGAGTAGACGCAGAGGGCAGGTACCTACCACCCGTAGACGAGGACCGAGACGGTTTTTTGAACAGGCGTGACTTGCATCCGCTTTCTAATCTTATGGGCCTTATTAGGGGTCTACTCGGTGAGGTCAGTTCTGATTCCGAGAACCTTCTTGCAGTGGCTGATGAATCGGGTCGCCTGCTGTGGGTAGAGGGCCACAAGGGTTCGTTGAGCCAGGCGGCGACGATGAACTTCGTAGAAGGAGCACTCTGGGACGAGGAGCACGCCGGGACGAATGCCCCGGGTACATCTTTGAGGATAGGGCACCCGGTACAGATTCGTCCAAGTGAGCACTATAGCGATTCGGTTAGATCATGGGCGTGCGCGGCCGCACCGATCAGGGATCCGGATTCGAATCTGTTGCTTGGCAGCATCGACTTGACCGGTAACGAGATGGTGGAGAGTCCGTACTGTCTTGCTTTAGTGAAGGCGGCTTCGGCCACTTGCCAAGCCGAAATCAAATCCAAAAGAAATCTCCTCGCATCGAGGTTCGCGTCTATGGTTCAGCGGGCGGACCGAAAGGTGGGATCGGCACTTCTGGATAGCTATGGCGTGGTCATTGCCACGTCTCCCGAAGGCTGGATTTCGGGAAGAATTGAGCTTGACACAAATCGCATGATCGCTACTTTGCCAAGTGGAAATGAGGTTCCTGTCGAAAGGCTAAGTGGTGACGAGGGGTATTTGCTGCGAGCGGACCTCCTTTTTGGTTCGAATCCCGAAGTCCGAATTGAGACCCTGGGACGGAATGAGGCGGTAGTACGCTTGATGGGACAGGAGATAAAGCTCTCGCGACGTCAGAGCGAGATAGCGGTGATTTTGGCGCTAAACCCCAATGGGGTCACGGCGGAGCAGGTGGCGGTATTTCTTTACGGAGATGAAGTGAGCCCCGTAACCGTCCGGGCGGAAATGTCACGATTGAGGAAACTTCTTGGGCCAAAAGTAGTGGGTTCTAAACCGTATAGGTTCTTGTATCCGGTGTGCTTGGATTTCGTTTCTGTGAGAGCACAGCTGAGGCGAGGGAGAATAGCGGAAGCGATTCGAAGCTATACCGGACCGATACTAGGAAATTCTGACTCGCCATGCATCTCCGAAGAGAGGATGAACCTTGAATGGGAGTTGAGGGCGGCGGTGCTCAACCAAGGGGACGTGGCGAACCTTGATATCTGGGCCAACGCACCGTGGGCTCGCTATGACGTCGAGGTGTTCCAGCGCATGGCGGACCTCTACCCGCGTGGCGACTCGAAGCGTGCGACTGCGCTGGCACGGGTTGATCTGATCCAAAGGACTTACCGGAGGAGCTAATTTAGTCGCTTAGTCGCTGCAGTTCGTCTTCGCTAAGCAGTCGTGACCTGATTAGGAATCGAACTCCCAGTGGGGCTTCTAACGAGAAGCCTGCGCCTCGGCCTTTGACAACATCCACTGTTAGATGCGTGTGTTTCCAATATTCAAACTGTGATCTCGACATCCACATAGCTACATAGCGCCCGTCTCCGAGATCGAGATCGCCGAGCTTGATGTCTGATTCACCAAGGATAAACTCGCCTTCCAAGAAGCACATTGGTGAGCTCCCATCGCAGCAGCCCCCCGATTGATGAATCATTAGCGGACCGTTGGTGTCATAGAGGCGACGGAATACCTCCGCCGCCTCTATGCTGACCGCCACTCTGGACGGACTGGCCAATTTAGAAGAAACCAAGCTTATTCGAAGAGTAGCTAACCAACATATTCTTAGTTTGCTGGTAGTGATCTAGCATCATCTTGTGGGTTTCACGTCCGATTCCTGACTGCTTATAGCCTCCAAATGCTGCGTGAGCAGGATAGGAGTGGTAGTTGTTAATCCAAACTCTTCCGGCCTGGATTCCACGACCTAGTCGATATGCGGTATTGATGTCACGGGTCCAGACTCCCGACCCGAGCCCGTAGAGTGTGTCGTTAGCGATGGAGAGGGCCTCATCATAATCTTTGAACTGGGTTACCGAAACAACAGGTCCGAAGATCTCCTCCTGGAAGATTCTCATCTTGTTATTGCCGTAAAAGACCGTTGGTGTGACGTAATATCCCTCCGCAAGGTCTCCCTCTAGCTCACAGCGCTCGCCGCCGGTCAGCACTTGGGCGCCCTCTGCTTTGCCGATCTCAATGTAGGAAAGGATCTTTTCCATCTGGTCGTTACTGGCTTGCGCACCGATCATGGTCTCGGTATCGAGTGGGTTTCCCTGCTTTACCGCCTTGGTCCGCTCTAAGGCGTCGGCGATGAAGGAGTCATAGATTGAGGACTGGATTAGCGCGCGAGATGGGCAGGTGCAAACTTCACCCTGGTTGAGGGCGAACATCGTGAATCCTTCGAGGGCTTTGTCGTAAAAGGAATCGCGTGCGCTTGCTACGTCGGCAAAGAAGATATTGGGGCTTTTCCCTCCAAGTTCCAAGGTGACCGGGATGATGTTCTGGCTGGCGTATTGCATGATCAGCCTGCCCGTGGTCGTTTCACCGGTGAATGCCACCTTTGCGATCCTCGGGTTTGAAGCGAGTGGTTTTCCGGCTTCGAGTCCGTACCCATTGACGATATTCAATACTCCTGCGGGCAAGATATCGCCAAGAAGTTCAATGAGCACCAGGATGGAGACGGGAGTCTGCTCAGCAGGCTTCAACACTATAGCGTTCCCTGCGGCGAGTGCCGGGGCGATCTTCCATGCGGCCATGAGGATTGGGAAGTTCCACGGTATGATTTGGGCGACTACTCCTAGTGGCTCGTGGAAGTGATAGGCGACGGTGTCGTCGTCGAGTTCCCCGAGTGTTCCTTCTTGGGCACGCACTGCTCCGGCGAAGTATCTGAAGTGATCTATAGCGAGGGGAATGTCGGCTGCGAGGGTCTCCCTAACCGGTTTGCCATTGTCCCAGGTTTCCGCCACAGCGATCAATTCTAAATTCGCTTCCATCCGGTCGGCGATCCGATTTAGAATGTTGGCCCTCTCGGCGACCGATGTCTTAGACCAACCGATAAATGCACGATGAGCTGTCTCTATCGCTAATTCAATGTCGTCGGAATTACTCCTTGCGACCTCGCAGAATGGCTTGCCGTTTACCGGCGAGATATTCTCGAAGTAGGCGCCCGCTTTTGGAGCGACCCATTCTCCACCGATCCAGTTTTCGTACCTCGACTTAAAGTTGACTATGCTCCCAGGAGTACCAGGTGCGGCGTATGTCGACATTTTCCCTCCATATTTTCTCCAGCCCCCCAGATGGCGGCGAAGGCAAGTACCAATGCAAAAAATATGGTTTCCTACGTTGCAAATGGGTTGCATCAAACGGCATATGGAGGAATATTTCAATGCCGCATCGTCACCAGCTGGGCAAATTGATCAATATCTGCGTCAAACCCCTTCCGTAAGGGAGGGGAAGGATAGCACTAACGTCGAAGCCTCTACATGGTTTCGACAGAGAATAATGTCACACCCAGGGGTCAAACTACACCCATGAGCATCCGTCAGAGGTTGTACCCGAACTTAGATAACAACGAAATCCTAGTTATGCACTGCTCAAAAGCGCGTTTCGTCTACAACTTGGGTCTCGAACAAAGGAATCTCTGGCGCAAGGACAGGACGGCCAGGATCAATTACCGCACCCAGGCTAAAGAGCTAGCTGAAGCAAGACAAGCATTCACTTGGCTCAAAGAGGGGTCATCGGCAGTCCAACAACAAGCGTTGCGTGATTTAGATAAGGCATTTAGGAACTGGTGGAATAACCAAGCACACTTCTCTCGCCCCACCTGGCGCAAAGCCGGTATCAACGAAGGTTTTTACATACGAGATTTATCTGTTAGACGTATCAACCACAAGTGGGGTCAGGTCTTGGTTCCAAAGGCCGGATGGGTCAAGTTTCGACTAAGCAAGCCATTTAGCGAGATCGAAGCCTCAACTTCGGCGCATGTAACTCTAGATCGCTCAGGCAGGTGGCACGCAAGCTTTACTCAAGCCCAACTTGGACTTAAAAGAGAACCTACCGGAGCCCTACTGGGGCTGGACATGGGTGTTGTTGCCACTGTCACTACATCAGAGGGCCAAATTCTCGATATGTTAGAACTGCTCAAAAAAGTAGAGCGACAACGCAAGAGGCGCTTAGAGAGAAAACTCGCTAGACAGGTCAAAGGCTCTAACAGGAGAGCAAGAACCAAGCTAGCCGTAGCCAAAATTTCTGCCCGTGAGTCAGACCGACGAAAGGACTGGATCGAGAAAAAGACAACCGATCTGGTGCGTGACTACGACCTGATCGTGGTAGAGGCTCTAAAGGTCAAGAACATGACCAAATCAGCCAGTGGTACGAAAGACAAGCCTGGCAAGCAAGTAAGCCAGAAGAGGGGCCTAAACAGATCTATTCTCGAACAGAGTTGGGGAATGTTCCGCCAACGACTAACCGACAAGGCTACCCATGCCACAGCGCCGGTCACAATAGTCTCTATCAACCCTGCATACACGAGCCTACGTTGCTCTGAGTGTGGACACACGGACAAAGGAAATCGCAAGAGCCAAGCGGTCTTTTGTTGTCTATCGTGTGGCTATACAAATAACGCAGACGTGAATGCAGCACAGAATATTCTCGCCGCAGGACTTGCGGTCACAGGACGTGGAGGGACATCGCACGCTAACAAGCACAGCGACCCGATGAAGCGTCAACTCCTGGAAGTAGTGGCATGAGCCACTACCTATATTCGGGAATCTTCTTCCGTGAGGGAGGGGAGGATGTCAAACCTGTGCTTGCAGTCACAGACATTGGTTGACGGACAGAAATATGCAGCTCTTTGACCCAGAAAACAGTGGAGTGAGACAGTAGTTTTTCGCTCAGTCGCCGAGTGACGACTTGTCGACTAATGCGCGCTCCTGCTTGGTCGATTACGGAACCCATAAAGTCAGGATGCTAAACGGATCCGAAGATAGGTGAAACGACGGTCTGCTATCGCCTTTTCCCAGGCCCCAAGTGAGTAGGCCAGATCATTTGTTAGAGAGGCACCGAGATCAAAAAGGAGGATGCTGCTAGTATTTTCGGACAAAGCCAGCTTGACTATCCGAAGTGCAAATAGCCAGAGCAGAGTCCTTCTGACGCCTTTGTGGCCGAGTGACAAGACAATGACTGGAGCTAAGTAGGTTTTCGAATAGAGATTTTCCATCCCCAGTGCAACTTGGCTTGCGATAGCCAGCGATGCTTTGCGCCGTGCAATATTACTGAACTCCTTATTTGGTTGAGCGATGAACCTAAGGGAAGGGGATAGTAGTGCGGCGAGTAGGCCACCTGGAGATAATAATGGCATGAGGCCAATCGCCAATGATACTGGGTCGCTGACGCTGAATGCAGACATTCGCTCAGGGTGCCTTTTTGCCAACTGAGAGTTCGATCGACCGTATTGAAAATTTTTGACTATTTGCTTAATGGGTTTCTGATCTATGAGGTGGTAGGCCCAAGCTCGCGGGTCGTAGACTGCAAGACCCTTGGCTTCAGCAATCCGCCAAAGCAAATCGACGTCTTCACCATAACGAAGGCCCTCGTCGAAGCCACCTAGTTCCAGAACTGCGCTCCGTTTAACTAGAAGGACTGCGGAAGGAAAGTACTTTGAGGTTTTTTGTTGGCTCGGGTCCAAGTCGCCGACGCTGAAACTGACCCTTCCCATGTCTAACGGAAAACGGGTATGGAAAGCTCGCTGTAAAAGACCGGGATCGCTTCCGTTGCCACCGGCGACTATCCGAGGACCGACTATGAGGACCTCAGGTATTTGAGTCCAACAAAGGAGTCGACTAAGCGTAGAAGTGACCAGCTTGACGTCCGAATCGACGAAAAGGACGTGCTCGTGAGTTGATCTAGCGAGGCCGAGATTCCTCGCCGAAGCGGGACCACTGCCCTGTGTAATTCTGATATGAATTGCCCGATACTTAGCGGAGATTGCTTCGACCAAGGCGGCGTTGCGACTCCCATCGTCCACAACTATTAGTTCGTTCTCTGGGTGGAATTTTCTAATGGATTCTAAACAGGCTTCAAGCTCTTTGCAATGGTCTTTAGTCGGGACGACAATTGAAACCATCTCTTTAGCATCATCGGATGAGTCGGCATAGATCGGCCTGACTAGCCCACGGCTGGCCAACGGAATCAGCTTGGAGTTCCAGCTTGAAAATGTGCCGGCCGACTGCTTGGAATCAGGGCTCGTCGCCTGGGTGCCGAGCCGGAGCTTTACCATGCCCAGAGGGTTGAAGCTGACCATCTCTATGCGACCAGGGACTTGAATCGACCGAGCCCGATCTAGTTCGAATCTCAACTAACTCGTCCTCGTCTAAAGCAATGCAATTATTCCCCAACCGCTGGGAGCGGTTGGGGGTCGGGCGTGTTCTGACGACTATGCACCAGGCGGGTGCGACCAGGTCACAGATGTCCGGGTCAGTCGAAGGTGATCATTCCTCGAATATTGCGCCCATCGCGCATATCCTGATATCCTTCGTTGATCTCGTCGAGGCTGTAGGTCTTGGTAACGAGCTCGTCGAGCTTTAGTTGGCCATCCATATACCACTTAAGTAGTCGAGGAATATCGAATCTTGGATTGGCGGACCCAAATATCGACCCCCGGAGCTCTTTTTGGTAAAGAGTTAAGTCAAGTAGTGAAAGCTGGACATCACTCTGAAGCCACGGCGAAATGGCCGTGACGACGACTTTACCCATTTTCCCCACGAGACCGAGAGTCGGTGCGATTAGGTCTCCCGTAGCTACTCCAGTGGTGATGATGGCTACGTTAGCTAGTTTCCCCCAGGTAATTTCCTTGACTAACGGCAGGGCCTCTTCGAGTGAGCTAGCGAAATGGGTAGCCCCGAAGATTTTTGCCTGATCAAGTTTGAATTGAATCGGGTCTACGGCAACTATCTGGGCCGCTCCTGCGATTTTGGCCCCTTGTATGGCATTGACTCCAATGCCACCACACCCGACCACGACTACGGTATCTCCGGATCTGGTTCCACCTGCGTAGATCGCAGAACCGACGCCGGTGGTTACTCCACAGCCGACTAGCGATGCCTTATCGAGCGGTATGTAGTCCTCGATCTTGATCGCACTTGACTCGTGAACGACGACGTAGGGAGAGAAGGTACCCAGACAACACATAGTCCCTATGTCATGTCCCTTAGCGTGGATGCGCTGACCGCCAGCGAGCTCCTCCCCGGAGAGGATGAGGGCACCTAGGTCGCAGAGATTCTGATGTCCGGTCGAGCAGGCCTCACATCGTCCGCATGAAGGAATGAAACCAAGTACCACGTGGTCACCCTCTTTGAGGGCGGTAACACCCGGTCCAACAGCCTCGACGATTCCTGCACCTTCGTGTCCGCCCACAATCGGGATCGGAGATGGGAGATCACCGGTGAGGAGGTGCTCGTCTGAGTGGCAAAGGCCGGAAGATGCTAGCTTAACCCTCACTTCTCCCGCTTGAGGGTCATCGAGATCTACCTCCTCGACGCTCCAGTCCTTGCCGACTTCCCACAATACTGCGGCTCTAGTTTTCACGAACACCCCCGGTATCGAATCGATGCGATAACCAATGATAGGCGGATCTGGTGTCAAATTAATGGCGTCGGGCAAATCTCTCCACAGCTGCTCTGGGAGCTACTCAATCTTTCGAGCTTTCCTCAACGTGCACCGCCTAGAAGACTGCTCGGTCTCGCCAGTTCCACCGTCTAGCCAGTTTTCATCTTGATTCGCCTGGGGACAACGTGTCCTCGTTGGTAAGCTCGAACAAGAGACTTCGACTCCGATGGCGGCGATAAGTAAGACGCTGTGGTGCCAGCATCGACAAGAATTTCAGACTCGGAACTTTTTGACCTATGGTGATATTTAAATGCATTTTGTGACGGAGGAATGACCGAATGAGCAGCTCGTTTGTCCACTTGCATACTCACAGCGAGTTTTCCATGCTAGACGGCGCTTCCAAATTAAAAGATCTCGTTTCCGCAGCGGTGAAGGATGGGCAGCCAGCATTAGGCGTAACCGACCACGGCAACATGTACGGGGTTTTGGATTTCTACAAGGAGTGTAAGAAGCAAGGCATCAACCCCGTCATCGGCATCGAGGCATATATGGCAGCGAATTCCCGACTCGAGAGGCCGACCAGAAAGGGCAAGGTCGATGATACCGGAGGCGAGTCGGAGGGTGGCGAAAAACTTTACTATCACCTGACCCTGCTTGCCGAAAACTCGCAGGGCTACAAGAATCTGATCAAGCTCTCTTCTTTGGCTTACCTCGAGGGTTATTACTACAAGCCGAGGTTGGACTGGGAACTGCTCGAACGTTATCACGAGGGTGTGATAGCGTCTACCGGTTGTCTTGGCGGACTCGTTTTACAGGCACTTTTGAGAGACGATTTCGAGCAAGCTAAAAAAACCGCCGGAAGGCTGCAAGATATTTTTGGTACCGACTCACTCTTTGTCGAATTGCAAGATCACGGACTTAAAGAACAGATCAAGACGAATCCCGATCTAGTCCGTCTTGCAAAGGAGATTGGGGCCCCCTTGCTTGCGACTAACGACTCTCATTATACCCGCCGGTCGGATGCCGAAATCCACGACGCACTCCTTTGCGTCCAGACCGGAGCGACCCTTTTGGACGAGAAGCGATTTCGCTTCACGGGAGAGGAGCACTACCTCAAGAGCGCCCAGGAGATGAGACGACTATTCGAGCAATACCCCGAGGCGTGCGACTCCTCCTTGGCTATCGCCGAGAGGTCAAATGTCGAGATTGAGTTTGGTCATCCGAAACTGCCGGAGTTTGAGGTTCCCGGTCAGTTCAGTATGCCCACCTACGAAGAGTCGGCCACCTTATATCTTCGTCATCTCGCCTTCGAGGGAGCCCATAAGCGCTACGGAGATCGAATTCCGCAGGACGCTCAAGAGAGGCTCGATTACGAGCTCGGAGTCATCGCTAACATGGGCTTCTCCGCTTATTTCTTGGTCGTTTGGGATCTCATATGCTTTGCTAAAAGGAGCGGAATAAGGGTAGGCCCGGGGAGGGGTTCTGCCGCGGGCAGCCTCGTCGCCTACGTATTGGAGATAGTCGACCTCGATCCGATAAAGTACGGGTTGCTATTTGAGAGATTCTTGAATCCTGGGCGCAAGCAGATGCCGGACATCGACATGGACTTCGACGAGCGATACAGGTCCGACATGATCAAATACGCCTCCGACCGCTACGGCTGGGACCATGTTGCCCAGATCGTGACTTTTTCCACCATCAAAGCTCGGGCTGCTGTTCGTGACGCCGGAAGGGTGCTCGGCCTACCCTATGCCGTTGGGGACAAAGCCGCCAAGGCGATGCCGCCTTTGGTGATGGGTAGAGACACGCCGCTTTACGCGTGTCTGAACCTTACTCCCGGATACGAAGACGGATACACTGCAGCTTCAGAGCTGCGCGAGATGATCGCTACAGATCCGGACGTAGCGCGAGTAGTTGGGGTTGCAGAGGGCCTGGAAGGCCTTAGGCGACAAGACGGGATACATGCTGCGGCGGTCGTAATTACCCATTCTCCGCTTACGGAATACCTTCCCATCCAGCGCAAGCCTGACCCGAGCGGTAACCTTTCATCAGCTCCGATTGTAACCCAATACGAGATGCACGGTGTTGAAGAGCTCGGACTTTTGAAGATGGACTTCCTCGGACTCAGGACGCTTTCGGTCATCGAACGTGCCCTTGACCTAATTGAGGAGTCCACGGGCCAGAGAGTAGATATAGACAACGTTGATCTGGCGGACGAAAAAGTTTACGAAATGCTTCGCAACGCAGATTCGATCGGAGTATTTCAGCTGGAAGGCGGGCCGATGCGTTCACTTATGCGCTCATTGGCCCCAACCGAATTTGGCGATATTGCCGCCCTCGTGGCGCTTTATCGGCCCGGCCCGATGGCCGCGAATATGCATACCGACTATGCGGACTTGAAAAACGGACGAAAGCCAATCGACTACCTCCATGAGGATCTCGGGGATATCCTCCAAGACACCTACGGCCTAATGATCTATCAAGAGTCGGTGATGAGGGTCGCACAGAAGTTTGCAGGCTACACACTTGAGGAGGCGGATAACCTAAGAAAAGCTTGTGGCAAAAAGATCCGAGAACTTATTGCGGCTGAGAGGGAGAAGTTCGTCCAAGGTTGTGAGACCACTGGGTATGGCGCTGAGTTGGGCACCGCCCTGTTTGACATCATTGAACCCTTCGCCGACTATGCATTCAACAAGAGTCACTCATTTGGCTACGGCCTCGTGGCATATCAGACGGCGTGGTTGAAGGCTAATTATCCGGTCGAGTTCTTGGCGGCGATACTTACCTCAGTGAAAGATGATAAGGACAAGACGGCGGTCTACCTCTTGGACTCAAAGTCTCACGGAATTGAGGTGCTAGTTCCTGACGTGAACGCGTCGGGAGTTGACTTTAGCGTGTTGGAGACCAAGGAAAAGAAGCAGGCGATTTCCTTTGGACTATCTGCGGTGCGCAATGTCGGGGTTTCGATCGTGGAGAAGATTGTCGAAGAACGCAAGAAAGAGGGTGAATTTAGCTCCTTTCTGAACTTTTGCATGCGAGTCGACCCACTGGTTCTGAACAAAAGGGTTATTGAATCGCTCATAAAGTCCGGCGCTTTTGACTCATTGGGACACAAGAGAAAAGCCCTTTTTGATATCTATGAGGAGGCCGTCGCTAAAGTCGCCCAGAAGAAGAAAGACCTCTCTCAGGGAATTATCGGTCTTTTTGACGAACCAACCGAGGACGGCGGCTTTAGTGAGAGCGATCTCGGTATTACGATTTCGGAACAGGAATGGAACCCTTCGCAGCTACTGAGCTTTGAGAAGGAGATGCTAGGACTCTTTGTCTCGTCTCACCCATTGGCCGACGTGGAAAAGTCGCTACGAAAGAGGGTAAGCACAACGATCGCCGAATTGAAGGAAGACGCCGTCGAGTCTCAATTCAATAGGGAGATTACCGCCGGAGGCATAGTTACTTCCCTCTCCAAAAGGACAACCAAGAGGGGTGACCTGATGGCTACCTTTGTTTTGGAGGACCTTACGTCGTCGATCGAGGTCTTTCTCTACCCTAAGGTGATGGCTGAATTTGGACAGTTGCTATCCGACGACGCCGTGGTATTAATAAAGGCAAGGGTCGATCAACGCGAGGATCAGGTAAAACTGGTGTGTATGTCGGTAGAAAACCTGGAGCTGGCCGGTGATAGCGACACCCCGATCGAGCTAGGTCTCACCAGCACTTCAGCATCTATTGTCAACCTCGAACAGCTAAAGGAACTACTGGTTGGATACCCCGGCGCTCATCCTGTGAGGATTAGGGTAAACGAAAGGTTGTTCGAGCTTCCACGGCAATACAGGGTCGATGGTAGTGGTACCTTAATCGGTTCGATTAGGGAGATGATCGGCGCAAACGTTTCCCTCTGACCGTGGTGGATGGTCAATTAGGTCCGGTAGCGAGCTTTTCCGGGTAGAATTTAAGACTTGGGAGCCGGCAGAAGGAGACCACCTAGCATGCCCATGGAAGTTTCCACAAAGGACTGTAGCTCAATTGGCGACGCAGAGTTAGCCGATATTGCTGATTTCGCGATAGCCAGAGGTACGGGATTCGATCTTGGATTCTTATCCAAACAGCGCGAGGAGTGGGTGCTGTGCACCGAGATTAGGAGGGACGACCAGGTCGTCGGGTTTGCTCTATATACCCTGGAACGCATTGGTGGAACACCTTGCATCTTGATCGGGATCGGAGCGACCGATGAGGGTCCGGACGAGAGGCTATTGCTGAACGAGATTCTTGCGGAACAGTACCGAAAGGCCCTTTTGGCATTCCCTGACGAAGACGTTTTGGTAGGGGTGCGAGTACCGTCCCACCTCGGCTATCACGTATTCGATGGCTTGGAAGACATAGTTCCCCGACTTGACCACAAGCCAAGTGGCGAGGAGCGCGCATGGGCGAGGCGTCTAGCAAAGAAGTTTGGAGTCGAATCCAAGCTCGATGACAGGACATCGGTTGTTTCTTCAGGTGGAGAGGTGACCGGACTTTTGGCCTATGGAGACCTCAATCTTGCTCCAGAAGGCGAGCTTGCGCCCCTGTTCGCTGGCGTTGACAGGTCCAAATTTGACAGCCTCGTAGTTTTTGGTTGGGCGATGGCCGAACAGTTGGCCGACGGCTCTTTGCCGCCAGAGGACTTTTAGCCAAATCATTACTAGCCGATCGCATCGCTTTAGCTAGCGTTGCTTGTTTCACCTGGTTGCAGATAGTCCGCTATCTGCAACCATTTTTTATTGCCGCTGGATGAATTGCTGTCAAGATATCACGACATATGACAGGCAAACTAGACAGTTGTGCTATGTTTTCCCTATGGTAGAAGAGGGCAACGACGCTGGGGTTTATCCACCCTTAGCCAAAAATGGACGAAGAGCGCCGCTGATAGCACCTCGTCGGGGCCAGCTTGGGATTTCGCAGGGTGGATTAGCAAAGAGGATTGGTATCTCTCGGCAATCTCTTTCAGCTATCGAGACGGGGGTATCTTCTCCATCGGTTGAGGTAGCCCTTCTAATAGCTAAAACTCTCGGGACGACAGTCGAAGACCTTTTTCTAATAGGCGATTCTATCGTCGAAGCCTATTTTGATCTTGAACGGTTTCGAGATTCGAGGGTCGCAGTCGGAGAAATCGGTTCGCGGCTCATAGCTCGTCGTCTTTCGTCACGTCGCGATAGCGGTCCAACCGGAGCTTCCGACGGCCGCTACGTCAACGGCGAGTTTGTATGGAACTCTCCTCGATCTACCTCGATATTTCTCTCAGGCTGTGATCCGAGCTTAGGAGTTCTTGTCGATTGGCTGAATATCAAAGATCCGACCCGGCGTTATAGGTGGATATCAGCGCAGAACTCTACCGCCGAAGCAGAACTTGCCGTCGGAGTCACTCATTTTGCCCTCCGTCACGGTGTCGTTGGACCCAAGGTTGCCAACAGTAGGTACGCGGCTTTTGATCTTTGTGACTGGACGTTGGCAGTAGCGGTGAAAGGCGAAAACCCTCTTCGAATATCTTCTCTAGGCGACGCTATCGACAAGGGAGCGCGATGGGCCGCTCGACCAAAGGGTTCGGGAACTCTGGAAACTCTTGCCCTGGAGCTGTTGGAACTCAGGTTGGATATCGAGTTGGTAAATCAGACATCGAGTATCTTCCTGGATCACCAGAGTGCCGTGGAGTACGTCGCATTGGGGGACGCTGATTACGTCCTCGCTGCTGAATGCATTGCGAGGGATGGTGGCCTAGATGTGGTGGGTGGAATATCTCAAAGATCTCATCTTTATTGGGACGAAAAGAACGTACCGCCGGAGGTAGTGAGCATCGTGATAAATGAAGCAAAGTCCCGCGAGTTCAGAAGGGAACTTGAGTCAATGTCAGGTTATCACCTGATCGGCTAGCAGCGTGGCGAGTCAAAACAGGGAGCTTTAGATCCCTGTTTCAAGGAATTAGCAAGAAAGGTTATACAGGTTGATTTTGTCTACATTGTCCAACAAAAAGGCTGGTCGATTCGGCGGATTGGCGTTAGCTGCTCTTTCCCCTCTAGCGCTCTCGGCTTGTGCGGGCTCTAGTGCACCCTCGTCGACTTCTAGCTCCACCGCCAAGGGCTCTGGCCCCCTTACGCTGCTCTACGCTGGTTCGCTGGTAGGGGCGATGGAGAACGTGATTGGTCCCGCTTTCAAGACCGCTACTGGATACACCCTTAATGGAACGCCGGGAGGGTCAATAGGTCTGGCAAATGAGATCAAGTCCAAGTTGGTCAGACCGGACGTATTTATCTCCGCAGTTCCGAGCGTGAATGGCTCTCTAGAGGGAAGTTCAAATGGGGGCTTCGTAAGCTGGTACTCTCCTTTGGCCACCGCACCACTGGTGATAGGTTATAATCCAGCGTCGAAATTTGCCGCCGCTCTCAAGGCTGAGCCGTGGTACAAAGTGCTTGCGGAACCCGGTTTCAAGCTAGGTCGAACGGATCCAGCGATCGATCCAAAAGGCGCTTTGACGCTTAAGTTAGTCCAACAAGAGGCGGCGGCGTTGAATCAAGCGAAATTGGTTTCAGAGATTCTAGGGACGCCTGAGAACCCGGCGCAGGTTTTTCCAGAGGAGACGCTAGTCGCCCGCCTTCTTACTGGGCAACTCGACGCTGGATTCTTTTTTTCAAATGAAGCAGCCTTAGCAAAGATCCCAACGATTAAGACCGGACTGAGTTTAGGTGCGAATTTCACCATAACTATTGTCAACGGTGCTCCGCACAAAGCGGCGGCTGAGGCTTTCGTCAAGTTTTTGTATTCGAAGCAAGGGCAGTCCCTGATGAAGGGGTTGAGCCTCAAAACCGAAGCTCCTTCGGTAGTCGGAAATGTGTCAGAGGTACCAAAAGGCCTTTCTAGCGTACTGTGAGGAATGCAAAGCGGAGAAGTTAGCAGATTTGCACGGAGTTAAATCAGGTGGTTTCAGGGGGATATTTTCGGCGCTAGCCCTAGCGTTGGTCGCCTTTTTAATACTGCCAATAGCCGTTCTGTTTTACTACGGGCTTAGAAATATAACCCACCCGAGCAGCTTTTCTCTGGTTGGAGAGGCGACCTGGGTATCGTTGGCGGCTTCCGCTTTCGCGGTCGGAATATCGCTCACGATTGGGGTCCCGTTGGGCTACTTTCTGGCAAGGTCAAAGAGCTCATGGTCTAGGGTCATGACGATACTGCTCAGAATCCCGATGGGACTTCCTCCGATGGTGGCCGGGGTGATTCTCCTACTGACGTTCGGTCCATATGCCCTTTTCGGAAAGGTATTTGCTGGCCATTTTGTCAATACCCTGATCGGCGTGTGTGGAGCACAGACCTTCGTGGCAGCACCTTTCGTTATAGAGGGATCGAGGGGTGCCTTTTTACAGCTCGATCCATTTTTGCATTGGGCGGGTAAAAATATTGGATTGAGCGAGGTGGAGAACTTTGTTTTCGTCGGCCTCCCATCCGCCTGGTCCGGGGTTAGGACCTCTGTCCTGCTCGGCTGGCTGAGGGCGATGGGAGAGTTTGGTGCAACGGTGTTAGTCGCATTTCACCCTTACTCCCTGCCAATACTTGCTTTTGTCAATTTTGATGGCGGAGGTCTAGCTTCTACCCTCTCAGTAGTGGAAGTGACCGTCTTGGTGACGTTGCTCGGTGCAGTTGGGCTTAGTTCCATTTCGTACCCCAGGAGGTTGGCATTCACTTCGATCAAGCGTTCGGTGAAAAGAGGACCGACGAGAACTTCTTTGCCCAATGAGAACAGGGAGGTAGTGGAGCTCTTGAAGGTAGAGGTGGCCTGTCGGCTCGAGAAGTTTGACATAGAGCTCGATTTCACATCGGGATTTAGGACTTCTATCCTCGGCTACTCGGGCGCCGGTAAGTCGGCATTGCTGGCTGGGATCGTAGGTGCGTGGGAACTATATGGGGTAGAGGGCGAAAGACGTGTGACCGAGGTTTCGAAAGGAGGGACGGACCTTGATATCCCGAGCACCGAGATTGTCCTTGTACCGCAATCCGGAGCTCTTTTCCCCCACCTAAATGTAGGACAACACCTAGAAATAGCCCGGATGACCTCGGGCGCAGGGTCGAGTCTCCTCGACAGAGTAGTAGGAGCGTTCGACCTAGCCGATTTCCTCGACAGCCCGGCCAAGAGTCTCTCAGGCGGCCAGAGGCAGCGGGTGTCTGTCGCTAGCGGAATTTTACAACTTCCCAGACTAATACTGCTCGATGAGCCATTTTCGGCGTTAGATGCGCCAAGGCGAAGCGAATACCAACTGGCCCTGACGGATCTTTTGCTTGAGTTTAGGATCGCATCGTTATTGGTGACCCACGATATATCTGAAGCTGCAATTTTGGGGGACTCGATCGTAGTCGTTGCCGATGGTTCATGCGCACAATTTGGACCTAGCGGCGACGTAATTAGAGCACCGGGCAGCGCTCTTGTCGCTGGCTTGGTCGGATACCAAAATATCATTGATTGCGAACCTGAATGGTTGCCCCTTTTTGGCGATTTTCTATCGAATGACCGCCACAAGCTGGCCTTTAGGTCACACAGCGCGGTTCTCGTCAAGCCCGACGACAAACTCAGGTCACCAATGACACCGCAGTGGATAAGGCTGAGTGGCCTTTTTACCGTTGCTTTGGCGTCCGATATGGGAGAGTATCAGCGGGTAGTGCTTTATAAGGAGCTCGATAAGTCCAAAGGGCGTCAGCGAGTGGTAGTGGAACACCGAGGTGAGCCAGAATACTCAATCGGGATGACCTGCTCGCTATGGTGCAAGGTGTCCGATCTGGTGCCGCTTCCTAGCTAGTTTTTCTAAAGCCTGCAACGGTATTTTCTGCGATACTCATTAGCCGAATTATTATCGGCGTTGGATCCGCATCTTTGCTGTCTGGACCTGGACCAAATGCTACAAGAGCTCCCCAGAGGGTGACCACGGAAAGTTCGGCAAATTCGTAGGCGTCCTCAGCTCTCATTTTCGACCTCATTAGGCTTTTGGCGATTGCAATTCGCCATGGATCGGAGAGTTCCTTGGTTAAATACTCTAGATCATTTAGTGCTTGTTGGCCGAGCGACCCTAGGTCGATATAGAGGCGCATCGCTGCTCTATTTGCGTTTAGGTACTTCCACACGCCGAGGATGACCTCGGCAGGTGTCTCGGCGTTCATTGTTTCTAAGACGTTTTCGAAGTTCTCTTGGTCGATCTTGAGGGAGTTCTCGACGATTGCCTTGATCATCTCGGCGGAGGAACCGAAGTGGTAGAGGAGGTTTCTCGGGCTGGTCCCGACCGCTTGTGCCAAGGGTCGGAGACTCAAGTCAGAGATTCCATTGCTCCTGACATATTCGGTAACCTCGTCAAGGAGGTCGTGCTTGTGGGCTAGGTCGGGTGTTCTTGCCAAGCTAGGGACTCCAACAATCGTTTTGAAATATTATCCGAAACTTGCAACCCAAAATACCGCTGTCGGTGCGGGTACTCGATGAGTCACCGGTTTCCTTTCCACCCTAGTGCGAAAAGTTTTCGATTTCAACCACTCTTTGTGTTATTGCGACTGTTGTCTCATCCTTGCGGTGACAAAGAATTCAGTTCCTAGATTAGCTGGCCACAAAAAAATTCTGACAAAAACTTCTTTTCGAAATCCCGCCCCAATTGACCACAGTCTTGGCGAGCGCTATCCCGATCCTTCAGGGCCGGGATAGCGAGATTGATACATCACGTGGGGGTTCGCTGGTTCTCGACGTATTTGCGGATAATGTCGAGGGGCGCTCCACCACAGG
>JAJZCF010000111.1 GCA_021846265.1 Actinomycetes bacterium | reverse complement strand
TAACGTAGCTCAACAGCTCATCGATGGACCTAACGGCATCGGTCATTTCGAGTAGAGCTAGTGCCACTAGCGACCCCCTTCTGGGGCCGCGGCCAAGATCGATGGCAACTTTGCTACTTAAGTTTTCTAATCTAACTATGTCAATATCTACACCCGCGGCAAGCTTCGATCCCTCGAGCACGTCTATGAAATGCGTGTAGAACCCTTGAATGAGACCCGAGATCTCCTTCAAATCACCCCTTGTCTTATCACTGGATATGACCACAGTTCCTGAGCTACATACTGCGTGAAGACTTAGACAAGCTCCAGCAAATAGTCGAACTGAAGCGACGAACTGAGTGCGCCTTACGTAGCCCAGCAGCTGTTGTTTGGGTTCGTAGGAGACCCTTTCCAAAGCTCCTTCGGCGACGATTCTTGAAGAACGAGCCCGAATAAGTAGGTTATTTAGGTCATTTCTGCGGGACTCGCCGTTGATGGTCGTTTCAATAAGGGCCGACGCGTATGTACGTTGCGCCGCCAAGAGCTGGGCCATCTTGAAGTACATATTTGACTTCCCCCAGGTAGGCCAGATGAGATACACGCCGATGGCCACCACTCCACCAATAAGAGTGTCAGAGAGCCGGGCTTTGGCAGTTGCTACCACCCCGAGACCGGCGATTTCCAGCAGTGCAACTACCAGGACCGTCAATAGGACGACGAAGGTGGCATAGTTTGCCCGAAATACCCAGTAGGCACCGACAGCCAGCAAAAATATTAAGGGAATGAGTTGGTAGTCTGACATCTTCAGTTCACCAACCACCAGCACTGCTAATCCGACTCCTACTACGGTTCCGATGGTTCGTTCCACCCCACGCCTAATAGTGGTCGCATAGTCGGGCTTTAAAACCACAATGACAGTGAGGAAAACCCAGTAACCCCTCGAAATATGGGCTTCTCTCGTGACTGGAACAGAAATAAGAGTAGCGATTACCAGTCTGATCGTATGGCGAAAAGCATCCGACTCTAAATTGACGTTCGCCATGATGACCGCTTTAGCAGCTGACAAATCGTCGCGGATGCTGGGCCGCCACTGCTTGATCCGTTTTCTATTAAAATGACGGTCTTCAACCGTTGAATCACTATCCGGAACTAATCCGATGTGCGACAGTTGCCCTAGTAATCTTGTAACTACCAAGCGATCCGGTGCATTAAGGGCTTCAAGAATCGCCAAAGCTCCAGAAAACGAATCGATTCCCATCGCAAATTCCCGGGTTAGACCACGCTCGTTGTATTCCCAAAGGACAGAGTTTGCAGCCTGGACGAGGGACTCCCTCGTTTGGCTCAATATCGAAGTCACCGCCGCGTTCAGTAAGGGATCCCTCGTGAGAGACCTAGTTAAATTTACAAAAGCGACGAGACTCACTCTGACCTGTTCCGCTTCGCTAGCTTGGGAGTTGATTAGCGATAATTTTGCCTGACTCAAAAAGGGGTTTGGGTCGCCTAACGCGCTTTGGTAGTCAAAAAAAACGGGGGGCTGCGGGAGCTCTGCGTCGGTAATGACGGCTTCGATATATTTGGCGAGTATTTCAAATAGCCTTGAAACGGTCCTATATTCCTGTTTGCCGACTGCAAAAGCCCAACTGATCATGACTATAACTAGCTGCAAGATTACGCCAAGAAACACGTATAAGGAGCGGATTAGCGCCTGGTGAAAGTCAAGCTGAAAAGCTGACGAAACGGCCATCTGAAGGACGGCTTCGATGATGACGATACTGAAGGTAGGTCCGAGGGTCAGCGACATTCCAGCAAATCCCGCACATAACGCTGCGAAAATGGCGAAACTAACAGTATTGCCCGACAACATCGCACCGCCGAAGCTCATGAATGACATCAGAACAGCTTCCCAAGCCAAAGCCTGTGCGCGAGTTCTGTGATAGCCCTGGGACGCCACTAGGCCAGCGAGCAAGGCTCCGACAGACGAAACTGCCCCGTCGGCGGGCTGTTTAAGCATGACCCCAACAACAAGCGGAATAGTAAGTCCGATCGATCCGGCAATTCCATTCGACAAGGATAAGTCGCCCCGGCTGAATTGAGTGGCTAGCTTGAAAGCGCTTAATCTGTCTTTGTTCGGCCCGATCATCTCAAGTAGGTTAGACAGAAATGAGCTGCAGAAATGGAGCGGATTCAAAATTGGCTTCGATTCCCGAGGAGAAATTACCGGCTCGGACCGAACAAGTAGTTTTTACAATTGTTTTATGGTGCCATCAGATTTAATCAGTTCAATCGACTTCATGGCGACGGTTTCATCAGCCGGGATGATAGGCGGAGGATTATAGGTCGTGAGAGGTGAGGACTCTAATGATTGGGATCCAAAGAGCTATGATTCGATGCCTTTGCCCCATTTGAGGTGGGGCGATCGAGTTTTGTCGGCTCTGCATCCAATTCCGACCGATTTCGTTCTCGACGCCGGTTGCGGAACGGGAAGGGACACCGCCAAAGTGCTCGAAATTGTGACCAGCGGAGGGGTGATTGCACTAGACAAGTCAAGTTCGATGCTGGAAGCCCTACGAAGCAAGGTAGGGGATAACGAGCGATTAGAGATCGTTATGGGTGATCTGGGTAGCGAGCTGGAATTGAATTATCGGTGTGACGCCGCCTTCTCAGTGGCTGCTTTGCACTGGGTCAAGGACCATCAAATCGCATTTTCGAATCTGTTTCGATTGCTCAAGCCCGGCGGAAGGCTGGTATTTGACTGCGGGGGTCGTGGGAATATCGCCAGCATTGAGGGGGTCTTGCGAAGCCTGTTGGGACAGTGGCCTCAATTTGACGTATGGAACTTCGCCGGAGTCCTCGAAACAAAAGAGAATCTGGTCAACGCAGGCTTTGCAGACATCACCGTCGAACTGATCAAAGACACAATTCAGATTGATGATCGGAAAGTATTTGCGAAATACATTTCGACCCTAGTCCTTCCATTTCATCTGGCCCAGCTCAAAGTCGGCGAGCGGGCGGTCTTTCTGAAAGATGTGATAGATAGGCTTCCGTCACAGGAGATTGACTATGTTCGACTTTTCGCAAAAGCTACTCGGCCATCGACTTGAGGATAACGATCATTTGGCGTTACAGGCAAGGCGTTTCCGGCTCAACCAGGATCTTTCGATAAGTATGAGAGCTAATTCTCAGCAGAGTTGTATATATTTCAACTGAAGGCTTAATGGGCTGATAAGGTTGCCCATGGTAGTCCTGGATCGGAGTGTGTAATGAGTATTCTTCCCACCAAGAGGTCTGGCGGCTCAGTGGTAAAGGTAACGGTTGGGGCGGTAGTAGCTATTTTGTTGCTCTCTTTCGTGCTGCACTTTATAGGGCAAATTGTGACAACCTTCGTGACCCTCGCTGTGATCGTCGGCTTGGGCTTTGTCGCAGTGAAGGCCTTTCTTAGAAGGCGAAGGTAACCGGGCCAGCCTTTCAGCTCGCTTTTTGACTAAACGAAAGCGCAATCCCCTCCGTGAGCGAGGGGTTAAGCGACTTTATTCTTCTTAGGTCTGCCCTGTGTGCATGGAGGGTGTCTTTGATCCTCTACATACTTCTTCACTATGTCCAGTGGTGCCCCACCAAACGACACGTCAGCATATAAGGGTGACCAAAAGTGTTCCCCACGCAGCTTCTTTTACTTCGGGCCCCTGTATTTAGAAGGCGAAGGTAACCGGGTCAGCCTGCAACTTGCTTTTTTGAAACTATTCAGAGGCGCGGCATTTTAGGCAAGGTTATCGCAGGTCTTTTTGCGGCTGAAAGAAAATCTACCGAAGTGGCATGTTTAATGACGAACCTTGGGATATTGTCGGTTCGGCTGCAGGTTTGACTTTACAAGTTGGTTTATGAAGTCATGTGGCCCCTAAACGAGCTTGTCCCTATTAGGGCAAGCAGTGGTGATTGATGTTCGCAGAGTTAGGTTGGTGCTGGATACTTGTTCGAAGCGGTTATTGCTGAGATCTTGGATGTCGTTGATCCAGCCAAAGTGTACGTCGGTGCCTTGA
Organism: Actinomycetes bacterium; assembly: GCA_021846265.1. Taxonomy (GTDB): domain Bacteria; phylum Actinomycetota; class Acidimicrobiia; order Acidimicrobiales; family Acidimicrobiaceae; genus JABEUN01. Next base: position 2,730 of record JAJZCF010000111.1, on the reverse strand, counting down.
TTCCTGAAAAATATTTACACGATGAGGCGTTAGCTGTGGCTCCTCAGCGGCCCCTTTGTGTAGTACTGGCTAAATCAGACAGCGAAGTATCCGCTGTCCTTCGCCTGGCCTTTGAGGCGAACGTTCCAGTCGTCCCAAGAGGCTCTGGAACCGGCCTTGCTGGCGGGGCCACCCCCACAGAAGGGTCCATTGTTCTCTCGACTGAACTGATGAATACAATTCTTGAGATCGACCAAGAGAACTACACTGCCACAGTTGAGGCGGGCGTCACACTAGAACAGCTGGATGACGCCCTAAGAAGTTTGGAATTTGTATATCCGGTTTTTCCGGGCGAGCTAGGTTCGACCCTAGGAGGCAATGTCGCTACCAACGCCGGTGGTATGCGGGCGGTCAAGTATGGCGTTACCCGTCATCAAGTACTAGGCGTCGAGTTTGTGCTGATGGATGGCACATTAGTGAAAAGTGGCGGTAAATACGTCAAGTCTTCTTCGGGTTATGACCTGACCCAATTGGTCATCGGGTCAGAAGGAACGCTGGGCATAGTCACAAAGGTTACTGTTCGCATCTATCCAAGACCTAAGCACACGGTCTCGCTGCTCGCTCCTTTTGTGAACCTTGTAGAACTGACAGCATGTGTACCCAAGTTGATTACCTCCGAGAATGTGCCGCTGGTGCTCGAGTATATGGATGCCAACGGTCTATATGCAATGGCAAAGCGAGTGGAAATGGATCTCGGCATACCCGCCGCCGTTAGGGAAACTGCCCAAGCTTATCTGCTGGTTGTGCTAGAAGGATCCGACTGGGATGACCTCACAAATCAGAAGGAACACGCGGCTCAGATTCTTATTTTGCAAGGGGCTATTGAATGCTATTTCCTCACTGACAAACAAGGTGAAGACCTGCTACTTGCGCGCGAATCTGCATTTTGGGTATCGAAGGCGGCTGGTGCGAACGACATAGTCGATGCCGTGGTCCCGAGAAGCGAAATAGCGGGTTTCCTCAAAGTGGTCGGGGTCTTAGCTCAAAGGACAAATAGCTATATTTCCGGTGCGGGCCATATTGGAGACGGGAATGTGCACTTTTCGATCTTCCAGCCCGATCCTGAACTGCTCGACGAGGTCCAAGAGGAGATATTTCGCTATGTGGTTTCGGTTGGTGGGGCGGTCTCCGCTGAACATGGAATTGGAATTGCCAAACGCAATCACTTTTACGAGACGGAAGACGCGGATAATTTGGAAATTATGGGTCGCATAAAGCTGGCCTTCGATCCTAAGTGGCTGCTCAATCCGGGAAAGATGCTCAAATGAACGGTGCAAATGCCCTATTGCGAGCGCTAGTTGAATCTGGCGTAGAAGTATGTTTTTCTAATCCCGGAACTTCGGAGATGCATTTTGTTGCGGCCCTCGATCAAAATCCTGAGATGCGTGCCATACTATGCCTCTTCGAAGGGGTCGCCTCTGGAGCGGCCGACGGCTATGCGCGGGTAAGCGGGAAAGCGGCCTCCATCCTTTTGCATCTTGGTCCTGGCTTGTCTAATGCATCGGCCAATCTCCATAATGCCCGTCGTGCTGGATCTCCCATCGTCAATGTGATCGGAGATCATGCAAGCTACCACCTGCCGCTAGACCCGCCACTCGCTTCCGATATCGAGTCAATCGCTAAAGCGGTTTCTAAGCTTACCCTGCGGGTAAGTAGCCAGAATCTCATTTCCACTATGACAAGGTCGGCGGTAGAATCGGCTATGAGCAAGAGGCGTGGCGTCACGTCCTTGATCGTCCCGGCCGATTTCTCTTGGTTGGAAGTTACCGAGAACGTCACCGACTTCTCTATCATCAACAAAGAAGACACCGAAAACTGCGACCTGAAAGACTTGGCGAAGAAGATCTCCTCTTCGGCTTCGACGGTACTCTTGCTTGGGGCAAGCGCCATGTCCGAGCGGGGCAGCGTGGCAGCAAAGAGAATATCTGACGCCCACGGCGTACGAATATTCAGTGAAACTTTTACACCCATCTCCGAGCGGGGCGCCGGTGTCGTGAATTACGACAAGCTCTCGTATTTCTCTGAAGCCGCAATTGAACAACTTAAGGGCTGCGAACTCCTAGTGCTATGTGGTGCGGATTTTCCGGTGGCTTTCTTTGCATATCCCGACATGGAAAATAACCTCGTCCCTTCGGGCACCGAAGTAGTGAGCCTTACGTCGGATCGGCTCGACGCTGATTTGAAACTTGAGGAGATTGCACAGCTTCTAGGCGTAGACACCAAGCCAGTCGATGTCTTTAGAGACGCAATACCAGAAATGCCAAAAGGTGCTCTGACTGGGGGTAAGACGGCGATGGTTCTCGCGAATGTCTTACCAAGCAACTCGATAGTTTCTGAAGAAGCTATTACGAATGGAGTGTCAAGCTATCTCGCAACAAAGGGCTCAAATCGTCATCGGTGGATGAATTTGATGGGTGGTGCGATTGGCCAAGGAATGCCCTTAGCAACCGGCGCAGCGATCGCCTCGCCCGACTCCAAAATAATCAACCTCCAAGCAGATGGTTCCGCTCTCTACACCATCCAATCACTTTGGACTCAGGCAAGAGAGGGCCTTGACGTTACTACGGTGATCCTCAATAATCAGAGTTACGCTATCCTGCAACTCGAATTGGGGAGGGTTGGAGCAGCAGCTCATGGAGGGCAGTCTCGCAGAATGCTTGAGCTATTTCCGCCGACACTGGACTTCGTGTC
>JAJZCF010000110.1 GCA_021846265.1 Actinomycetes bacterium | reverse complement strand
TGAATGTCTTCTTTATCCCCGCTTCGCAGTTTCGCAACCAGTACCTGACGGTAAATAGGCACTACCTTCCATACCAGGTCTCGCTATTTACCCTCTTTACGAACCTTCCAGCCGGGATAGGACTTGCGTTAGGAAGCCGTCTCTCTGAAACCAGGGGACGGAGGGGGGTAGCTTCATTGGGCTTGGCGGTTGGAGGGGTGCTCTTCGGATTGGCCTTTGTCAGCTCCGGCTACTGGTTGATCATATTTGGGACACTCGGTTCGATCGCCGGCACATTCGGAGTCCCGGCGATCTCGGTATTTGGCCCAGAGCTATTTCCTACCAAGCTCCGTTCGGGGGCAAATGTTATAGCGACCGTCGCTGGAAGGATCGGGTCGGCGGTTGGCCTGATCCTCGTCGGGGTAGGCCGGGCGAATGGACTATCTTACGGTACTCCGATCGCACTATTGATGTTGGGACCGGTAGTGCTCTCGGTGATTGTCCTTATCTTCTTCCCAGAGACCATGGGCGAGACCCTGGAAGAGATCAATCCTGACGACCTCGGCAATGATTTCCCTAAAGGGCTTATTTAGCTTTATCGTCCATCCAGAACTAGGCGTAGTTGAGGGATAGTCGAGGACCGGTTTTAATCCTCGACCATCCACATTGAAATAATTTGTAGCTTGACTCGCTAGCTCAGGCTGCCCTTTGCCTTGTCGGCTAAGAGGAAGAGAAGATATGTCAGCCCTGCAACTAGCGCACCAGCGGCGAAGCCAAGGCCATCCTGTCCGATGAAGCCTTTCGCTAAGGGGCCGGTATAGACGGATGAACTGGTCCACGCAAATCCGAGCAGATCGCCGATTAGCCACGAGGTGAGGGCGACCCAGTTGCCAGGAGATACTGGACCTGGCTTTTTGGACCAGACCTTCCGATTAGCGATCCCGACTGCGAATACGATGGCCCAAGCGCTGATGGGAACCGCAAGTAGCTCAACGAGGCTTACCAGGGTCGAAAGGACCGATCCCGGCCTGGATACGATCCAAGCTCCGGCAACGATAACCAATGCTGCATCTACTAATACCGTCTTTGAGCGCTCAAGACGCACCCCGAGGGCCAGCAGGCTTAGGCCCGAAGAGTAAAGTCCGAGGATCATTTGGGCGATTAGCCCGGCTATCGCCAATATCAGGTACGGGATAGTGGCCCACGCTGGCAGGATGGTCCGGATCGCCCCTATCGGATCTGCGCTCTGAGCTAACGAGGTGACCGACTGGGCGAGGAAGTAGCCAAAGATTACCAGGGCCGCAAACGGAATGCCGGCGCCGAGGGCCGTGAACCCCGCCACCTTGTAAGACCTCTCTGATCGCGGAAGATACCGGGAATAGTCGGCGCTCACGTTGACCCAACTTACTCCGCCGCTTGCGGCGATAACCGATCCCGCCGCCAAGAGCATGCCGAAGGGGGCTGCGTGAGCCGGGTGAGTGGGAGAAAGCGAGATCCTCGATGCGATGAGTACCGCCATTGCGATGGTTGCTAGTCCGAAGACCCAGGCGGTAATTGTTTGGATCACCATGATCGTGGCGTGCCCAAGGCGACTAGCCAAAAGCGATATGGCGACTATCGCCGCCAGAATCAAAACGGCTACCGCCGTTCGCTCGCCGTGTTGCAAGCCGGAGCCGAAAATAGCGAGGATTGCCTCGGCTGCGACTACCGCAGTGATCGTCTCCCACCCGACGAGACTTAGCCAGCTTGCGAGGGCTGGCCCTTTGTTGTACCTGTTTCCAAAGACTCGACGAGAGAGGGCGAGCATGGGTTCGCCACCCTTTTTCCCCGCCACACTCAAGATGCCGACGGGGATAAAAGAGCCAATCGCTGCGACTATCCCGACGATTATTGCCTGTAAGGGGTCAAGCGACATCGCCGCCATGATCGCCCCGTAGACGACGGCGATTAGTCCGAGATTTGCCGCCATCCAGAGCCAAAAGAGATCCTTGGCTTTTCCTTTTCGGTCGGCATCGATGACCTCTTCGATGCCGTATGATTCAGGCTTCCAAGGTTGGTTTGAGCGAATAGCGCTCGCGGGTAGGTCAAGTCGGGACGCTACTGCGTCAGAATCAAGGGACATTGCTATGCCTCCATACTCGGCTACCGGTTCCACGGGTAGCTATCGTGGTCAACGAGGCCGGTCTCCTGGCTCTCGGATCGCTATCAGCGCCCGCCTTCCCGGGGGAAAACCCCAGTGGCGCTATGGGCGCAGACTCCCCGATTACAGTGGCGGGCCCGCTCCGGAATTAAACCGGATTCCCGATTCTCCCCACGGCCAAAGGCCGAATTTGGGGCACCTCGTGACAACTGAACACAAAAGATACCACTCGTATGGTCCTGGCGCAAGTCGTTTTGTTTGCACGAGCTTGGCTCGTGAAGCCCTTTTTGACGCCTAGACCACAGGCGTCAGGTTTAGGTTGGGAGCAAAGCTCGGGACGTTAGTCCAGATTTGTTCGCCGAAAGGTGGCAACTTCCGCCGGACGATCTCCTTGAGGACGGTTAGAAACTTGAATTTTGATGCGGCCATTAGAGCACTTATCTGGGGAGATCCTGGGTAGCGCTCGCTACCTTATTCGTTTGGTCGCCAGGCGTGGAGGGCTAAAAAGTGGCAGAACTGAAACTTAGTTGCCCGCGTCGTTAGCTAGGGTCTCATAGAGGTCTTTTTTGAATCGCGTTGAATTGAGGAAAAATGCTGTGGCGTCTATTGCTAAAGGTTTCAAAGCCTTACTACCGGGCGATTTCTCTGGTTATGGCGCTTATAGCTATCCAGACGATCGGCAACCTGTACCTTCCTAACCTCAATGCGAATCTGATCAACGATGGAGTTGTAACGGGCAACCTCGGATATATTTGGCGGACCGGTGGGGTCATGGTAGGGATCACACTCGTGCTCGGTGCAATCTCCGTCGTGGCGGTCTACTTTGCCTCAAGGACTTCGATGGGCATCGGCAGGGACTTACGGAGGCTGATCTTCGACCGGGTTCAGTCATTTTCTGAACATGACATGGTCCACTTTTCGACCCCGGCGCTAATTACCATGAATACCAACGATGTCCAGCAGATCCAACTCTTCGTTCAGGTCGCCCTGACGATGATGGTTATGGCTCCGATCATGGGTGTCGGAGGGATCCTGATGGCCCTTAGGGAGGACGTCCACCTCTCTTTGGTTATCGTGGTCGTCGTCCCCCTGATGGCTCTTGTGCTCACCCTCATGATCCGGACGGTGGTGCCCCGATTCCAATCGATGCAGCTCAAAATAGACAAGATAAACCAGATTCTTCGAGAGCAAATTACCGGGATCAGGGTAATCAGGGCCTTCATAAAGACTAAGGAAGAGGAGGTCAGGTTTGAGGGAGCTAATGCCGACCTCACCTCAACAGCGCTAAGCATCAACCGAGTTTTTGCCCTCGCAATGCCGGCGCTAATGGCGATTTTGAACCTGTCGACCGTGGCGGTTGTCTGGTTTGGGGGCCACCTTATAAGTAACGGACAGATGCCGGTTGGAAACCTTGTCGCCTTTATCACCTATATATCGCAGATATTCTTCTCGGTGATGATCGCCGTTTTCGTGGTAGTCCTTCTTCCTCGGGCTATCGCTTGCGCCGATCGCATCGAAGGGGTTTTGGCCGCAGAGACGACGGTGAAGGAGCCTATTTCTCCTACTTCTCCCGCCACACGCAATGGCCGGGTCGACTTCAAGCAGGTTGATTTCGCCTATTTCGGAGGCGAAGAGCCGGTACTGCACGACTTGAACTTCACCATTGAAGCCCACAAAACGACTGCGATCATTGGAGGAACCGGGTCAGGCAAGACGACCTTACTGAATTTGATCCCGAGATTTTTTGACCCGACGGTAGGCAGCGTCGAGGTAAACGGAGTAGACGTCGCCGAACAGGAGTTGGAGTCGCTCTGGCGGGACATCGGTATTGTGCCCCAAGCTTCTTACCTTTTTGCGGGTAGCGTCGCAGAGAACCTGCGCTTTGGTCGGCCTGAAGCCTCTGACGAAGAGCTTTGGAAGGCCCTCGAGATTGCCCAGGGAAAACAGTTCGTTTCAGAGATGCCCGACGGCCTCGACAGCCCGATAGAGCAGGGCGGAACTAACGTTTCAGGTGGTCAGAGGCAGAGGCTCTGCATAGCTCGAGCGCTTGTGAAGAGGCCGTCGGTCTACCTATTTGACGACTGTTTTTCGGCCTTGGACGCAGCAACCGACGCACGGCTTCGTGCAGCGCTGAAGTCCGAACTTTCCGGGGCTACCGTCGTGATAGTCGCCCAACGTGTCTCGACCATCATGGGTGCGGACGAGATAATCGTACTTGACGACGGGAGGGTCGTCGGGATCGGAACTCACGAGGAACTGATGGAGAGTTGTAACGAATACCGAGAGATAGTGGAGTCTCAGCAGACCCAAGGAGCCGCATAATGTTAGCCGGACGTGGCGCAAGACCAGGGGGACTTCAAGGCGGGATGGGAGGACCCGTCAGAAAGACGAAGGATTCAAAGGTTGCAATTAGACGTTCCGCCGGAAGGCTAAAGCCAGAGTCACCCAAGCTGATAGCCGCACTGCTCCTCGGATCCTTGAGCGTGACGTTTACCGTCATCGGCCCGAAACTCTTAGGCGACGCTATCAATGTCATCTTTTCAGGGATAATCGGTTCGACTTCTCAAGTAAAAGAGCTCTTTGTAAAGTGCAATAACCAGGCCGCTTGCGTCAGCAAGTACCTCGCGGCCCATGGAAAGTCGAACTTCGCTTCGATGATTTCTTCTATGGGGATCAGGCCGTCTAACGGGGTTGACTTCGTTTCGTTGAAGAATTTAGTGCTCCTCGCCGCAGCGGTCTACGTAATTGGATCGCTTTTCAGCTGGGCCCAGTCCTACATCATGGCGGGAGTGGCCCAAAGGACCGTTTCTACTATGCGGAAGGACGTCGAAGAGAAGCTCGCCAGGCTGCCCCTGAGCTACTTCGACACCCATCCGCATGGCGATATTCTGAGCCGAGTAACGAACGACATCGATAACATTTCGACGGTCATCCAGCAGGGCCTCAGTCAGTTGCTAACATCTGCACTCACGATAATCGGAGTCTTGGCGATGATGTTCTGGATATCGCCCCTACTAGCACTCGCTTCGATCGTCACGGTCCCCTTGGCGATAATTGGCGCCGCCCGGATAGCGAAGCTCTCTCAAGTCCAGTTCGCATCGCAATGGAGAGATACCGGAGCGCTAAACGGACACGTAGAGGCGATGCATACTGGGCACTCCTTGGTGCAGGTCTTCGGGAGACGCAAGAGCTCCATGGAGGTATTCGATGGCCTGAATGAGAAGATGTACCAGGCGAGCTTCAAGGCGCAGTTCTACTCTGGAATCATCCAGCCGATGATGCAATTCTTCTCTAACGTCAACTATGTCATCATCGCTGTCTTGGGTGGTTATCGAGTAGCTACCGGGGCGATGTCCTTTGGTAATGTCGTTGCATTTACTCAATACGCCAGGCAGTTCACCCAGCCGATGACTCAGATTGCGAGCCAGATGAACATGCTACAGTCTGGTCTCGCTTCGGCAGAGAGGGTATTTGAGCTACTGGACGCCAAAGAAGAAGAGCCACTCTTTGACCAAGTTGATCTCCCGAGCCAGATCGAGGGACACGTGAACCTCAAAGAGGTCTCTTTCAGGTATCAGCCTGACAAGCCGCTGATCGAAGAGTTTAGCCTCGAAGTACTCCAGGGGAAGACCGTGGCAATCGTCGGACCTACCGGCGCAGGCAAGACGACGGTCGTCAACCTCTTGATGCGCTTTTACGAGATCGACTCGGGGGATATATCCCTGGACGATGTCGACTACAAACAGCTCTCTAGGGACTCGGTCAGGCGGGTCTACGGGATGGTCTTGCAAGATACCTGGCTGTTCGCAGGGACGATTCGTGAAAATATCGCCTACGGGCGAAGTGGTGCCAGCGAAGAGGAGGTCGAGCAGGCGTCCAAGGCCGCATTTGCAGATCACTTTGTCAGAACACTCCCCGGTGGTTACGATACGATGCTCGATGGCGACGCGTCAAACCTCTCCGCAGGACAGAAACAGCTTCTGACAATAGCTAGGGCATTTCTGGCCAATCCGACGATTTTGATCTTGGACGAGGCGACGAGCAGCGTCGATAGCCGAACTGAGGTGCTAATCCAAGAGGCGATGTCAAGGCTCCGCAAGGGACGCACGAGCTTCGTTATCGCTCACCGCTTGTCTACGATACGAAATGCCGACACCATCATCGTGATGGAGCAGGGGAGGATCGTGGAGTCGGGTAGTCACGACGAACTCCTACATCGGGACGGGCCATTTGCTCGGCTGTATCGGAGTCAGTTTGCTGAGGCGACCGTTCCGGACTAGCGCAGTTGCGATTTACGGTCGCTCAAGCAGCATTAGGGCGTTCGGGTAAAGCTCTGTTAATGGTGTTCGAAATGGGTAGTGACCCAAAGGCGGTGGACTTTGGGTCGCGATATGAAGCGGTGAGTAACTACTTCCCCGATGCCATTCGAAGCAGCCAAATGCAGCTATGGCTCTACAGATAGGGCGAAGTGACCCTTTGCTTTGGAGTCGGAGGCAAAGGGAATAATAAATAGTTCGCAACTGTCTCCAATGGACTCTTTATCCAGGTCATAACGGTGTATTCATCTCATGGGAACTTCTCGCTATTGCACCTAGCGGTAGTGGTAAAGTGGCAAAGAAGGCCCGCGCAACAGGAAAATTAACGCGTTGATAACTCGATCTGCACAATATTTCACTATGGGTGTAGCATTTGATCGATGACATCTGCGGTGCAAGGGGAAGGCGATTCCAGCGAAGGGAAACTTCGTCGGGTTCTGTTCAATTTTTCCCTGCCTGCCCGTTT
>JAJZCF010000109.1 GCA_021846265.1 Actinomycetes bacterium | reverse complement strand
CACGGACCCCATTGGGGATAGCGATTGGCATCAGCCACGAGGGACCACACCACCTCGGGAGGCGCGCTGGTCGCACCCTCTGCTTCCACGCGGAGCTGTTTCATGGCTTTTGGACCTCCAATCCTGTACCACATGGTGCATGTACCAAATGATACGGTACAGCGTGCCCACTTCGCAAGCCCAGGACCGCCTGCTCGAGGCCGCGGTCCAACACGCGCTGAATAAAAGAATTGTGGATCTAGGCCTCAGGGAGATCGCGTTGGTGATCGGCACCAACTATCGGATGCTCATCAATCACTTCGGTTCGAGAGAGGAGCTACTCGTCGCTGTCGATCGAGAGGTCAAGCGGCACGAACGTCAAACACTTGCGGCTGCCGACGTTCCCTCTCTACCAGGATAATTGTCGCCTCCGAGATCGGCTGGCGAATCCGGCTTTTCGCACTCAGGAGCGACTGTTATTCGAGACCTATTCGTACGCGCCTTTGCACGACCGGTGACGGAGGGATTCCTAGGAGTAGCGCTCGAAGGGTGGATCTCGCCGATCGCGAAATCAATGGCCAAATTGGAAGTAGGCAAAAACGATGCTCGAGTGTTGGCTGGCCTCGGTCCAGCAGCCGTCACTCGGTGCCTGTTGCTCGATGTATGATTATTCTAGCTTTCCTTTAATTCATTATTTCAATTCACTTAAAAGTTTCCGGTAATTCACTTAATTCGTAATTGCAATTCATTTGTGCTCCTAACGTCAACTTTTTAAACTCTTCCGATGACGTATCTGTCTGTCGTCGCGCTAACCCACCTCCTTTGTTACTTTTCCTTCGGCGCAAGCGGGATTGGGTAAATCCCAAGCCGTCAGGGATCCAGCGGGGTCAAAGAAGCACAGCGACCAGACCCCAAGGGTCCCGGGGCTATGTCAAGGTTTTTAATCCCACAAAACTCCGTGTCAGACCTCTTCATCTTTAGCCACCTTGGTTGTGCCTGAGTCTGAGCTTGCGAATCGACTCTCAGGTGAGGGTGAACACGATGGCGTCGTGAGTCATGCGATCAAGGATCGTATCGGCCTCGGCGGCATCTTCTATCAATTGATGGAAGGTATCGGGAGGAAACTAAGAGGCGATCACCGTCGGGGCGACGTCGACACGCTCATCGAGAATCTCCAGCAGTTCCCGGGAGTCCGAAATGGAGATCGGGCTAAGGCCGAAATCATCGAGCACGAGCAGATCCATCTTGCGATAGTGTGAACTTACCCCCCAACAAAAACGTCACCTTACTCCTGACCTGGTCAAATGTATCGTTCCGTGGGTGTCGGTACTGGCTAGCTAGGTATCTTGGCTCCAATCAGTTCAAAGGCGTGACGCTGGATATCAGTGGGGATCGAGGTCTTAGTGAAGGTAACGTCGGTACCTGGGATGAGACAGGTATTGCGAGTGCGGGTATCCAACTCCTCAAAGAGTGCCCGAAGCGAAGTAATAGGCGTTCCGTCTTGGTTCACTTTGTAAGCTATCTTGGCTGTAGCCGAGACGTGCTTTTTGGCTACCGGAGATTCATGTGCGGGAACTTCGGTGTCACGAAAGGTCAATGGTGCCAGGCGTGACCTGGCGTGATGCATCAGATGGGCACTCAAGGTAAAGAGCAAGACGTGGGAGCGAACCCGGCCCTCCAGATAGTGCCTCACCGGCCTGACATTGACGTCGATGGTCTTGAGAGAGCGATAAGCCCGCTCGATATTGGCAAGGTTCTTGTAAGCCTATACCACCCCAGCCGAGTCGAGCTGTTTCTTGTCCACCGTGGTGCGGATGACATAGATTCCATCCAAGGCCGCCTCTTTGGCTACTGACTCCGGGTCTATGGAATAGTCGAATGAACCCACAGCTACATCGACTTTGATGTGCTTGGACATCTTGGCTGACGAAAGCGCTGACTCGATCCTTCTACCGATAGTGGCGGGATCCTTAATCCTCCTCGCTGCTACTGAAGCTTTAAGTTTGTCGAGCTTGGCAGATACCATTTCTAAGAGTCTGGAGCCTTTATGGCTCCTTCTTCTGAGTTCATCGTTATGCATACCACTAACCTCTCACCGGCATAGTCTGGGTAGGAAAAATCACCACGAGGTCCACCTCGTCAAAAAGTCCGAGCTGGATAGATCCCTGTTCAACCAAAAGGCGGGTCTGGGTAGAACGCAGGGCACTGACATAGAGATAGTCGGGATCGACTATGTGGACTTTGTCGATATTGGCTATAGAGAACATTCCTCGGTCTCCTGCGATGGTCACCTTGTTGAGATTATGGGAGGTCTTTAGGTCTTCGACGATCTCTGAAGCCGAGGCAAGGTCACTGGTGTTGCCCGGGAATACCTTTACCGCTAATGGAGGCCCCTCTTTGGTGGCGAGCACCCCGTATTCGACCTGGAGCTTGTGGCGCTTCTTATCGCGTGAATACCCATAAAGCGCAAGGGGGCACTTGGTTCCTTCCATGTAGCTAGATGACAAATAGTAGAGGAGCATCGAGCCTTCTCCGATATGAGCAGACACAAGGCGTGATTCGATGATGCTTTGTTGGAGGAGCAGATAGTCGAGAGCCTCATAGCAGTCATCGGCGTCAAAGTTGCCGAGATTCAAGTCACTTGGCAGTGTGGTGCTAGAGAGGTAGTTGACGTGAGCGAGCTTGGAAGAGGGCTTGAGGGACTGGGCGATGATCAGGGCTAGGATGAGATCTCGCTTGGGACCCTTAGGACCAAGGGCATCGATGAGGCCAGTCGAGTCCGCAAAAGACCTAAGCAAAGAGACACTACCGTGTCGCAAGCTCCTGGTGATCTCAAACTCGCTCCCGGCTTGCACCACCGACTTCTTCGATAGCACAAGTGAGACAGGGCGCGCCCAGCCTCTATAGCAGCAAGGGGCAGCTTGGAGATGTTAGAAACGGTTTCATGCTTTACTTTGCCATTGACCCGAAAGCTCCGTCTCACCAAATAGCTGCAATACTCCTTGTCCCCTCGTCTGCTTACGATCTTAGAAACAAGCATTGCGACATCTTCATTAGACACAAGCAAATACTGACGCATCGACAAACATTGTCAAGTCATATTACTGGCTCCACTCCGTAGCAAAACGACACCATTAATGCAGGTAGTGGGCAAAATTGCGGGATTTTGGAGAGGTAAGTTCAGACTAACAAGTCTAGACTTGTTATATGCCTCAGGATTTAGATGTCGCCGAAGTTGCTGCTGCTCTACAGATGAGCATCGGCTTGTGCATACGACAACTTCGTCAGATACCGGCGGAGGGCGATTTGAGCTTGTCGGAGGCCTCGGCCCTCAAGCGTTTGGACCGAAGCGGGGCGACCTCGGTGACCAAGTTGGCCAAGGCCGAGCAGATCAGCGTCCAGTCGATGGGAGCGACTTTGCGGGCACTCGAGGCACGTGGTCTCGTTGAGCGACGTCCCCATTCGATCGATGGCCGAAGTTCCGTACTCTCGATCACGAAATCCGGCACACGAGCGCTAAGCGACAAACACAATGGGCGCTCCGAGCAGTTGGTAAAGGCCCTATCGACCGGGTTTAGCACCGCTGAAATTCAACAGCTGATGGTCGCCGCTCCCCTGATTGAGCGACTAGCGCAGAGCCTGTGATCGTAGAGACCTTGCAAGAACAGACAACCGGAAATGAAGACCGTTATCGGTGGGCGGTTCTGGCGACTTGCTGTCTGAGCGTGTTCATGGCCGGCCTCGACACTACGATCGTCAATGTCGCGCTGCCGTCGATCCAACACGCACTTCATGCGTCGGTGAGCGGTCTGCAGTGGACGATTGATGCCTACACGCTTGTTATCGCGTGCCAGCTCATGCTATCGGGATCACTCGCGGATCGCTTCGGCCGTCGGCGGGTCTTTCAAATTGGGTTGGCGACGTTCTCGCTGGGTTCGTTGGCTTGTAGCCTGGCGCCGACGCTCGGGTGGCTGATCGCCTTTCGCGGATTACAGGCGATCGGCGGCTCGATGCTTAACCCGGTGGCGATGTCAATCATTGCCAACACCTTTACCAACCAAGCAGGTCGAGCGAAGGCGATCGGCATGTGGGGATCGGTCGCCGGGCTCAGCCTGGCCAGCGGCCCAGTGCTCGGGGGCCTGCTGGTCAGCGGGCTCGGGTGGCGTTCGATCTTCTGGATCAACATTCCGGTCGGCGTGATAACGATCGCGCTCGCAAAGCGATTCGTGCCCGAGTCGCGGGCCGAGCGGCCACGACGTCTTGACCCTCCCGGCCAGGTGGCTGTGATTGCCTTACTGGGATGCCTGACCGCCGGAATTATCGAGAGAGCACACATCGGGTGGGGCTCCACGCCAATCGTCACACTGTTCACGGTTGCAGCGCTCGCGCTGGTCGCGCTGGTCGTGCTTGAGTCCCGGCGGCATGAACCGCTAATCGACATGCGGTATTTCCGCAGCGTGCCGTTCTCGGGCGCGGCATTGATCGGGGTCGTCGCGTTGGCGACCCTAGGCGGCTTTCTCTTCCTAAATACACTCTATCTGCAGGACGTTCGCCGCTACAGCGCGTTCCACGCAGGGTTGCTCACGATTCCGATGGCCGCTATGCTCGCCGTTTTCTCCACCGTCTCAGGCAGGTTGGTGGCCAACCGGGGGCCCAGGCTCGCTCTGATCATGTCCGGTGGGCTGATCGCCGGAGGAGCGATCTTGCTGATCGGCCTTAGCGCCCACACCGCTACGTGGTATCTGATCGTCGCCTACCTCGTCTACGGTGCCGGAGCGGGTCTGGTCAGCGCCCCGATTACCAACACCGCACTCTCGGGCATGCCCCGAGACCAGGCCGGTGTCGCTGGAGCCATCGCCTCCACCTTTCGCCAGACCGGCGCGGCTGTTGGGGTCGCGGTTACTGGTGCGATAATCGCCTCCAGCTCGGCCGGTTTCGCTCACGCCAGCCACGCGGCGTGGTCGGTGGTTGCCGGCTGTGGAGTCATGGTAGTGCTGCTGGGCATGGTCTCGACCGGATACTGGGCGCTAGCGACTTCCGAGCGAAACGGCGCACGCTTGATCACTGAAATTAACCTCACTTCCGAAGGAGCCCGATGACCACCTGGGCGACCGCACCGCCAGGCACCTCATCGCGGGTGTGGATCGCTCTCGGAACCTGTCAAGTTTGTTGTCGCCTAAATGTGAATTTTCCTACGCTACTTTCTGATCCTTTCTGCCAGCATTCATGATGGTGATTTCGGTAGGTGTCCAGTTCCTCGTTTTCGCATTGATCCAGCGATTTGGATTCGCAAGTTGTGTTTTGCAGTACAGCTCATGGCGTTGTTGGAGAATCGCTAGATCCTTTCCATCGTGTTTCTCGCCAGGGGTGACGTAGTTCAACGCTGAATGTCGGTGATAGGTGTTGTAGCCATCAACAAATTCGTAGGTCCACTTTCGTGCAGTGTCGAGGTTTTTGAATCCTCCGTATGGATAAGTCGGGCAATACTTCACGGTCTTGAAAATTGCTTCGATATGGGCATTATCGTTGGACACTCGGGGTCGTGAGTATGTGTTGACGATTCCAAGTGAATAGCACAGCTCTAGGAGGTCACTCCCTTTCATAGGCGAACCGTTGTCGGAATGGAGAATCTGCGGTGTAGTTGTCCTTTCTCGCAATGTAGCTTTTTGCACTACGTCGGCCAAGTGTTTTGATGATTCTGTTTCATAGACCTCAAAGCCGACGATCTTTCTCGAATACAGATCCATTACAAAGTACAAGTAATAGAACAATCCCTTCACTGGACCTCGCAGCCAGGAAATGTCGGTAACCCAAACTTGATTGGGACCTGATACTTCATGCTTTGTAACTTCTCGCTTCTGAGGAGGCTTGCTCCTCGATCGGTGTTTGTTTTCTCCGTTAGCTGCCAAGATTCGATAGAAGGTTGATTCTGAGGCTAAATAGATACCCCTGTCTGCCAAGATCGGCACGATTTGTGCTGGTGGAAGTGAGGAAAACTCCTCTTTGTGGCATACCTCAAGGACTGCTTGGCGCTCTTGTTCGCTTAAGGCATTTGGGGGTGTTGGATGTATAGATCCAATACGGCAATCGCTGACGTTGTCTCCTTTGTTCTTCCAGCGCTCTAAGGTTCGAACACTGATGCCGATCTCTTTGCAGGCAACAAAGTAGCGTGCACCGCTGACATGGGCTTGTTCGATTAATTCAATTGCAATTATGCGATCCGAAGACGAGATCAATCGACCTCGTTTTCCCCCCAGATCGCTTCGGCTTTTCCCCGCAACACCAAAATTGCCGCAGTCTCAGCAAGTGCGCGCTCTTTACGTCTGAGTTCAGCTTCGAGCTTTTTGATCTTCTTTTGAGCTTCTCGGTCTGGCTGATTCGATGTCACCACCTTTTGGGCATTTGCACCTTCGCATACGGCACTCCACAGAGCGAGCTGCTCTTTAGTTATTCCCTTCGAACGTAAGAATCCACCGAGTTCCAATTCGTTCAAACTAGAGGCTTGTAACACCATCTGAAATATCTCATGGCTAGTGAATCCACAGTCGTGACCAGCCGAGGCCATTTTCTTTTTGAGATCGGTTTTCCACCCGTAGATCAGTTTTCGATTCACTCCAAATTTCGCAATTATTTGCGCATATGAATCACCGGGTTCTCTGTTGTTTTCAATCTGATCTCGAAGGATCGAAAGAATCTCGTCTTTTACTGCTTTGGGATATTCCATCTAATCATTCCTCATTTTTCATGCCCTCGCTAATTGTATGCCTAGAGGCGACAACTATCCTGACAGAAAGGGTCCCGGGAAGCCAAGGAGCCCATCCTCGAGTGCCCGCAGGGTGTCGACATCGAGATCATTCGTCGGCTCGTCAAGGAGCAGCACATTACCGCCGCTACGGAGCACCTTCGCTAGCTGGACTCGGTTT
>JAJZCF010000108.1:2577-7021 GCA_021846265.1 Actinomycetes bacterium | reverse complement strand
GGTGACCATATCGGGCGATATAGTTTCCGGACCTATGCGATCGGTTCTTCGGTATTGGCGCCTAATCAGCATGTAGCATATAGCAAATACCCGTAATTGAAGAGGGATAAGTTGGAATTCGGTTCAAATTTTGGTGGTGTCCTCAGGACTGTGTCTATCGCTGACGCTTTGACCGATGACCTACGTTCAAAGGTTCTAGATGGAGTGTTTGAAGCGGGCTCGATAATTACCGAGACCGAGGTGGCGGCAAATTACGGAGTATCCAGACCTACCGCAAAGGCGGCCATTGTTTCATTGGTCTACAGTGGACTTCTTAGGCGTGAAGCTAACAAGCCAGCCTACGTTCCTAGACTGACTCGGACAGATGTCGAAGATATCTACTTCGTCAGGATAAACATTGAGGCATCGGTTGTCAGCTACCTTGCTGAAAAAAGAATCACCCCCGAAGGAGCCGAGAAGGCGGTAATTTTGCTAGCCGAAGTTCACCAGGATGCTCCTCCTTCGACTTTCGTGGCGGCAGATTTGGCTTTTCACAGAAGCCTTGTAGACGCTGCCGAAAGTCCGAGGCTTTCGAACCTGTATGCGCAACTTCTAGGTGAAATTCACCTGTCTATGGTTCAGTCGCGTTATGCCCTAGGCCAGGAGCGCATAGTGGGTGAGCACAGCAAGGTTCTTAGGGCTTTAGAAAATGGAGACGGTGATGGTGCAAAGGCACTGCTCACTGAGCATCTTATTGGTGCTTGCGAAGCGCTAAGCAGGGTATTTGATTCTTTGGATTGATCGGTGTGCATCCAGTCAATGGTCGAGCCATGAAACTTGTCGGATGCTCAGCAGCTCAGACCGGAAAGTTGCTATCTAGCGCTAAATGCATAGATCAGCATTTCGCATAAATCCAAGTATTTTTGGTTCTTGTTGCGCTCACTATGTCGGTCAGGTCACCATGTCGCCAGCGATCACACTCGATGGCGTACGTCCTGGTGCCGCTAACCCCAAGGGCCTCCAGCTGCGCAGGGGCCCGTCGCAGCTGGAGGTCTTAGTGTCACTAGTGATTGTTTATTTTCTTGTTTTCAGTTGCCCGATAGTGGATTGCTTTAGCTGTATGCGCCACTTTTACTGCCGGACGACAAAGACCGTGAGGTTTCTTGGCCCATGGACTCCTTCTACGCGAGCAAGCTCGATGTCAGAAGTTGCTGAAGGACCCGAGACCATTGTCAGAGGTCGTCCTAAGTCAAAAGAGGTTATCGCACCCACAATGTCCTGGACTATTTGACTTTCATTTATGACGACGAAAAGGTGATCTGGAACTAGGGTCGATATCCCAGGGGCTTCATCGTCTGATGAATTGAAAATAATAGTGCCCGATGTCGCCAAACCAATTGCACAGCCAGAGAGCGTCCCTAAGACCTTCGAGTTGTAATCCGTGAGTGTCAGCTGATCCGGGTTAGCTACCTTATAGCCGGCGACAGTTTTATTGAACAGATGAAGCAGGGGAGGGGCGACGCAGATGGTATCGAAGCCTTCGCGTGCTTCGATACCCTTGAGGACTTTTTCGAAGGCCGAAGCAAGCTCATTCGGACCAATTTCTACCATTGTCGAGCGATAGTCCTCAACTCGCTCGATGAACAGCTTGACCAAGTCGTCGTGGTCCATCCTTGGTTCAGTATCACCCACTGGAGCCATTCGGATCAGGGTTGATTGGGTTCGGACCCCGGTGACTTGGGAGGTGTTTGCCTGACGAATCCGCTGCAAAATCTCATTTTTTGAGGAGGTCATCTAATGTTCCTTTCCTATAAGCATCTCGCAATGATCCGTTGGGAGCTTTTGGCAGGTTTCGAGACTCGACCCAACCATTTATCGGCGGTAAGTACTTGCCGACCCTGTTTAGCAGGGGACCTCCATACTTGAGAATAAGGCTGACCGAGGAGGAGGCGATGTTGAATAGATTCGTATTGCCCATCACAATTCCGACGATACCAAACGATCCGCGTTCCAAGTTCCCTGACATGGTGTCGCGCCTGTGGTCTGAGTGAATTGACCGAAGGTGAATTAGGATTTCGGGAATATTGATCTTTACCGGACATACTTCATAGCAGGCGCCGCACAGCGTGGAAGCGAACGCCAAATCCCCAGCGAGTTCGTCGCCGACAAGTTGGGGTGTGAGTATGGCCCCAATGGGCCCAGGGTAAACGGATTCGTAGGAGTGGCCGCCAACCCTTTCGTAGACGGGGCACACGTTCAAACAGGCAGAACAGCGGATACAGGCGAGTGCCTGACTGCCCACTTCGTCAGAGAGGACCCTGGTCCTGCCATTGTCCAGAAGGATTATGTTGTAGGATTTCCTGTCCTCAGTCGTCTCCTTCTCTGGAGCCATCTGGGCTGGTGGCCTTCCGGTCCAGATGGTGGTGTAAGGGTTCATTCTTTCACCTGTTGACGAACGGGGGAGGAGGGTTAAAAAGACTTCCAGGTCTTCCATGGTCGGAATGACCTTTTCAATCCCCACGATGCTTATTACGTTGTTGGGTAGCGTTAGACACATTCGTCCGTTTCCCTCGGACTCGACTATAGCCACCGACCCGGTCTCCGCTACCAAGAAGTTGCCGCCGCTAATTGCGACCGTAGAGCGCAAAAACTTCTCTCGCAGGTGCTTGCGCGCCGCCTCAGCTATCTTCGGAGGATCGGCTTCAAGCGAGCCCTTTTGTGCGAATGTTGCCTCAAAAATATCCCGAATCTCTACCCGATTACGATGAATCGCAGGAACCAGAATGTGCGAAGATTCATCCCCGGCCAACTGGCAAATCAACTCGGCCAAATCGGTCTCGGTGGCCTCAATCCCGTTCTCTGACAAATAGGCATTTAGGCCGATTTCCTCGGTGACCATTGACTTAACTTTGATTACAGAGGAAGCCCCGGATTCGCGTACCAGCTCGAGTGCAATTTCCCTCGCTTCGGCAGCATCCCTAGCCCAATGCACTTTGCCGCCGGCCTTGGTAACATTGCGCTCAAACTCCTCGAGGTAGACGTCAAGGTTGGCAAGGGTGTGCTGCTTGATCTGGGATGCGCGGGTTCGGAGATCTTCCCAATTGGGAACTTCGGAGACTACTTTTTTCCGCTTCTCCCTGATAGTCGTGGTGGCGTGACTTATATTTTTCCGCATCTGGAGGTTGCGGATTTCCCTAGTGGAGCGAGATTTAAAATAAGTTCGACCCCGTTCCTCGCCATGATGTTCCGTGCGCAAGAGCCAGGTATTGGCCTTAGGGATGCTCCCGTTTGGTCCGTGGACGGTGCTAGAGGTCTTGCTCACTTTTCCCCCGAATGGTTCAATAATTTCTTTTGTGAATGGCGAGTGGCTACTTCAAGTATTTCTGCGTAGTGCATCACCGCTAGTTGCTTCTTGGCGGCTTGTATCCCTCCGCTTAAGTTCATCAAGCACGACGAGTCAGCGGCTGTCAGAACTTCTGCTCCTGTCCAGTAGACGTTCGCAAGCTTCTCCTCCATCATCACCGTAGAGATGGCGGAATTCTTGATTGAAAAGGTTCCACCAAATCCGCAGCATGAGTCGGATTTTGGAAGGGGAATGAGCTCGATTCCCTCCAACATGCTTAGCAGCCTCTGGGGCCTGTCGCCGAGATGTATCCCACGCAATGAATGGCAGCTCGTGTGGAATGTCACCTTTTTTGCGAAGGTACCTTCCAATTCTGTGATTCCAAGAACATCTAGCAAGAATTCGCTCAGCTCGAGAAACTTGCCGCTCCCGCCAACTTCTGCGGTGGTAGCTCCTAAGAGTTGAGGGTAGAACTCCCTAACCATAGTGGTGCATGACGTAGAAATCCCGATAACCCAGTCGTATTGGTTAAAACTCGAAAGGTGTTTCTGTGCAAGCTTTCTAGCCCTCGATTCGTATCCTGTGTTGAGGTGCATTTGCCCACAGCAGGTCTGTTCAAGTGGAAAGTCGACGTCAACCCCGAGCCTCTCCAAAAGACGTATCGCAGCGGCACCAGCCTCGGGAAAAATGGTATCGACTATGCATGACGGAAAAATCGCGACCTTCATAGCTCAACAATATCACTAACACTGTCAGAAGTTATGGATGTAAGCATGTATTACATGTATCAAATTAATACATAGCAAGCTTCGATTGTTTGGATACGCTCTGAACTGCTCATGGCTGTCTCACTGAGCGGATTGACCGTGCCATGAGTAGCCCCAGATTTCCCACAACAATGGCAGCGGCGGCAACGAAGAGAGTTGCCGATACACCGAAGATTCTCGATTCCGGCGATGCTAGGAGTTCTCCCAGCGGAAGGGTAGCAGTCGAACCCATCCAGTCTAAGGAGGTTACCCTAGCAAGAGCCTCTTTTGGAATGCTGCTTTGAAGTAGGGTACTCCAAATTACCTCGAAGGAGGAGAAGATGATGCCTTCCAGAACAGAGGCGAGTACGAGTAT
>JAJZCF010000108.1:0-2477 GCA_021846265.1 Actinomycetes bacterium | reverse complement strand
AGTGTCCTTGAAAGGTCGGAAGCCATGGCCACTAGTTTGCGCGATCTTCTATCGGCGACTACGCCTCCGATAAGCAAGAAGATAATAAAAGTGAAGGAGGCCGCAGCTAAAACCAGCCCTACCTGAGATGCGGATCCACCGCGATCCAAAATGGCGAACGTAACGGCAACCGGCAGTCCCATCGACGCCGAAACTGAGGCAAATTCAGACAGTGCTACCAGGGACACCTGTCTTTGATTTTTACTTAAATTATTGATTTTGGTCGACAACTTTCGAACTCCATGTGGCGCCGGTTAAGGGCTGGGTGTGGTTGAAATGAATATTGGATTGGGTAAAAGGTCTCGCCGTATTGCACCGGCGGAAGTCAAGAGGTTCTAGAGAACTATTATCCGCTAAAGTTCGCGGCCAGAAAATGGCAACACAATGAAACTCAGCTTGAAGTCCTCATTAAAGTTACGCATTTCTAATTTCCCTAACTTAACTTTGCCATCAGAAGCACTCAGTCGCTTCGAGGTCTAATCGCTATCCACTATAGACGCTTTGAGCTGGAACTCGGTTGTGGAAGCAACAAATGGCTGAAAGGGCGGCATGCGGACTGGCGGTTAGACCAGGGAGGGCACCAGTCGGCCTCCAAGGATACTGATTGTATAGCATGCTCGACAATCAATTGCTAGAGAGGCCTCCGTTGTGCATCCGCGATTAACTTCGAGCGCGTCACCACTCGAGTGCAACTTGGGCGATCGTTCGGTGCATTAGTACCCCATAGTGCAATTTGTGCAATTTGTGCAGTGTGCCCAAAAAGCGCCGACTCTCAAGCCATGCTCAACTTATAGACGGGCGGATCGCTGGCGTTGTGGGCGGCCTAAGGCCAATGCTTACCGATAAGGACGGTTGTGATTTGGCACCTTAGCCATGGCGGCGAATATCCAAAGGTTGGGTTATGAGGGGCGAGGGGGGTTATAGGCCGATAACTAGCCGAGCGTCACGAGTCTTCCGAGGCCAACGGCTTGCATAAAATGCTCAAGATAAATAGTTACGAGCGTGAACTTGTTGAAGAGCAAAAGAATTCCAAAGCCCAGCAGAGCCAGTGACGACAGCAAAGTCAAAGCGTTAAAGTGTCTTTTGATCCAGCCAAGTGCGCCCGTTAACTTGCCAAAAGCCAAACCCATTATCAAAAACGGTATACCAAGCCCGAGAGAGTAGAGGGCGAGCAGTATTGCTCCACGGGCCAGTTGCCCTTGTGTAGCCGCCATGGCCAAAACTGAACCTAATATTGGACCGATACATGGTGTCCAACCAAATCCGAAAGCCACTCCTGCAACTGGCGCGGCAAATGGACCGAATCGATCTAAGTTGGGGTGAAAGCGTGCCTCTCCGTAGATAGAGGGGAGCCTTAAGACCAGCGAACCCAGCAGGAAAAGGGCCAAAAGGATCAAGACGCCGCCAGAAATCCTAGTCATCGTCTGGTGATACGTCGTCAGAGCCTTGCCAACGGCAGACGCCGAAAGGCCCAGGAGCACGAATACCAGTCCGAAGCCAAGAATGAATAGGCCGGTGAACTTCGCAATATGAGCAGAATTCTTTGATCCCGGCTGAGTCAACTCGCCGGAATCCAATCCCGTGACAACTGAAAGATAGGCTGGAACTAGCGGCAAGACACATGGCGAAAGAAAGGAGACAATGCCGCCTCCAAACGCCACAACATAACCAACGTCAACCGCCACAGGTAAATTCTAGGTCGACCTTTGGGTTAATAGACAACCATGTCAGACTCAGGGCGTCGGAACTAGGGCAAGTTCTACGGTGTCACCGAGTGCTCTACCTTCGAATTGAAGGACCTTCTCAGAAGGGTTCAGGTGCATTAAAATCTGACTGTTATCTACAGACCATCGATTTAAAATTGTGAGTGCCAGAGGTTCTCCATCTGGCAGCCATGCTAAAAGCGTCGACCTTTCTATTTCGGACGTTGGATTGTCCTCGACGGTGGTTTCGCATCGGTAATAACCAATCAAGACCGCTGATTTGTCGGAAACTACACTCGTAATTCTGACCGGGACTGGGCCTCCAGCTAGGGAGGATAGGGTGAGCGCTATGTCATAGCAGGCGCTTTGAGCCCGACGATCTCTAAGGCTTTGGACGTAGTGTCGGTACCTGCTGATAAATAGCAAGGAGCAGGCTGCTATGATGGCGACGAATCCGAAAGGGAACCAAAAAAGTTCAAGAGCCCCAGGGTGCACAAGAAAAAATCTAGCAGAACTATCCGCCTATGTATTGTTTAAGAACAGGCGAAGACAGGGACTCTCCACGGACAATCCCATCCTTGAGCGGATAGCTAAAATGGCGCACTATCAGGTATAGCGAGCGATACGGGGGTCAAATGTGAAGCTGACCATTTTGGGGTCTTCCGGTTCTTACCCCGGACCACACAGCGCTTGTTCTAGCTATCTTGTCAGCCAAGATGGATATAAACTCCTGCT
>JAJZCF010000107.1 GCA_021846265.1 Actinomycetes bacterium | reverse complement strand
TGCTTTCCGTTTCTGGTAGCCCCGGCTCCTTTCTCGGCCCGATACAGGTCATCATTTCCAATGTCATAAACAACACCAGCGACGCTTTGGTTAGAGCGAAGTACGGCGATTGATACTGCAAAGTTGGGGATGTCGTAGACGAAGTTAGTAGTTCCATCAATCGGATCGATTACCCATGTAAACTCTGATTCTCCTTGATGGCTCGCTTGTTCTTCGCCAAGAATCGAATCTTCAGGCCGAGCCAATTGCAGTTCTGAGCGGATCATTTTTTCAACTAATTTGTCCACTTCTGTTACAACGTCAGAGCGCGACGATTTGGCCACAATCTCCTGGGGCGAACCATGGGAGATTATTAGGTCTTTGGCTTTGATCGACAGTCGTGTCGCTAGTTCGAGGAGCTCAGCGTTTGTTGTCACCCCCTCAAGGTTAGGGGGAGTTATAGTTCGATTTGGCCCGTGCTAACGTCGTAGGTATGTCTCAAGCACTGGATTTGATTGATTTACGCTCGGATACCGTGACAAAGCCAACGCCGGAGATGCGTAAGGCTATGGCCCAGGCCGAAGTTGGTGATGATCGCTATGGAGAAGACCCGACGGTAAGGAGGCTCGAGGAGCTTTACGCAGAAATAGTTGGCAAGGAAGCGGCACTTTATGTTCCCTCTGGTACCATGGCGAACCAAGTCGCTTTGCGGACTTGGACCCAACCCGGAAGTGTAGTGCTAGCGGGAAAGAATCAGCATCTCGTCCAGTTTGAGCGGGCCGGAGCAGCGAAGAATTCGAACATCCAGTTTGGCTTGATTCGGGAGGTCGACGGAGAGCTTCAAGTCGGGGATCTTTGTGAAGAACTGCTGATCCAGAGGCATTTCGGATTAGATGTTTCGCTGGTCTGTGTAGAAAATACCCATATGCCCTCTGGGGGGAGACCTTGGAAAATCGATCATCTGGCTG
Organism: Actinomycetes bacterium; assembly: GCA_021846265.1. GTDB lineage: Bacteria > Actinomycetota > Acidimicrobiia > Acidimicrobiales > Acidimicrobiaceae > JABEUN01. Next base: position 6,087 of record JAJZCF010000107.1, on the reverse strand, counting down.
AACTTAAATCTGCCATCGGCAAAATTCCCCTTCATATGGATGGTGCGCGCCTATTTAATGCAGCGATTGCTAGTGGAGTTAAGCCGATCGAATACACCTCAAAGGTCGATTCTGTAATGTCCTGCGTCTCGAAGGGACTTTCTGCTCCAGTAGGTTCGATTCTCGCTGGGGGAGATGAGTTCATAGCGAGGGCCCGAGTTGAACGACAGATCCTTGGCGGGCAGATGAGGCAGGCGGGGGTCATCGCCGCTGCGGCGATTGTCGCTCTTGAGACGATGGTCGAGCGATTAGCTGAGGATCATCGGCGCGCTAAGGTTCTAGCGTTGGCGGTGAGTGAAAGATACCCCGATTGCGGCCTGGATGTGGTGTCAGTGAGCACGAATATTGTCGTGTTCGATCACAAGGACCCGAACAGTTTTCTAGACCATTTGAACAAGAATGCTATTTTGGCTGGGACTATCAGTCCGGGCAAGCTTAGGTTGGTTACTCACAAGGATCTCGATGATTCATCTATAGATCGAGCATGTCAGGTAATCTCTAATGCACCTTAGGCGTAGGTTTCATTGAGAGTGTTTAAAGATGTGCCGCTGCGTGTGCTTGCGATCTATGCACACCCAGATGACGCTGAAATCTCTTGTGGAGGAACTATTGCGACTTGGGCTAAGGCCAATTCTATCATCCGGCTGGTCGTCTGTACCCTAGGAGATAAGGGTGCGCACAACAGGAGTTTGTTGTCGACTTCAGAAAAGATAAAGCTGCGGGCAGAGGAGGCGGATAGATCCGCACACCACATGGGCGTCAAGGAGCTGGTGGCTTTAGGTTATCCTGATGGTGAAGTTAGCAATGACCTTGAACTTAGAAAAAAACTAGCAGCCCAGATTAGGGATCATAGACCTGACGTGCTCCTATGTCCAGACCCTACGACGGTCTTTTTTGGGTCCGGTTTTTTTAATCACCGGGATCATCGGGAGATAGGGATGGCTTGTCTTGATGCGGCATTTCCGGCAGCGCGGCTAGACGGTTACTTTCCCGACTCTTTGCCTGCGCATGCGGTTCAGATGGCGTTACTATCTGCGACTAATACTCCTGATGTGATCGTTGACATAGCTTCCGGACTTAGTGAGAAAATTGAGGCTGTGGCCATGCATTCGAGCCAGGTCGAATATGGCGAACTCTGGTTGGGTCAGGCACTGTCAAATAGGGCCGAGGAAGCTGCGAGGGGATCAAAGCTTCGATATGCGGAGAGCTTTAGGATGGTTCAGGGTGGAGGTTGATCTTGGCCTATCATGGGTGGCGCTGACCGGACCAGTCACCTTATTTGTGACAATCAGAAAGCGCAGCCAGAATTGGTGAGCCAGGATTTGGCGAGCCGGCTTCGATTACCCGTTTTGGCCTGCTTTTACTTTGGCTGTTAGCTCGAAAGGATAAGCTGCTGTACTTTTGGACGGACTGCTCTATTGGCCAGTGTTTTTCTGACATGATGCAACGATTGCCGGAGTGCCGCTTGTCATTTCGAATGAAATGTGATTTATTGGGCTAGCCGGTGACTGCAAGGCGAAACCTTCAACTTGGCGTGGCTTCCAGGTAAGCGCCGTTTAAGATTGATCTTATTAATCGAAAAGATGAACGCGCACTGAAGGTGACGTCGCCTAGTTGAGTCAAAGGAGGTCGGTTGGTAAAAATTGATCAGGCCAATTTATTCGATTTGGAGTAAGATGTAGATGTCTAGCTTTGGTTCGATTTAGGACCGAGTTGAAGATGTCGATAACTTCCGAGCGTAGATTAATGGATGTGGGTATTTGTTCCAGAGTCGTATAGAAGGGGGAGGTTGTGCCGCTTTCTGAAGAAGAGCAGCGGATTCTCCAAGAGATCGAGAAGACATTCTACGATCACGACCCTGCCTTCGCAGACAGGGTTCGTTCTGAAACCGTCTATCGACACGCTGGGAGGAATCTCAAATGGGCAGGGGTCATTTTCGTCCTCGGTCTTATTTTTACCGTCGGCACTTTTACCACTTCGGTATGGCTTGGAATATTCGGCTTTTTGGTCATGCTAGGTTCGGCGGTATATTTTGAAGAGAACCTTCGCAAGATGGGACGGGCCGGTTGGCAGGACATTTCCAGCAATATGAAGGCCAATGGGGTTCAAAGTTCGGTTTCCGACCTGCAGAATAAGCTGAAAAACCGTTTTCACCGCGAGGGTTAAATTTCTAAAGGACTCCTTGGCCGATCTGGAGGCGAATCAAAATCTTGGCCCGGTCAACTAGCGGCGACGCACCGAGCTGCTTAGCGATAGATATAGGTGGGACCAAGATTGCGGTGGGCTTGGTGTCTTTCGAAGGTCAAATCGTCGAGTCTCGCCAAATCGCAACTCCGGTGACCTCGGACCCAGAAGAACTCTTTGGCGCTTTATTGGGGCTGATAGCTCAGCTGGAAGGCGGCAGGTTCGTCGTAACGGGAGTGGGATGTGGTGGCCCTATGGATCAAGATACCGTGTCCCCATTAAATATTCCGGCCTGGAGATCCTTCCCACTTGCCAGTCGCCTCAAGGCAGAGCTAGCTGTCGAAGTTTTTGTAGAAAACGACGCAAAGGCCTTGGCAGTCGGTGAGGCAAGGTTTGGTTACGGGATTGGACTCGATGATTTTGTAGCCATGGTAGTTTCGACCGGAGTTGGAGGTGGTATCTACTCAGGTGGGAGGCTCTTAAATGGAAAGTCTGGCAATGCCGGACACATTGGCCATGTTCAGGTATATCCCGATGGCAACTTGTGCACCTGTGGAGGGCGAGGATGTCTGGAAGCCCACGCATCCGGACTCGCCATCGAGCGAATTAGTCGCCGACCGGCGAGTGAGGCCACCGAAGAAATAAGACACGAAGTCGCTTTGGCTCTAGGGCGAGGAATCGCTAGCGTTGCATCATTGCTTGATGTCGAAGATTTCTTTTTGGCTGGCTCGGTTGCCCTGGGATTCGGCCAGGATTTTCTTGAGGAGATTCAAGAAGTCGCACGATCTACCCACAAGATAGCATTTGCAACCTCTATTAGCGTAAAGCCAACGCTTCATGGATCTAACTCGCCGTTGCTGGGCGCCGCAGCACTCGGATTTTTAAGGGCCGGGCTTTAGCATCTTGGTGTTTCAATTGATCGAATGCGGCGCGGGCAGTTGGTGGAGCCAAAAGAAGCGTAGCCCTTACCTCAAAGTTGCTTAGGTTGCGCTCCATTACTTTGGGTTCATACTGACGAGTATTGGAGATTCTTGGCTGGTAACTTTTAGTCTATGCAGATTAGTTACCCTCCAGAGGCAGATGTCTATAGAGCCAAGATACGAGGCTTTTTAGAAGAGAAGCTCCCACCGGATTGGAAGGGCATCGGTTCTTTAGATCGGGATGATGCTGTTAGTTTTGCTAGCGAGTGGAGAAATACTCTTTATGAAAACAACCTACTAGCGCTTTCTTGGCCAAAGGAGTTTGGTGGGGCGGGACTTAGCGCTCTTGAGCAGGTCGTCTTGGCGGAAGAGTTTGCTTTAGCTGGAGTTCCAACCGGGGGACCAAACGATCCTTTCGGCATCCAGATGGTTGGCAACACGATTATCCATTGGGGAACTGAGGAGCAAAAGAGGCACTTTCTCCCCAGAATTCTTTCCGGTGAAGATAGGTGGTGTCAAGGCTACTCTGAGCCCAATGCTGGATCGGATTTGGCCAATTTGGGATGCCGAGCCGATCTGGATGGAGATGAGTGGGTAGTCAATGGACAGAAGATCTGGACATCGGCTGGCCACCTCGCCAATTGGATCTTCGTCTTGACTAGGACCGATCCCTCGCAGCCAAAACACAAGGGAATTACATTTTTGCTGGTTCCGATGGATCAAAAAGGCGTCGAGGTCCGGCCGATCAAGATGATTTCAGGTGATTCTGAGTTCAACGAAGTCTTCTTCAGCGATGCAAGGACAGATTCAAAAAATGTTCTCGGGCAGATTGGGGGAGGATGGGCGGTAGCGATGACCCTTTTGGGCTTTGAAAGGGGAGAGGCCGCGGCGGTTGCATCGATTTTGTTTCGTACCGAGTTGGACAGACTTTTCACTTTGGCAAAGTCGAACGGCAAGACCAGCGACCCGGTTATTAGGGACAGGCTCGCATGGTGCTACTCAAAAGTTGAGATTATGCGTTATTTAGGATATAGATCCCTGACGAACTTTATCTCTGGCAAATCTCCAGGCCCCGAGTCGTCGATCTCCAAGCTTTACTGGAGTGAATATCATCAGAAGGTGACCGAACTCGCTGTCGATATTTTGGGTCCTGGCGCGCTTACGCCAAGTGGCAGGAGGCCGGCGAGCGCTTTTCAGACTGATCAACCAGGAGCGCCTAATTCCTCTTGGTCCTGGGTGGGAACTTTTCTAAACGCTAGGGCTGGCACGATCTACGCAGGTACTTCTCAAATTCAGAAGAATATCCTCGGCGAATTAGTGCTTGGTCTGGCAAAGGAACCTCGCCTTGATGCTGGTCCATGGAACGAATCGCCGGGACGCTGAAATGACTTCTAGGATTCGTAGTCAATTAGCGATGACTGATCTCCTAAAGGCTTCTTTTGAGATCCTCGTATGGTCTGGACTTTTTGTTCAGGCGGTGATCAGGGGCAAGCCTCGAGAGTTGAGGGACTATTTGAGATTTCGCAAAGAGACCTACCAACCGGATTCGATCGTGAGGGGTAAGGACTTGTTAGCATTCATGAGCTGGTCTTTTGACCAGCGCCGCTTTCGCTAGCTCGCTCGTTCAAAGGGTGTTTGTGCTGAAAGAACACTAGGGGATCTTTATTTCAGAGCGGCTGATTTCCATGGCAAGCTAATCGGGATGGTTCGAATACTTTTTGAATCGGGTTATTTGGCGCGTTTTCGCTCGACGTAAGCACTCTTATTAGCTATGATTTAACTCGTGGATTGGCATTACCAATACCTGAGTCGCGGACTCAGAGAGGCCGCTTTGCGGTGGCGTGCAGGGAGCACTCTCCCCTCAGGTCTCCTGGCAGACTCGGAATCAAAGAGTTGTGGTTTCTGATCGGTGTCCAGGGCTCTCGTACTTAATGCAAGCTACGAAGCTCTCTGTGTAGTCACCTCTCAAAGGGCGCTTGTGATGGTACTGAACGATAAGGCCGAACTATTGCATGCGACAGAAAATGTCTTTAGGTCGGAACGATATGCGTTTCCTGAGCCATCGGTAGTGAAGCTAACGCACTTCGTCAGGGTACCGTTTCCTTCCCGAATTGCCCTCTCCAGGAGGGCAATTTTCGCTCGGGACAATCATCGCTGTCAGTATTGTGGAGCCCAAGCGGAAAATGTTGACCATGTGGTTCCGCGATCGAGGGGGGGATCGCACAGCTGGGACAATGTCGTCGCTTCGTGCAAGAACTGCAATTCGCGAAAAGAAGACCGATTGCTTTCTGAGACTAATTTTGTACTTAGGTCTAGGCCGATGGCCCCACGAGGTCGTGCTTGGCTGATCGCAATCGGCTCAACTCAACCGGATTGGATGCAGTACTTGCAAGGTGCACAATCGGCCTAGTCTGATCTCGATGAGTACGAAGAGATGGCGGGTTTTGGTCGCGGATGCACCCGCACAGGTGTGTCACGATTTTGAACCTAACGACCAAGATTGCCGGGTTCTGTTATTCTGTAGGCCAACTGCGAGGTCCGTGGTCCTCGGGGCTGCGCAGAAGGCGGACTTACTTGATGGATCCATTCTCCGCTCACAAGGTTTTGAACTTGCCAAGCGGTCTTCTGGAGGCGGAGCTGTCATAGTTGAGCCCAAAGCACAGCTATGGGCACATCTGTTTATCCGACCGGATGATCGGCTATGGGAGGACGATGTTCTTGTTGCATTTAATTGGATTGGTGAGCTATCCGTCGCCTTTTTTGAGTCGTTAGGGTTGCAGGATGTTTCGGTCGCAAAGACTAAGGGGCAGAGTTTGGAATTGTCCAGGCTTATTTGTTTTGCGGGTGTGGGCCTTTCTGAAGCTACTTGGAATGACAAAAAGATTTCCGGCGTTTCGCAACGCCGCAGGCGCAACTATGCGAGCTTTCAGTTTCAAATATTGTT
>JAJZCF010000106.1:4468-7037 GCA_021846265.1 Actinomycetes bacterium | reverse complement strand
CCTTTGGCTTGGAGGTACAAAGAGGTGTAGATCGTCTCGTGAGACACACGCATCTCCAAATCATTTGGGAAGTCAATGATCAGTCTTGCGTGGATCTCAGCCGGAGACCACCGCTTCTTGAGTCCGTCCTCCACGAAAGCAGCCAAGGTGGGGTTGGAGACGAGCTTGACTACCTTGGGTCGACGCCCACAAAGCTTCGAGATACGCTGTGCCGATGATGACGTGTACTTGAATCTCCCACCGCAACGATTGACCTCACGGGAGATGGTGGAAGTTGGCCGTTTCATCCTTCGTGCAATTTCCGAGAAACACTCTTGTCGAGCAAGCCCGAGCGCTATGGTTTCGCGTTCTTCAGAACACAAACGTACTCCTGGCATTCGGTCTCCGTCTCTTACACCTGCTGGCTACCATAACCAGCGCTGTTGCAATGACCGGTTGACCGCGCCCTCCATTACTTAGAAACCAGTCTGTTCCCAAGGTTTATTTGAGCGTAGTAGTTAAGTTCAAACTCTGCAAGTGTAACTATTCCAATCGATCCATGGATCCGACGGTTATTGAGCCAGTCGACATACAGAAGTGTGGCCCATTCGAAACCGTCCACTCCTTCGAAAAATTTGCTGCGCTAAACCATCTCGGTATTGTAAGGTCCATTAACTTTCTCGGCTAGGGCATTATCACATGAATCCCCCTTGGAGCCAACCGAGAGCGTAATACCTACCTCTTCGAGTCGGTCAGATATAGGGCAGATGCAGAGACTGGAATCCACTATCAGAGGTATCGATTCTCCTTACAAATGAGTCGGTTGAAAATGAATCAAAGGGCAAGCAAAAAAGGTAGCTTAGATTGTACAAAAGTGACAACTTTATTGGCAGGCTCCCGAGGGGGAAATCGACCGAAGTCAATTGGTTTTTCCGTTGAAAGTCGAGGTCGCGGTGGTGGCCTTCAGGAATTTAAATGTTTTTCAGATCCAGACCTTTTTCTTTTTTCGGAAAAATGCCTAGAACCGGAGATCCGCTAGCTAATTTGACCAATTTATTTAAAAGGAAAATAGTGAAGAACCTCAGTAACTATTCTGGAAATTGTAATGCTCTGACCAGCATCCCGAAAATAGTCGTTCGAGGCGCCTTACTCGCGTTGTTTGCTCTCAGCGTGCTTCTTCCAGGGGCTGAACCCGCGCTAGCAAGTACCAAGCCCGTGAACATAATTGGCAAGTGGAAAATTGTCTCGGTTGGAGGCAACAGTTCTTTTAAAAATATTTTACAGTCCATAATTGGACATGTCGTTTCCATAAATACTGAGAATTTTACAACGGGAGCCTTTTCGAACGTGGGGCCCACTGGTACCCACGGAGCTGGGACAATAAGCGGCGATACGGTGACCTTCCCCGATACAAGTAGTGGCCACGTTGAAATCCACACGACTGGCACGGTTTCAAATCAGGCCACGAAACTTTCACTAACTACGACCTACACAAATACCAAAACCGGGGAAGTGCAAACTCTGACAATAATTTACAGTCGCCAAACTCAACTAGTAGTCAATGCGGTGACACCCTCTGCTGGGCTTATTTCCGGAAATTCAAGTGTGACGCTTACTGGATCTGGATTTAAAGGGGCGACGGCGGTTGACTTTGTACTCCAGAATGGCAGCACTGTCGCGGCTCAATCCTTTTCGGTAGTAAACGATACAACGATTTCTGCGAAGACACCGTCGATTACCAGCAAGATATCCAAAAGTACTTACCAAATGACCTCGGACGTTGTCGTTAGTGTAGGGTCCAAGAAGAGCGATACTGTTGCTGGCGATCAATTCGAGTTTTCGAAGCTGATCGTAACGGGGCTCAGCATCAAATCTGGATTAGCCCAAGGCGGCACCAAGATCACTGTCACTGGAGCAGGCTTCAAAAACGCAACGAAAGTTGAATTCGCACCGAATACCTCTCCACCGTCGCTTGATCCGCCGGTTGCAGCTCTTAGCTTTTCCGTCTCTAATGACAAGACCATTGTTGTGACAACACCTAAAGCAACAAACGTTATTAGTGCCGGCTCAAGCAAGATTCTCACGGATCTAGTTGTATTCGTTAAAAAAGAGCACAGTCCCAAGATTACCGAAGATCACTATACCTTTGAGTATCTACAACTTACAAAGGCTACGCCTAGCAACGGTTCAGTTAATGGCGGAACCCACGTTGCTTTAGTTGGTCAGGACTTCAAGCAGGTAACTGCCGTATTATTCGTTTACGATTCAAAAAAGGTCGGAGTTCCCGCACATTTTGCAGCTCTTAGCGATCAAAAGATAGTCCTTACGACGCCGAAGATGGCAGATCACCTTCCGGGCGGTAAATTCTCTATCCCGACTGACATAATTGTTATGGTCGGACAATTTCCTACCAAGCCTCATTCAACGGACCGCTACACATTTTCAAAGCTCGGCGTAGGTGCAGTATCCCCCAACTCCGGCAGAGTAGCAGGAGGAAACACCGTGCTACTTACAGGTGCTGGTTTTACTGGAGCAACGAAGGTAATACTTTCAGATGGAAATTACTCCCTCAGTACCACGCCAAAGGTCT
>JAJZCF010000106.1:0-4368 GCA_021846265.1 Actinomycetes bacterium | reverse complement strand
CGACGCTATCTTTCGTAGCGCCATCGATCGCAAAGTCATCTGGGCTGAAGAAGCTGAACTTCAACGCAACAGTCGTCGTAGGCAACATCAAAAGTGCAGCCTCTAAGGGATCCACCTATACCTATAGTGCACCAACCATCACAAAGGTATCCCCCAACTCCGGCAGAGTAGCAGGAGGAAACACCGTGCTACTTACAGGTGCTGGTTTTACTGGAGCAACGAAGGTAATACTTTCAGATGGAAATTACTCCCTCAGTACCACGCCAAAGGTCTCATCTGACACGACGCTATCTTTCGTAGCGCCATCGATCGCAAAGTCATCTGGGCTGAAGAAGCTGAACTTCAACGCAACAGTCGTCGTAGGCAACATCAAAAGTGCAGCCTCTAAGGGATCCACCTATACCTATAGCAAAGCGCAGGGGTAGTGCAAATTCGGTATCTAGCGACGCCAGATGAGAATTTTGGGGATTGGTTGAACATGGAAAGCGGGAGGGATTGCTAGTCCGAACAAAACAAACCCGAGGAACCCTCACATATTAGGTTGATCAACTTTCGGGAACCCTTCCCCTTCAACCCCGCTCCCGACCCTGAAGCAAGCGTGGAACGGCAAGCAAATTTCAAGTATAAATATAGCCTCGTTATGGTTTTCATTCGAATTTTGAAATACGATGTGGTTATACATCTAGAAAAAAAAGGGGGGGTTGAGGTTGCTTTTCTTAGTGGCTGCGAGCCACCCAACTGCCAAGTTTTCACTCCCGTACAATCTGCACCTCTTGGACCTGATCATCACATGCGCTGCATTTCTCCTTTACTACACGGTGCTTGCTCATCACGGCAAGGAGATTGACCCTTCGTTGCACGTCGCAGCGCACCCTTCGAATAGCAAGCGAAATGAGTTGGAGGTGCCTCATGCAGCGGAGAGCGATGCCGAGGCATACAGAGACACCATCGACAATAGATATATTACCGACCCCGACGACCTGCCGGAAATCTACATTGACGAGGATGAGGATGAGGATGAGGATGAGGTCGGCTGGTTAGCGGAGAAGAATCGGCTTTTTTGGGCGGCGAGTACCACTCGGGAGAAGTTTTACTTCACCTTGGGGGCGTTAACACTCTACTTCGCAAACTCTTGGCCGCTTGCCGACCTCGCTGACAAGTACTCAATCCTCGCCCATCTGATGCAACATCTCTACATCGCCTTGATTGCGGTCCCGCTGATGCTACTAGGGACTCCCCGGTGGGTCTTTGGGAGACTGACCAAGCCGCGTTTTCTAGACTGGACCCTCTCTAAGTTGACTAGGTCCTTCGTAGCAACCGTCATCTTCGCATTCACGATGGTTTCGACAATGCTTCCACCAGTAGTTTCGGCGGAAGCGAGTTTTTGGCTAACTCACGACCTCATTCATCTTTGGATAGGTCTCGCCGCTGCAATCATGTGGATACCGGCACTTAAGCTGCTACCAGGCACTCGTCAGCTGACAACAGCTGGCCGGATAGCCTACCTATTTACTCAAAGTCTTCTTCCCAATGTTCCCGCGATAGTGTTGGTTTTTTCAAAGCACTCCTTTTATCCGATGTATGCAAAAACTGCTGCTGCGCTCGGAATCTCTGCTGTTGCCGACCAACAACTGGCAGGAGCGGTTGGTAAAATCTTCTCTCTGCTTGTGTTCTGGGGGGCTGCAATTGGCATCCTGCTTAGGGCCAATAGAGACGAAGAGCTTGGGGTTGACCCAGACCTAATAACATGGGATGACGTCGAACGCGAATTTGAGCGTACCTCGAAGAAGGTTACGCCAGAAAACTAGGCGACGAAGCGCAACTCCAAGCTAGGTACTCCTAGTCAATTTGCGCGAAGTGCCCATATCAATTAGGAGAAAAGTGCCCGTCAGGGAAGATCTGCGAAACATCGCCATAATTGCCCACGTAGACCATGGTAAGACAACACTAGTGGACTCAATGCTCAAGCAGTCCGGAGTCTTTAGAGATAACCAAGAGGTCCAGGATCGGGTGCTGGATTCAGGGGATCTAGAGCGCGAAAAGGGAATCACGATCCTCGCCAAAAACATTGCAATCAACTGGCATGGTTTGAGGGTCAACATTGTCGACACACCTGGACACGCTGACTTTGGAGGAGAGGTGGAACGCGGACTTCTCATGGTTGACGGAGCAGTGCTGCTCGTGGATGCCGCAGAGGGACCACTTCCACAAACCCGTTTTGTATTAAGGAAGGCCCTTGATCTGAAACTTCCCATAATTACCGTCCTCAACAAGGTAGATCGTCCCGATGCTAGGGTAAAAGAGGTTTTGGACGAAGTGCTGGAACTCTTCTTTGACCTCGAAGCCGATGAGCACCAGATCGAATTTCCCACCCTTTATGCCTCCGGACGAAATGGCTGGGCAAGTTTGGATCCGGACCAACATGGCACGGATCTCACTCCACTTTTTGATGCCATAAAGGCCGATGTTCCGGCTCCAAGGTACGAAGAGTCAATGCCACTTTCAGCGATGGTCGCAAACATCGATGGCAGCCCCTATTTGGGAAGACTTGCAATATCTCGCATAAGCAGTGGAAAGTTGAAAAAAGGGCAGCAGGTCGCCTGGTTCCCTAGGGATTCCGACATGAAGAGGGTTCGTATCGTCGAACTCTTCGTGCCAGACAATCTTGATCGAAAGTCTGTCGACGAGGTTGGGCCTGGCGAGATAGCAATTTTTGCAGGACTGGAAGACGTTTCCATAGGCGACAGCATTTCTGATCCCGACAATCCGATAAGACTCCCCCCCATAACCGTCGACGAACCGGCGATTTCGATGACATTTTCTGTAAATTCCTCTCCTATGGCAGGTCGTGAGGGCACCAAAGTCACCGCAAGATTAATCGGATCAAGGCTCACCCAGGAATTAATCGGAAATGTCTCTCTGAAGGTGCTCGGCACCGACAGGACTGACACTTGGGAAGTACAGGGCAGAGGCGAACTCGCCCTCGCTGTGCTGATAGAGACGATGAGGCGTGAAGGTTTCGAGCTGACAATCGGCAAGCCGCAAGCGATCACGAGAATCATTAACGACAAATTGTGTGAGCCCTACGAACGACTAGAAGTAGACATTCCCGAAGAGCATTTTGGCTCCTTAACGCAGTGCGTGTCACCGAGAAAAGCAACCCTAGTTTCCATTAACGCCAACGGTTTTGGCTGGACCAGGGCAATATTTCGAATCCCCTCAAGGGGTCTACTCGGGCTGAGAAGCGATGTCTTGTCTCAAACAAAAGGTACGGCAATAATCCACCATGCCTTTGATGGGTATTCAGAGCATGCTGGAGATATCAAGGCAAGGGCATCTGGTTCTTTAGTTGCCGATCGCATTGGCGTATCCACCGGCTATGCGCTGATCAACCTGCAGGACAGGGGTCAGTTATTTATCGCTCCAGGTGAAGACGTTTACGAGGGAATGGTCATCGGAGAGAATTCAAGGACCGAGGACATGGATGTCAATCCTACGAAGGAAAAGAAGCTAAACAACATCAGATCATCCACCTCCGAAGAGCTCGTTAGGCTCTCTCCGCCCAAGAAACTCACGTTGGAAGCGGCGCTGGAATTTATCGCTGAAGATGAATGTCTGGAAGTAACTCCCTTGTCAGTGAGAATACGTAAGACCTCCTTGGTGCAGAGCGACCGAGCAAGAAATAGAACGGCAAAGAGGCAACTAGATTGACCAATTCAACTCCCTGTGGGTTGGAATTTTAGCTCGCTTCACCAGCAGCCATCGAGGGATTGGCTGCTGGTAGTCGGCACATCTGTGGTTACCTGCGCCTCGTCAATGCGAAGTACCAAGCAATTTCGCAATTTAGGGTGGACATAAATAGGCATTAGCTGGTCTGTCACGGTCGGCGACCCCTCAACTTCATATAAGCCCATTCCACCAACTCGCGCATGATTTTGGTCCATTGCCGCTACGAGACCTATAGCGATCACTCATCTGGTTTCCTCTTGCGAGGTTTCTCTTCCCTTCTGGGGTTCGACTCTCGCCACACCACGACCGGCCTTCTTTTGTGGATGGGTCTTACGGTCGCTCATTAGAACACGAGTTGACCCCTGCTCCATTGCTGGGTATGCACCACCATCCCCGCAGCCTGAGTATCTACGATATCATTGGCCCCAGCTGGATCAGGGCTTCCATAATCCGATCAGTCACAAAGATCGAGTCCGGCGTTATGGTCCCGATCAACTACTGCGTCAAACGCAGCATATGCAAGCCGTTTCGCTAAATTTGTCGGTGGGACAGGGTGGCAACCACACCTGTGATGGATATGGGTCGATGGATACCACCTGTCAGCGGCGACGAGAAACGCATCCATCTTGTAGGTGATTT
>JAJZCF010000105.1 GCA_021846265.1 Actinomycetes bacterium | reverse complement strand
CTGTCATTCGGCGTAACGCCGGCGATTGTCTCGAAGTCATTGGATACAGACAAAGTGTTGGATGAGAGCGTCAGGGCTGCGCAAAGCATGGGAATCATCAAAGAGGGCGACTTGGTGGTTTTGGTCTTAGGACTTCCTTTTGGTGTCGGAGGAACAACCAACCTGCTGAAGGTTCATCTTGTTGGTGGCGGATACCTGATGGGCGAGAGAATCGGCTGATCTCTATCGATTCGGCGAACAGCCCGGGAACACCCGGTGAGAGTGATCCTGAACAGACATAACTTAATGTCCGATAATAGATATTATGTCAAGTTAAGAACTGTTCTACTTTTGACCAGCGTGAGTATTTGTCGAGCCTCAGTTATGTTGGCCATGACCTCAATCACCTTGGCGAAAATCACGCTTCGGTTATTCTGCCTGATCGATTTTTGATATGCGCAGTTCAGGAAATCGACGAGAATCACATTGTTAATATCGTGGCCTAATTCCGTGGCTGTTTATCGGCTTTTGACGACCGACTCGCAGTCTGGGGCTAATGCGATGGATTAATTTGATACACCACGATGCATGCACAAAATGGTCGTGTTTCTTTGCAGTTTAAAGCTGGCTATGACCGACCACGCCGTGGCGACTAACGCGATCTGCGCTGCTCGTGGATCTAGGTTGTTGGTAGTACAAAGAGGACGCAACTGATTCAGCGCCCATGGCCTGGGGATCGCAAGCCGACCAAGTTCTCGTCTGGCGGGAAACCCCTAGGCTCCTTGGGCTACAAACCTCGGCCTATGGACCACTGAGGCCGAGGGAAAGTTAGAGCTGCCAAAAGCTCGCACCGCAAACCAACCAAGTTTTGTAGGCCAGATCTTCTTGACGGCACCCGCCGCAGTATCGTCGGCCACAAAATCGGTCAGCTATCGCTCGTGATGCTTTGCGTTAGGTCTTGTTCTGCAGCCGGTATCTTGTCGAGGACATCCAATATTGCGTGAGCTAAGGCCCTTGCTGTGGCCGGATTCAACTCTAGAGCTAGGCGATACGAGGGACCTAGCTCCGGATTCAGGAAGTCTAAGTTCAGACTATGTCCGAATGGTGCATGGACTGGATGGTCGAAATAGACACTTGAATCTGTGACCTTGAACCATCCATTTGCTCCCTTGCCGGATCCGACTACCGAGACCTTTTCAGTTAAATAGGTACACATTGGATCCTCGGTTTAAAGATTCTTGGAAAGAAACGCCCATATCTTTTGCCAGCCGTCGTTAGCGGCCTCTACGCGGTAACTCGGCCTGTTCGGGGCGAAGAATGCGTGGCCCGCTCCGGGGTAACTATGAAACTCATGCTCTTTGCCGAGATCTTTAAGCGTCCGATCCAGCTCTGCAACTTCTTCCGGGGTAGGAAATTTGTCCTCTTCGCCGAAGAGACCTAACAGCGGACAGGAGAGATCCTTCGCCTTGTCTAAGATCGGCCCGACTTTGAGCGGTGCTCCCTCTGGGGGACTTGCAACGACATATGCACCGTAGCAGTCGATCGCTGCGTCCAGCGGAAGGCTGCAAGCGGCCAGAAATGATTGTCTGCCACCCGAGCAGTAGCCGATGACAGCCACTTTTTTTGTGCTGTCATCTAAGGAGCGCAAGAAATCGACCGCTCCGGAGACGTCTCCAATGAAGCGCTCGTCCGGAACTCCCCCCATTGCTCTTGCCGTTGCCGCAGCGTCGTCTGGTGCTGCGCCGGGCGCTTCTCGAGAGTAGAGATTCGGGCATATAGAGCGATAGCCGTGGTAGGCGAAGTTACGGGTTATCTCCTTTGTGGCATCATCGAAACCGGGCATGTGGTGAATTACGATTACCGATGAGTACGGTCCATCCCCGGTCGGTGATGCGTAGTAGGCCTCTATGGAGTCCCCTCCGCTCCCTTTGATTTCAATCGTTCCAGCTACTAGCGGGTCTTTCATATGAATTGGTGTCAAAGCAACATTCTCCAGCGACGAGACAAGTTTTCTATTCGATTAATGTCTACCCTATCAAAAATTTGTGTAGCATTCGACAGTTTCCATTTAGGAGATCTGGTGTTTGCTCCTTGCAACTTGGGGCGGGATGAAAAAACTCACCTGCAAATAACACGCGGTTGGCTAGTTTTCGAATCGAAGCTCTGGCTATTGGAATGCATTTTGGACTAGGTTGGTTGTTATTGCAAACAGTTCGCATTTTGTGAGTGTCGATTCCAGGGAGTGTTGTTGTCGGGGCGGTTGAGTAAGAAGGTCAGCCAAAGGGCGTCTCTTGTGGATGATTCTCAGGGCCTCAAACAGTCGCTTCACGTCGGTGACCTCGTTGCTCTTTCGGTCTCAAGCGTCGGTCCCCTCTTTTCGATCGCCGCTACCGGTGGCGTTATGGCTGCAAACGCCGGCCTGTGGACATTGCCGGCAATAGGATTAATTGCTATCCCATTCATAATCGGCGCCTTTGTATTCCGGCTTCTAAATCGACACTTCCCTCATGCCGGCGCTTCATACCACTGGTCAGCACGAATTCTTGGAGGTAATGCCTCTCGTTTCCAGGCGTGGGTTATGATTCTCGCCTACTTTACGTCCATTCCGCCCATCATCATCCCAGCATCTACCTACAGCCTCAATCTTTTATTCCCTGGATACAAGGCGAGCGTCCTTGCTGAACTGGGTATGTCGCTCTTCTGGTCACTCTTTGCCCTTGTGCCCCTTTTGCGTGGAGCTCGTCCGACTGCCAAGTTGACACAGGTCTTTTTGGCAGTCGAACTCATTTCAGTAGTAGCTATAGTTGCGATCGCTATTCTTCGATGGCACGCCATTTCAGTGCCAGTACATTTTGGCAAGCCACCGATTGGCGGAATGATAGTGACTGCGGTTGTGGCCGCAACGATACTCGATGGATGGGAAATAGATAGTTATGCTTCTGAAGAGGCCCATCGTCCTAAGTCCGATCCAGGTATTGGCGGGATCATCGGAGCTTTCATGGCGCTCGGCTTTTATGCGCTTATCTATCCATTGATGTTTGCAGAAACTCCCCTTCACCTACTGGCGGGATCGATCAATCCGATGGCGGTGTGGGGCAGCCGACTTGTTCCTGGAGCACCGTGGCTAATCTTGATTCCCGTCCTCGCCTCGACGGCCGGGGGACTTTGGCTGACGTCATTTATCCTGATTAGGGCTTTTTATGCGATGGGGCGGGAAGGCCTGGTACCGGCTAGCTTTGCCAAAACGAATAAGCGCTCTTCTCCTAGTGTTGCTACCCTAGTTACGGTAGGTGCGGCCTTTACCGTCACTATGCTGCAGACGCTTTTTTCCTCCTTGAACTCCTTTTTTGGCGTGATACTGTCGGCGGCGGGTTTCTTTTTAGTCCTGGAATTTTTCCTAGATTCTGTGACGGCAACTGTTTTTCTCAGAAGGTTTCACAAAGCTGATAGCGATAGTGGTCCTTTCCCTCACCACCATCGGTTACTAACGTGGCTTTCTGGACTTGCCTCCGTCATGTTTTTCGCATTCATGCTTGGCTTTGTTTTCTATGGCCCTAAGGCGATTGGGTCGCAAATAGATTACGTGATTGCAATTGCGATAGTATTGGGGGTCGTCTTTGTCAGAGCTACTGCGAATCGCAATCACATCTACTATTTCCATGGATCCGACGTAGAGGAGTGTGAACAAGCGGATCCGAGTTCGAGCCCAGAAGGTGGAGAACTTGTCGCTGACGGCTTGACCTCGTCGGAATCTGTACTAGGACCGCAGTAGTGCTAAGTCTGCGGAGTGGCTGGTTTGAATTCGGTGTGGGCTATCTTTTGCGACACCGCTAGGCAATCTGCCCTTGCTCTGATTCTGAAACCTCGTCGCTTCCTTGATTTTGGAACTGAGTGCGATAGAGGTCGGCATAAGCTCCATCGAGTTCAAGGAGCTCGTCGTGCTTTCCCCTCTCGACGATCCGCCCTTCTGAAATTACCAAAATCTGGTCAGCCTCTCTGATAGTTGAAAGTCTGTGGGCGATCACTATTGAGGTTCTTCCCACCAAGGCCGCCTTCAGCGCCAATTGGACAGCTGCCTCCGATTCGGAGTCCAAATGAGCGGTGGCTTCGTCCAGAACTACCACGTCCGGCGCCTTTAGCAATAGACGAGCTAAGGCGATCCTCTGTTTCTCGCCGCCTGAGAGTCGATATCCCCGCTCCCCTACTTCAGTATCAAGTCCGTCAGGCAGAGACTCTATCAAAGGCATAATCTGGGCGGCTCGAAGGGCATCGAGAAGTGTTTCCTCCGTTGCGTCAGGTCTTGCGAAGAGCAGATTTGATCGTATCGTCTCATGGAAGAGATGGACATCCTGCGTAACGACACCCACGGATCTATGTAGCGACCTCTGTGTCGCTTTTTTGACATCTACTCCGGTAATCTTGACCGACCCTTGGGTTACGTCGTAAAGCCTTGATACCAGATGACTTATAGTCGTTTTTCCTGCTCCGGAGTGACCGACAAGGGCGACAAGCTGCCCAGGTTCTGCGACGAAGCTTATGTCGAAGAGCACTTGAGCACTTGGTGTCTGATCAAGGACGGCAACTGATTCTAGAGATGCGAGTGAAACTTCTTCTGGTTTGGGGTAGCTGAATTGCACATGGTCAAATTCGACCGTCGCTTGACCTCGTGGTATGTCTTGCGCCCCGGGTGCGTCTTTAACCATCGGTTCCAGGTCGAGCACTTCAAATATTCGATCGAACGATACAAGGGCGGTCATGATGTCGACTTGAACGTTTGAAAGGGCAGTTAGCGGCCCATAGAGTCGCGTGAGGTATTGAGTGAGGGCGACCACTGTTCCTATTTTCAACAGACCCTCAGCGGCCAAGGTACCTCCCCATCCGTAAACTATGGCGGTGGCAATCGATGCAACGAGCATTAGGGAAGCCATAAATATTCGCGTATACATCGCTTGGGTTACCCCGATATCCCTGACCCTGCCCGCTTTCTGCTCAAATGCGGCTACCTCATCTTCTGACCGTCCGAAGAGCTTTACCAACATGGCTCCAGAGACATTGAACCGTTCGGTCATCGTGTTGATCATTTTGGCGTTGAGATTGTAGCTCTCGCGAGTTATGCCCTGTAAACGCCTGCCCACCCATCTCGCAGGAATGACAAAAATGGGGAGGAGGATCAGAGCGACGAGCGTTATCTCCCAGGAGAGAAGGAGCATCGCAATCAGCATGATTACGACGCTTATGATGTTGGACACCACCGAGGAGAAAGTATCCGTGAACGCCTGCTGAGCGTCGAGGACATCATTATTCAGTCGACTAACCAAGGCTCCGGTTTGGGTTCGCTGGAAAAAAGCGATCGGCATATCTTGAAAATGAGCGAATACCTTTGTGCGCATGTCATAGATGAGACCTTCTCCCACTCGCGCTGAGATCCAGCGTTGCCAGAGGGAAATTACGACGTCGAAAAGCGCTAGTACTCCGACTATGAGCGCCAGGAAGACGACCAACCTCACATTTTTCTTTATGATTCCGTTATCAATTATTGCCCGATAAATCAGTGGCGTGGAGGCCGTGATAAATGCGTCGATGATGATTAGGGTCAGGAAAACAGCGAGTCTCCAACGATACGGACGAGCAAATTGAACGATCCTTTTTACCAGTCCCTTTGGCAGCTTTTGCGAAGTAACTGAATGATCTCGACGAAAGGATCTCATCAGGCCCCAGTTGGCGGCCATTCCGCCGCCGCCACCCCTCATTGCATTCATTCATTGCCTTCTTTTTGGGACAGCAATCCTGAACCGTTAGGACCGTTCCAGCTTTGCGTTTTAGCCTCGTCTAGGAGTTCCAATAGTGCTATTCTTCGGGATTCTCCCATCGGCTCAAAGAGGCTGACCGAGGAGCTATATCGTGCTGCGTCTAAATGAACTAAGAGCTCTTGGCCGGATTGGGTAAGTTCTACAAAAGTAGACCGCCGATCGGCTCTATCTGGAATCCTCGAGATAAGTCCGGCCTCTTCGAGGGCATCAACCATCGATGTGGCTGAACGCGGAACAACTTCGAGAAGTGATGCAACTTCAGTCATGCGGGGAGGCGACTCGCATTCACTAACCGCTCGCAGCATCCTTGCTTGTCCATAAGTCACTCCGACCTCAGAGAGTTTTTCTGAGATCGATTTGCGTATCATTTTCGCTAAAAATAGCAGCGAATCAGCAAGATGGGAACATTGATCTGCTACTTGGTCATTTGAGAGCTCGTTTTTGGCTCCCGTTTCCCCTCGATCTGTACTCATCTTCCATCCCCAAATCACCCATTTATGGCACCCTTCTGGGTTCCGTGGCTAATAGCCTACTCGTGAGTCAGTCACATAGTGAGGCATTAACAATACATTGCGATCACGACTTTTGTTTCTGGCTGCACTTGGGTTTCCTGGAGCAATTGATAGATTTAATTTGGTTCCGAGACCTTGACCTTGGCTTGATTTCCCTAAAGCGCGTAAAGGCTTTAGCTGCAATTATGCACAAAAAATCCTACTTTTAGAGCTTTTTGGCGCTTCTGGATCCTCATAAATTGATCCAAGCGAAAGGAATTCGGCTAATGGAGGTTAATTTACGCACTTTATTCCGCTGAAAAGCATAGGCTATAGTTGCTTGAGGCCTTGAATTTGATTGGACTCACTCTTGTGGGTGGGAACTGGTCGGGTTCGGGTTGAGGGTAGACGAGCGAGCCGTATGGGTGAGCTCCTTAAGAAGAAGAGAATATTTAGTTGGCTACAGGCATTGTCAAGTTCTTCAATACTGAGAAGGGCTTTGGTTTCATAAGTCGCGAGCAGGGTGACGATGTGTTCATTCACTACTCGAACATCCAGTCCGACGGCTACAAGACGCTCGAAGTTGGCCAGAGGGTCGAGTTCGACGTAGTTCCCGGTAGAAAAGGCGAAGAGGCACACAACCTCCGAGTCGTCTAGTCAAGATAGGCCGATTCCGCCGGCTACCTGTTATAGCTCCAAAAGAACCGTAAGTTTCTAGCTGGAAAGCGTTCCGGTGCCAGTGTTGGTCTTTTTGACAACGGGCGGCGTCGGTTCCTATCTTCATTTCAATGCGCGTAATCGGCAAGGTAGCGGGT
>JAJZCF010000104.1 GCA_021846265.1 Actinomycetes bacterium | reverse complement strand
TAGGGCAGATACAGCGTAAAATCAGCCGGTGCAAGAATGGTTCACGCAAACACCGCCGTCTGGTTATGGCGAGGAAGAAGATAAATGGAAAGACCAAACTAGCGCTTAGAGACTTCGATCACCAGGTCTCACGCAAGGCGGCCAATCATGTCATCAACCACAACACCACCAGGCTCATAGTTGGCGACGTGCGAGGCATCGAGGAAAAGACGAAACAGCGCAGGAGTGCCAATCGTCACCAGCGCCAACAACTGTCCCAGTGGTCAAGAGGAGTACAGGAAGGCTATCTCAAAGAGAAGACCAACGTAGAGGTAGAACACTTAAACGAGTCGTACTCTACCAAGACCTGCCCCAAATGTTTAACACGCAATCGACCCTCGGGTCGATACTACCGATGCAAGAACCCCGACTGTGGATTCACTTGTCATCGAGACGCCATAGGAGCTATCAACATTCTCCAGAAGGCGATATACGGGGAATACATACCCATAGGACCGGATACAAAAGTCCGTGTCACGTATCTCCGGGCTGTCGAACGCTGGTCAGCTGACCAACGTAAAGCACACCGCAAGGTGCAGTGCCAAAAGGCCAGAGCCCTGAGTAGTGCCCAGAACCGGGCCTTGTCTGACGTAATTCAGATCAGCAAGCCGAAGCTAGCGAACTCATTCACCAACTCCTTGGAGTCAGACCCGTTGGTCGTGGTGGCGTGATGGGAGCGATGCCGGGTAACCTCGACCATACGGCGGAGCTAGAAGCCCCGTCTGTAAGGGCGGGGAGGTTCACTGCAATTGAACGGTGATTCGAGAAACGTCGACGATTTGCTCAGGGAGATATCCGAGTTAAAGTTCGAGAACGCGATTCTCAAGGGTGAAGCGGAACGATTGTTCAGTGATCGGGCAACCGCTGATGTCGCAGATGCCGCCTTATCGACCAAGGTGATGGAAGCGACTTCTCAAGGTGTATGGATTATCTCTTTAGACTTGAAGACGATCGATGCAAACCCAGCTTTTTGCAAAATGCTTGGGTACGATAAGAGCGAATTAATAGGAGCTCCGGCCCTTCCGCTTTTCTGCTCAGAGGTTCAACCCACCTTCCTGGCACCAGTTGCTAGGTTTCAAGATGACGAACGGGTCATCTATGACGCTGAATTACGTCACAAAGACGGTGGACGTATTCATTGTCAACTTAACTTGGTGACATTGTTCGATGATTCAGCTTCCTCTTGGGCCTCCTGTGTGACGGTGATGGATTTGACGGCGAGATTGGCCGTGGAAGATGACCTGAAGGAGTCCAAGGATCGACTGAGCGAGATTTTAGAGTTTCTTCCAGATGCGACTTTTGTCATCGATGCACAGGGCAAGGTGATCTATTGGAATCGGGCGATGGAGGAGCTAACCGGAGTCCGGGCGATGGACATCGTCGGGCAAGGCGATTATAAGTATGCTCTTCCTTTTTATGGAGATAGGAGACCATTACTCATCGATTTGGTTTTGAGCCCAAACGAGGAACTGGAAGCCAAATATTCCAGTATTTTGATCCGCGAAAAGACATATTTTGCAGTTGAAACTACGCCGCCAGTTTACGGCAAGACTATTTTCGCCGTGGCAGCAGCAATTTATGATTCGAGGGGGCAGGTCGTAGGAGCCATCGAATCTGTACGCGACATAAGCGCCCACAAAAATGCCGAGCTAGCAGTGAGGGAATCTCAAGAACGCCTTGAAAACATTATCAGCCTGTTGCCAGACCCTACTTTCGTCATAGACAAGGCTGGCAAAGTGACCTTTTGGAATCGGGCGATGGAAGTGCTAACCGGAGTCCCAGCGGGCGATATTATCGGAAAGGGTGATTACGAATACGCCCGTGCCTTCTATGGAGAAACAAGGCCCATTCTGATCGACCTGGCGATGTATCCAAACCTGGATATCCCGGAGAGCTATGCAATATTGGACAGAAAGCTCGGATTCATCTCGGCCGAGACGTATGCACCAGCATTACCTGGGGGAGGGAGCTTCGTCTATGGCACTGCCGCCCCAATCTACGACATAAACGGCGAAATAGTCGGGTCGATCGAATCAGTTCGGGATATCACCGATCGAAAGCGAGCCGAGGACGAGGTTCGTGAGTCCCAAAGGCAGCTCGAAGATATTATCAACTTCCTCCCAGACGCTACCTTCGTCATAAGCAACGAGGGCAAGGTGACCTTCTGGAACCGGGCGGTCGAAGAGATGACCGGCGTCAGGGCGGAGGAGATGATCGGCAAGGGCGACTACGAATATGCGATACCTTTCTATAACGAAAGGCGACCAGTCCTTGGCGATTATGCGCGGAGATCTGACGACGAGATCCCCGAGAGCTATGCAATGATGCGAAGAGAAAAGGGATTTCTTTCGGCTGAGACCTTCGCACACGCTCTTTCTGGCGATGGCCGATTCGTTTATGCGGCGGCCGCCCCAATCTACGACATAAACGGCGAAATAGTCGGGTCGATCGAATCAGTTCGGGATATCACCGATCGAAAGCGAGCCGAGGACGAGGTTCGTGAGTCCCAAAGGCAGCTCGAAGATATTATCAACTTCCTCCCAGACGCTACCTTCGTCATAAGCAACGAGGGCAAGGTGACCTTCTGGAACCGGGCGGTCGAAGAGATGACCGGCGTCAGGGCGGAGGAGATGATCGGCAAGGGCGACTACGAATATGCGATACCTTTCTATAACGAAAGGCGACCAGTCCTTGGCGATTATGCGCGGAGATCTGACGACGAGATCCCCGAGAGCTATGCAATGATGCGAAGAGAAAAGGGATTTCTTTCGGCTGAGACCTTCGCACACGCTCTTTCTGGCGATGGCCGATTCGTTTATGCGGCGGCCGCCCCAATCTACGACATAAACGGCGAAATAGTCGGGTCGATCGAATCAGTTCGGGATATCACCGATCGAAAGCGAGCCGAGCAAGCTCTCAAGGAAAGTGAAGTCCGATTCAGAACGATGATGGCTGAATCGCCGTTGGCAACTCAGGTATTTTCGATCGACGGTCTCTTGGTCGATGCAAATCGATCGTCCGAAGAAATTTTTGGGTATAAAGTGCAAAATGCGATCGGCAGGTACAACGTTTTTGACGATGAGCAAGTCCGGAACTCCGGAGCTCTGGCCCTAATTGAGATGGTCTGCCGAGGCGACATTGCCCCTGAGATGGAGTTCAGATTTAACCCTTATATCAGTTTTGGTGGTTATTCTCGGCAGATTTGGTTGCGGTGTCGTTTTTACCTCCTGCAAAATGCCAATGGACTTGCAGACAATTTCGTTGTCCTATTTGAAGACATCACCGAACTCAAGCGCTATCAGCAGAATCTTGAAGAAATGATCGCTGAGCGCACTGCGGAACTCTCTCGGGCGATGGTGGAAGCCGAGTCTGCCACTCGAGCAAAGAGTGACTTTTTGGCAAACATGAGCCATGAGATTCGCACACCAATGAATGCCATATTAGGATTCGCTGGCCTAGCGCTAAAGACCGATCTTTCGACAAAGCAACGGGACTATGTGTCCAAGATTGATACCTCTGCAAAAGCGCTGTTGGGACTTATCAACGATATTTTAGACTTCTCCAAGATTGAAGCCGGCAAACTAGACATTGAATCGACCGAATTCCGTCTGGACGAAGTGATGAATAATGTCGCTGGAATGTTGGCAGGCCAGTCGGCAAAGAAAGGCATCGAATTTCTCAATTCGCTAGCACCAGATGTTCCGGTTGCCCTGATCGGTGATCCGCTGCGACTGGGCCAAGTCTTGCTGAATCTCTCTAACAATGCAGTCAAATTTACCGATCACGGCCACGTATTGCTTAGGGCAGAGACGATACATTCGGATCCAAGTCATTGTCTTATTCGTTTCAGCGTGCAAGATACTGGAATCGGCATGACTCCAGAGCAGGTAGGAAAGCTCTTCGCTGCCTTTACCCAGGCGGACGCATCTACAACGCGTAAGTATGGCGGAACGGGATTAGGGCTGACTATTTCTCAGCGGTTAGTTGAACTTATGGGCGGAAGCATCACAGTTAGTAGCTCCTCTGGAGAAGGTAGTCAGTTTTCTTTTGCACTTGATTTCGAGGTTCAAGAGGCTTCGATGGCGGAACGGATGGATCTCAGAGGGGGACTTGATGGACTTCGGGTACTCGTGGTCGACGATAATGCCCTTGCTCGGGAGGTTCTTCTTGAGCAGCTTGTTCCTTTCGGGATTCTAGGGGAGTCGGCCAGCTCGGGTGAGGAGGCACTCGAACGAATTGAGTCGCAAGATGATGATCGACCGTTTGACCTTGTCTTTATGGACTGGCAGATGCCAACTACTGATGGGATAGTGTCTGCCAAGCGCATTTTGCGCGACAGTAAGTTAAAATCCCCGCCGAAAATCATCATGGTTACCGCCTTTGGCCGCGAGGATGTCATGGCAAAGGCCAGGGAAATCGGCGTGACAGGGTTTCTCATCAAACCAGTAAACGAGTCACTACTATTCGAGACAATGACGCAGCTCTTTGGGCACGACAGGTCACTCGGAAGCTCTCCTTGGGAGTCAGTTCCTGAACTTCTGCCGGACATGGTAGGGATAAAAGTTCTCTTGGTCGAGGATACGGTCATGAATCAAGAGTTAGCCACTGAGATCTTGGGAAGCGCTGGTATCTCGGTCGTAGTGGCGGGTGACGGGCAACAGGCAGTCGACCTAATTGATACCGATAGGTTTGACCTGGTTCTTATGGATGTTCAGATGCCGGTGATGGGGGGTTATGAAGCCACCCGACGCATTAGAGGGATGCCGAAATTTAGTGACCTGCCGATTATCGCAATGACGGCCCATGCTATGGCGGGGGCAAAGGAGGAGTGTCTCGCCGCCGGCATGAACGACTATGTGACCAAACCGATCGACACTAAAGAGTTGTTTTCTGTGATGGTGAAGTGGCTCGGACAAAAGGCGGGAGATCCGCTAGTCGAGTCGCAGGTGCTAGCTAGTTCGTCTTCACCCTCTTCTGCTGAATTGAGTTTTGATTCACTGATCGGCATCGATAGCGAAAGTGCTCTTGGCCGCCTGAATGGAAACAGAAAACTACTGCTAAACCTGCTCAAGACGTTTGTGTCGAGCTATGCCGGAGTAATCATTGAGATTAAAGATGCGGTTGCGGTGGGTGATCTCCAGACCTCAGAGCGGATCGCCCACTCGCTAAAAGGGGTTGCAGGCAGCATATCTGCAACTGGTGTTCAACAAGCGGCAAAGGACTTGGAGTTTAGTTTCAAGGAAGGCACCCTTGATGGGCTGGATGGCATGCTTCGACAACTCGAGCAGGAATTGGGTTTGGTTATAACTTCAATAAATGAATTTATCAAACATCTAATTCCTGCCGGACCTTTGGCAGCGGTCACTAATCTTCCCCAAGCAGCAATCCTGGAGGCTCTCAAGCGAATGAAAACTTTGGTAGACGAGAATAATTTGCGCGCGCTAGACGCTTTTGAGGAGATCGAGGAGATGTCTAAGGGTCTAAAGAATGACGCTGACATGACGCAACTTAGAGATCGCATAGACGGATTCGACTTCAAGGGCGCCTCGGATGTGATCCAGCGCCTGATGGATAGGTTCAGGTAATGCTGCTTATTGAAACCATGGAGCAATAAGGGGAGGATGGCTTGCAAAAGATCCTAATTGTCGACGACGTTCCGGCAAACATAAAGATCCTTCGTGAACTGCTGGTCGGCGATTTCGAGCTGTTTTTAGCTACCAATGGCGAGATGGCAGTTGAGGTGGCTGAATCAAAATTACCAGATCTGATCCTGATGGATGTGATGATGCCGGTAATGGATGGAATTACGGCCTGCGGGATATTGCGCACAAAGCCAGAGACAGCGGCGATTCCGGTGATTTTCATTACCGCAAAAAACGAAGTCGAGGACATGGTAAAGGGCTTTGAGGTCGGCGGCGTCGACTATGTGACCAAGCCCTTTCATCCAGCGGAGCTTAACGCCAGAGTCAGGACTCACCTCGAGTTGAAAGCTTCCAGAGAGCAGTTGCTGAAATCAGGTAGGCAGCTGGAACACGCTAACAGGCAGTTGGAGGACCGAAACGACCAACTTAACAACGCTATCGAGCAGCTCAATATAGCGGTAATGACTGACCCACTTACCGGTCTTCACAACAGACGCTATATGACTCAGGCAATAGAGCAGGAGAAACTACGATTCAAAAGGACCCAGAGGCCCTTCACGCTGGTGATATCTGATATAGACCATTTCAAAGGTGTCAATGATAACTACGGACACGAGTGCGGTGACGAAGTACTCAAGCAAGTCTCTCGAACGCTTCGCGGGCTGCTCAGGGATCAGGATCATATAGCCCGCTGGGGCGGCGAAGAGTTTTTGATGATGTTGCCTGAAACAAACCTGAAAGGAGCGTCTGCGGTCGCCGACAGGATCCGCCTAGCAGTGGCAGAGACCGACACGGACTGCTCTGATCATGGAGTTAAAGTAACCATGACCTTCGGAGTCGCGGAATTCAGAAGTATTGTGTCTGTCGACGAAATCATTAGAAATGCAGATAGCGCTCTTTACGACGGCAAGGAGGCGGGCAGAAACCGAGTAGTCGTGTACCAATCGAGGTAGACCTTTGGTTGATGCCGGATAGCCAAGGCTGAAGAATGGCGCTTCGGCGGAATCGCGACTTGGCTGGAAGAAAGTTTAATGATTCTGAAAATGCACAAACTTTTAAGGTTCTGTTTCGCAGGCAGAAAAGTGCAAGGGGGCCGATGCGACATCCTAATAGTTAGCGTTTTCGTTTCACAAATTGCGTTTGAGCCGCTTTTCTAGCTCGGCGACCGTTGCTAACTATATCACTGATCGTATTTCGCTTGGGGGAGGGTTTGCTAGTCTGAACAAAACAAACCCGATGAGCACTCACGCATCAGGTTGATCAACTTTCGGGGACCCCTCAATTCTCTCTTTGGTGCTGACGCTAATCAAGTCAGCCTCGGAATTTGCCGTCTTGGCTAGGACCTTGAAGAGCAACCGTCCAACTGGATTCTTGAACCAACGGGAGCGCAATCCCCTTCTGTGAGGGAGGGGTCAAGCGACCAATTATCAGTCATGTACTGACCCAGAGTACGGAGTCAAGAATGGTTAGTAGAAGCGAGTACAGAACAGCTATCGTACATGTCACCTTGACAGG
>JAJZCF010000006.1:19284-40581 GCA_021846265.1 Actinomycetes bacterium | reverse complement strand
CTGCCGCAATCCCTATTGGAATTGCAACTGGCAGGGTGGTGCGGACAAGGTAGCCGCCATGAACCTGATGGCAAGGGCAAGTGATCGTGAGATCACCCTTTACACCCCCTATCGGGATGTAAAGAACGTTCTTGATGCCAGGTTCCAACGCCGATTGGAAAGTAGAACTGGAGATGCGGGTGTCTCAATGGAGACCGCCAATGATGGTGTCCTAACCCGTGTCACCGATGGGGATACTACCCGTTGGAACAGGACTCGAAGTGAACCACGACAGAAATGTCTTGTGGGAGACACCAATGGCGTCGACTCGCAGAGTCCGGTTCTAACGGTTGGAACCGGAGAGACTCAGCGTCTGGAGAGCGAAAACAAGAGGATGGCTAGTTATTTGGAACGGAGCTCTGAGCAGGATTAAACTGACACATTTTGAAATTAGGTCGTCAAGTCGAAATGTAAGTGGCGAAATCTCATCTTCGAATCTCGTGGTTGTCTACGGACCAAACGAGGCAGGTAAGTCGTCATTTAGGCAGCTTGTAAGCGACTATCTATACCACCTGGCGAAGCCTAAGGACTTGCTGTTTGGCTCAATAGGGATCGAGGTTGACGATGAAAGACTGCGGATCAACCGAGATGAAAAGGGCAGAAGGGTTGAATTGCTTTCCGAGAAGCATGGTCAGAGCGCTAATGCCCGACTTACCTTCGAGCTTCTAAGTACTACTAAGAGTACTCAACTTAGTCAGCTGGGGCGTCTTTGTGTCGTTGGCTACTCGGACCTTGGACTATTTACCAATGCTTCACCTAAGGAAGTCGAATCTCTGGTTGCCGCATTCGTCCAGAGTGGCGGTACTAGTGTCGACTTGTCATTGGTTTCTGATATATTTAGGAAGTCGGCGGATGAAATATATAGACCTAGGGCTGACTGCCGTCTAAGGCGACTTCTCCAGCGATATCAGACTCTGAAGGATCAAAGTAAGGAGATCGAAGGAGGCTTTATTGACTCGTTTGAGCTTCAAAAATCTAATGAGCGAAGTCTTGCAACCCTCGAATGGATAGAAAAGACCCTTGTCTATCTTCGGCAAGTTGAACGGTTGCTAGCTGCGGTTGAGAAGTCGTATCAGGAGATGGCAGCCGGACGGAGATCGTTTTTAGCTCCATCTCATCTGCCAAGACTTACACCGAGCCAGATCGATGCCCTTCGCGACTCAGTTACCGACCTCGCTAGGCTTTCGCGAGAAATAGAGGCTAAGAAGCTAGAGAGGTCGCGCCTCTTTGAGTTGATTAGGAGCTCATCCTTCACCTCTACACATCGAATAGCCCTTGCGGAGACATATAAGGCATTGGAGATAGATCTGACGGGGATCGATGAAGAAGTAAATGAATCCCAGAGGGACTTCAGGGAAGCAGATGAATCACTCAAGCACCAACTGCTGATCTATCGAAGTGAAGTCCCAAAAATCGAACTTCCAAGTGAGAAGTTTGAGGCGAGCCTCTCCCTCTTGAAAGACCTTGGGGCGAAGCTTTTGACGGTGGATTCGAATTTGAATAAGGCCCGCACTATCCAGGCGACCGTATCTGAGGGAAGTCAGTCTCTTGCCAAGGACGAGGATGAACTCGCTTTGAAACGGAGGCAACTGGCCTCTTTGGAGGAGTATCTCGCCTCGGCAAAACGATTGAGGGAGGCAAAGGACCAGATATCTCGAATTAAGAGGAGAAGGCCCTCCTCGGTCATTATGGTCTCGTTTTCGGTGGCGTTGCTGATCGTGATGGCACTAGTGGCCTTCTCCAGCGGATCTGTGTCGCCTTTGGCGAACTTATTGAAGTTTGCGGGCATTGCCGTTGGCCTACTTCTACTCATTGTCGGGTTTGTTTTTTCCAAAGGCGCAAGCGATGACGTTGACCGAGCCCTATTCGACTCATTCAGAGAAGCGTCGGTTGAACACCAAGATAGAAGTCGCCGCCTGACAGAGGCGCAGGGATCACCGATTTTGACAGATGACGCACTTGGTGAGAGGGCACTGAAACTGAGCGCTGAGGTGGCTACGCTGTCCGCCCGAGTTTCAGAAAGCCGTCGCTTGGTGGGTGTGGACGAGTCATTGCGCGACGAAATTGCTAAGTACGAACTCGAAAAAGACGAGGTAGTTGGCCGGATTGAAGAGGTATACATTCACACCTTCAACGTGTGCTATAGGCATGGCCCGGTAGAGCAGCAGACGATTCAAGATCGTGAACTTTGGAGACTTGCCCAATCAAGAGAGTATTTTCGTCAGCGACTAGCTTCACTCATTGAAGAAAGAGAATCTCTGCGTGGGTCCTTTGATCGACATGCGGCTAGTGCCTTTGAATCGCTCTCTAGATCGGCGAGGCACTATCAACAAAAAAGCGAGGTAGAGGAGCTAAGGCGGGAACTATGCGATCTTGAGCGGATCACAAACGATAGGAACTCTGAGCTAGCCCGCCTGGACGAGGGGCATAAGTTGCTTTTGGAAGAGCAGGTATTGCGCACCCAGCTAGCTGGGTCGCTCTTTAGCGATTGTGGGCTAACTTATGATCCCTCTACAGTGGATGAACTTCTTCAAAATCTTTCTCTAAGGCGAGAGGATGCAAAGGCGTTTGAGATTCAAAGACAAGCGCTGGTCGATGAGTTCGCGGCGATGAGGGACCTTTATGGGACTCTATCAGAATTTGCTGGTACTCAAAGTGCCAGCTTGAGTAGGTCGATCTCTGGGGAGGTTTTGATGACCACTTTTGGAGATTTGATCGGTTTTATGCGTTCCGAGGTGCTAGGTGGAGCGGTCGACGACGTGTCAGGGGCCGATTTTGAATTTGAATCAAAATCCGTCGAATATCAAAATTTCGGAGAGCTAGCTCGGAGTCTTTGTCAAGAGCTTGACCAAATTCGAGACAAACTCCGAATCGAGAGTTCACATTCAGTGAAAAGGTCTCTCGAACTCCAGGAAATTTCCGTTTCGAATCTATCTATTGAACTAGGTGAAGTGGCGGAAGAGATAAAGGCTGCTTTGGTCGAGTTTACGAAGCTGTCTCTCGGAAAGGAGCTGGTTGAGAGGTCGAGGCTGGCCTTCGCTAAGGCGGGTCAGCCGGTGGTACTAGCGCAAGCGTCTCAAATTTTTTCGATTGCTACGGGGGGTAAGTATAAAGAGATTGTTGCGCATCGAGGGGGGACGATCTACGTTATCGACGAAAAAAACAGAGAGTTGCAAACGTCTGAGCTTTCAGCGGGTACCTTGGATTTACTTCTGCTGTCGCTTCGGGTCGCTTACCTCGCCATCGAGGGATCTGTTCAGCAAAGATGGCCGGTGATCTTCGATGACGTCATGGTGAATATTGACACCGAAAGAAGGCGACACGCGTATCAGGCGGTCCTGGCCGCATCGGTGTCTCGCCAGCTTTTCTACCTTACTTGCCATGAAGATCATGCAAAAGGTCTTATCCAAGCGGCACGAGAATTCAGGGAGTCCACCGAAGCTAACGGCTATCCAGGGTTAGGGTGGGAATTTGAAAAGATTGAACTTGACAGGATTCGCCTTTAATCGCTGGTCAGATACAGTGCCGGAGTATCGAGTACGGACCTATTAGTTTTCGCTGGACCAGCCGAAGTGATCTAAAGGCCCATTTCCTTTTCCGATCGCCCAAAACGATCCACCCTCGATGGACTTGGATACATAGATCTTTGCATTTTTGACTGCGGTCAGGACATCCTGCCCTTTTGCCAAAGATGCGGCGATAGCGGAAGAAAGAGTGCAGCCCGTCCCGTGAGTGTTTTCAGTAGAAATCCTTCTACCCTTGAGTTGGTGCGCGTTTCGGCCATCGCAAAGGATGTCGATGCTTTCACTTGAGTTGAGGTGACCGCCCTTTACGAGCACATATTTTGGCCCCATCGAACATAGTGTGAATGCCGCTTCCGTGAGTTCGTCGACAGATGAGATTTCCGCTCTTATAAGAGTCTGCGCT
The DNA here is from genome assembly GCA_021846265.1 of Actinomycetes bacterium. Taxonomy (GTDB): domain Bacteria; phylum Actinomycetota; class Acidimicrobiia; order Acidimicrobiales; family Acidimicrobiaceae; genus JABEUN01. Next base: position 36,615 of record JAJZCF010000006.1, on the reverse strand, counting down.
TCGGTGAGATTGGGAGTCAGTATGAAGGTTCTTGGTAAGAGGAGCTCTACGTAAGACTTGTCCACTCCTAGGTTCATCAGGCGATCTCCAGAAGTTGACACCATTACAGGGTCAATGACGACCTTTTCAATTATTCCCTCGTCGATCATCCGCGCTACTAGCGCTACATTTTCGAAGCTACCTAGCATTCCTACCTTTGTGGCACGCACGAACATGTCAGAAACAACGGCTTGAACCTGCGCTTCGACCATGTCTGGGAGTAGTATCTGAACTTTATCCACGCCTTTAGTATTCTGAGCGGTAATGGCGGTAATTGCGCTTGTACCGTAAACTTTTAGGGCGGCGAAGGTTTTCAGATCCGCTTGGATGCCGGCTCCTCCAGAAGAGTCAGAGCCAGCTATGGTCAAAGCTACTGGCGGAGTTTTAGATACGGGTGACAATTATGGACTCCCTCATAGGCTTCGTCAAACATCGAGAAACTTAGCTTATGTTACACTGCTTGGACTATTTCGAATTCGAGCCGCCTGGCAATGATAACTGTCGGGGCAAAAGCCCCAGTGTGAGCGGAGCAGATTTAGAGATCAGCTCTTCCTTCGTCTGGTGTGGACGCCAACGCTAGGCGCCGCTTTGGAACCCTGCCGGCACGATGAGCAAGATATCCACCTTCTATGGCTAAGGAGATTGCCCTGGCCATCACTGCTGGAGAATCTGCTCTCGTTATTGAGGTTGCCGCAAGAACGGCATCGCATCCGAGTTCCATTGCCAAGGCGGCATCTGAGGCAGTTCCTATGCCGGCATCTAGTACGAGGGGTACTGTGACGATTTCTCGCATGAGTGAAATGTTGTGTGGATTCCGAATTCCTAGACCGGTTCCTATGGGCGCGCCTAGCGGCATTACGGCGCTAACTCCGACGGATTGTAAATTTCGCCCGAAGATCGGATCGTCATTTGTGTAGGCCAATACAAAAAAGCCCCTAGACACGAGCTCTTCGGCTGCGTCAATGAGCTCCAGCGGCTGAGGAAGAAGAGTTCTATCATCCGCTATGACTTCCAGTTTAATTACGTTGGTCTCCAAGGCTTCCCTTGCGAGTTCCGCTGTAACAATGGCTTCTTTCGCAGTGAAGCAGCCCGCAGTGTTCGGGAGGATCTGGACCTTGAGTTCCCTGAGCATGTCATAGAGGGATTGTCCCGAGCCCGTTGGTTTAATCCTTCTTATCGCTACGGTTACCAACTCCGTTCCACTGGCAACGATCGATTCTGCAATAGTTTCATGACTCATCGCCCCGCCAGTTCCGAGAATGAGGCGATTGTTGATGATGTATGAGCCCAGCTTTAGGGGTTCGACTTGCAACTAGTTCTCCTTTAAAACTGAAACTTAACCGCCTTGCGAGATCGTTAGGATCTCGACCCTTTGACCTTCCGCAAGGATTGTCTCGGTCCACATTCTCTTGTGAACCACTTCAGCGTCTAGCGCTGCAGCAACTCCGACTTTTGGCAATTTGAGAAGGTCAAGGAGTCCGTCCAATGAAGTTCCAGCAGATATCAGCTTCGGTTCTCCGTTGACCCAGATGTTCATCGTCTCAGGGGCGAACTGCTGTGTCGTGTTCTCCACGATTCATACTTCCTTGGCTATAAATATCTCTAAATTTTTCATCCTTGAACGAGGTTTGGAACTCAAGAGGCTCCATATGGCGGCCTCCTCAACTCGCCACTTACCAGACGTCCACGGTTTTACCTTAGTTTGTCCGTAATGAACCTATTAGGTGAGGTCTCTTTAAGCCAATCGGGTGGAGAGTCGTTAAAAATAGCCCTGTCGAGGGCGTCGGCGGTAAATGGCGAGACGAGTACACCGTGTCGAAAATGTCCAGTATGAGCCCAGATACCTCCGCTGACGTGTCCTACTACTGGGAGGTTGTCAGAAGTTCCCGGCCGAAATCCAAAATTTGATTCGAAAAGCGAAGATTCTCTAATCGATGGGACTACTCGAGTAGCGTCGGCGAGGATATCGGTAATAGCTCCGAGACGTTGGCTTGTATCGAATCCCACTTCCTCCATGGTCGCACCAATCACCACCTCGTGGTCGACTCTGGGGACCATATAGACGGGTCGATTATTTACCGCTCCCCGTACGACATGTGACGGTGGGCCGTAATTAGTATCAGCGGTAACCCGAAGGACCTGACCTTTTACCGGCAGGAGTTGAGTCGCTATATCGGCACGGTCAATCATTCTGAACAGTGAGTCTGACCATGCCCCCGAAGCGATAACACAGAGGTCGAACGACCTAGTTTCGTCGGTGCCGAGGTCACTTTGCAGCTCAACGTGGGAAGCCACCTGCGAGATCGCAGAAACCCTTCCTGGAATAAAGGTCGCTCCGAGTTTTTCCAAGATAATCGTAAGAGCCTTTATAAATAGCCGATTGTTGACTTGGTGGTCGCCAGATATGTACGAAGCACCGGCAATTTCGGGTGAAAGAAGCGGCTCAATCTTTCTTCTTTCGCGCAATGTCAGCGGCTCGACGGAGACACCCCTAGATATGAGGTATTTACTCGCTCGATCTAGGTAAGCCAAGTCTCCCGCATCGGCCCCGAAGACAATAGTGCCAGTCGGTTGATAGCCGATAGAGATTCCAGCCCGATCGGCTATTTCGGGGGCGAAAGTGCCCCAATATCGGGAGGCCAGCTCCATGATGTCTGCAAGGAACGGCTCGTCAAAGTTAGCTTCGGATGCCGGCGCGAGCATTCCTGCGGCTACATTAGACGCTCCGCTTCCGACCTGTGGATCGTAAATTGTAACTTCGCAACTGCGCCCGAGAAGCTTCAGGGCCAAGGAGAGCCCAGCGGCCCCGCCGCCGATGACTGCGATACTTGTTTGACTTGTCAAGATGATTCCTCCTATCCCAAAGACTAGGAGGAAGGTTCCGCCTCCAGAGTATTGGAGGTAGGAGTTAATAAACTTTGCTGGTTGCTAGCGAAACTAAGTTCGACAACTCGATCCAATGGGGCAATGCGCAGCTTTTTTTCTATTGCTTAACAAGACGGAGCTATGGGTGGTAAACGGCTTGTAAGTCATTGATATAGGCCTTGTGGAGGTCGCTCATGGAAAGGCGGACAATGGATCTTTATTGGATCTTGCTGACCGGGCTTTGCTGCGGAGTATTCAGAGGTAGATCTATTCGATATGGGTTGCTTGAGAAGTAATTGCCTTGATGGACGAGCATCAGGGCCAAAGTGGAACTAAGTTTTGTTCTAACTAGCCGTGTGCGAGTAATAACCCGGATATATGTTTTTTGTTGAGAGGAAGGGTAGGGGGATTGATGCTTTCAACCATGCAGAACAGTCAATTAAGTATTCGCTCCATATTGGAACACGGGATCAGCCTGTACCCGAAATCCAAGGTCATCACCTACCTGGGCGGCGAGACGACGACTCACAGCTATACAGAGATCGGAGAACGCGCTGCTCAACTTGCTCATGCGCTCTTTTCGCTAGGAGTTAGAGATTCCGATCGAGTGGCAACATTCTGCTTCAATCACAACCAGCATCTCGAGGCTTACTATGCAGTGCCATGTATGGGAGCAGTTCTGCACACGCTTAACGTCCGACTTTTTGAAGAGCAAATTCGCCACGTGATCAACGATGCGCAAGACAAGGTCATAATAGTAGATGGTTTAGTACTTGGCCTTTTGGGAAAGGTTATTTCAGACTGTCCCAGCGTCGAGGCAATTATTACGGTCGGAGCCGCTAGCGAAGAGGCGTTGTCTTCATTCGTCGGGATCAAACATTTTGACTACGAGGCGCTTATCGCTGATCAACCGACTTCCTACGAGTGGCCCGAACTAAATGAGCTGCACGCAGCTGGGATGTGTTACACTTCCGGCACGACTGGAAATCCCAAGGGCGTGGTGTATTCGCATCGATCGAGTTGGCTTCACGCTATCGCTTCAGGAAGCGCAAACTCGCTCGGTATTCAAAGCGCCGATTCGATACTCACGATAGTTCCGATGTTTCACGTCAACGCATGGGGCGTTCCATATGCTGCTTTTCTAGCTGGGTCTGACCTGATAATGCCCGGACGTTTTCTGCAAGCACAACCGCTGGCGGATATGTGCAAATCGCTCAAGCCGACGTTGGCCCTTGGCGTCCCGACTATCTGGAATGATCTCTTACAGTACTCCTATGCCAATGAGGTCGATCTGAGCTCACTTAGGTACATAACCGCCGGCGGGTCAGCCCCTCCTCAAAGCCTGATTGAGGCGTACAAGGAGAGGTTTGGAGTTTGGATGGTGCAGGGGTGGGGCATGACTGAGACCTCGCCTTTATGTACTGTCTCCTTTCCACCTAACGGAACACCCGAGGAGGAATGGTTGAGGTATCTCGTTACTGCGGGAGCCCCTGTCGCCGGAGTTGAACTCAGGCTTGTTAGCGCCGAGGGTGAAGTGATGCCCTGGGATGGAACATCCATAGGCGAGATACAGGTGAGGGGACCCTGGATAACTGGGTCCTATTTTCACGAAGTTGATTCGGACAGCTTTGCCGATGGGTGGTTGAAGACCGGTGACATAGGAACTATAAACAAAGAGGGCTATCTTACGATTTCGGATAGAACAAAGGACGTGATTAAATCAGGCGGCGAGTGGGTCTCAACGGTTCAACTGGAAAACGCGATTATGGCTCATCCCGATATTGTCGAGGCAGCAGTCATCGGCATACCTGACGAGAGATGGAATGAGCGGCCACTGGCTTGCATAGTTCCAAAGCCAGGAGCGGTGATAGATCCGGACGAGATGAGACGGTTTCTTTCTTCAAGAGTCGCCAAGTGGTGGCTGCCGGAGCGGTGGTCGATTGTTGAGGTCATTCCAAAAACTTCAGTTGGGAAGTTCGACAAGAAAGTTCTCAGAGCCAAGCACGCCAAAGGCGAGCTAGAGATCAAGACGGCAACTAAACCCTGAGCTATTTAGGGGCAGAGCTAGCGCTTTAGGGACATACCACCATCGAGGCAGAGGATCGTCCCCGTCAGGTATGGGTTTTCGATAAGCTGCAGAGCCGAATCAGCGACATCTTTTGTCGTGGCCGATCTTTGCAGTGGGGCAGTCTTTGAGTAGGCGTTGCGGACATCGTCCCAATCCTTAGTCCATGGCGTATCAACTAAGCCAGGTGCGACAGCGTTAACCCTAACTTTGGGGGCTAGCGAAGCCGCTAGGAGCTTTGTTAGATGATTCAATGCAGCCTTAGAAGTCGCATACGGTATCGAAGAACCGGTCTGTCTTATTCCAGCCAGCGAGGTGATATTCAGTATTTGGCCACCCGGGCCAGCCTCGAGAGCTTCCTGGGCAGCTCGGATCAGTGACCAAGTGCCAAAGACGTTTACATCAAAAATCTCTCGCCATATTTCAGTGGTCGCTGCCTGCAAATCTGAGTGCGCAATGACCCTAGTAGTTCCGGCATTGTTGACTAGGATGTCCAACCGACCATACTTTTCGATAGCTAACTGGACTATGTCGGTTCCAAAGTTATCATCGGTGACTGAACCGTGGAAGTACACGGCTCCTTCGAGGGAGTCCGCCACCGCCTTCCCTTTTTCCTTGGATTTGGAAGAGTTGACGACAACCCTAACTCCTCGTGCGGTAAGGGTTTCGGCGATCGCCTGGCCAATGCCAGACGATGACCCGGTAACGATTGCTACTTTCCCCGTTAGATCCAATCCAACTCCCATTAATTCGATCTTTGGTGATCTGCTTGTTTCAGGCTAGCGATTCTGGCTAGTCTGGCACACGGGGACATCTACCCGTATTGTCCTGGCCAAAGCCAAAGGGGCGGGCCTGAATTAGAAACTTGTGGGTAGATATCTTGTTATTGGTCTCTTATGACGAGGCGTTGTATGTGTGGCGCTGGGGTGAGGTAGGCCATCGGGCGAGAGGGGAGTGTGGTTATCTTGACGCTTAAAGAAGGCGAGATCATTTGGGCGCCAGTCGAAAGGTCCGAGCGAGAAGCGGAGATTCATCGTTTTTCGGATCAGCTTGCTTTGGAAAAGGGCCTGGTCATTTCTGACTACGACGAGCTATGGCGCTTTTCCGTAGAGAGGCGAGAGGAGTTTTGGGACTACGTATGGCGTTACTTCTCAATTGTTGGTGATCGACCAGAGCTGCTTGTAAAGGCAAATGGAAAGATTGACGGCTCCAACTCGGCCTTAGTCATCGAAGGGACAAATGTTGAAGACGCACGCTTTTTCCCGGATAGCTTGATCAACTTTGCTGAAAATGCCTTAGACAAATTCAGCGGAGACGCGAAGATCATTTCGATCTCTGAGTCTACGGAGCCTGGAGTAAGGGTACTAAATCCACAGGAGCTACGGATCCAAGTCGCTCGAGTCGCTGATGGCTTGAAATCACTGGGTGTTACACGGGGTGATAGGGTAGCGGCTTACCTCCCTAACTCACAAGAAGCATTAGTCGGACTTTTGGCATCCGCCTCAATAGGGGCGATATGGTCGTGCTGTTCGGTAGATTTCGGGGTCACGGCTGTTGTGGACAGATTCAGCCAGATCGAGCCGAAGGTGCTTATTGCTATCTCCGCTTATAGATATGGAGACAAAGATATCGACCGATCGCAAGCGGTTGCTGACATCGTGGCTTCGCTCCCCACACTCCAAGCTGTGGTGAAGGTCGATTACCTGTCGGGATTCGAAAGTGTTTCACTCGACGGCGTGGGCAACTATGCGTGGGATAGCTTCGGTGATCCGGACGCTTTGCTCAGCTTTACCCGAGTGGAATTTTCCTCCCCTCTTTGGATTCTTTACTCCTCAGGCACAACGGGCCTTCCTAAGGCGATAGTCCACTCTCATGGTGGAATCACCTTGGAATTGGTAAAGAACCTAGCGATCCAGCATGACTTGGGCCCCGGAAAGCGTTTCTTCTGGTACGCAACCACCGGATGGATGATGTGGAACTATCTAATAGGTGGTCTGCTGGTTTCATGCGACATTGTGCTTTACGACGGGAACCCGTCCTTCCCTGACATGGGCGTGCTTTGGGAATTGGCCGACAAGTACGGGATTACCACCTTTGGAATCTCGGCGCCATTTGTGTCGGGTTGCATCAAGAGTGGTTTGGATGTCTCGTCTAGATTTGAACTTTCCAAACTCGAAGCCGTGGGTTCAACGGGTGCGCCGCTATCCTTAGATGGCTTCGCTTGGCTCGTGGATCAGCTTCCGGCGGGTACGCAGATTGTTTCCGCTAGCGGTGGAACTGACGTGTGCACGGCCTTTTTAGCTTCATCTCCCATGACTCCCACTTACGCTGGAAAACTATCCGCCCGTACTTTGGGGTCGGATATTAGGGCTTATTCGTCAGACGGACTTCCGTTAATCGGTGAAGTTGGCGAGCTCGTTTTGGCTAGCCCCCTCCCATCAATGCCCAAGATGTTTTGGGCTGATCCAACTGGCTCTAAGCTACACGCCGCTTACTTTGACACCTACCCTGGCGTCTGGCGGCACGGAGATTGGATTCGATTTGACCAAGACGGATCTTCGGTGATCTTTGGGAGATCCGATTCCACCCTAAATAGGGATGGCGTGAGGATGGGGACTTCAGAGTTCTATCGTGTTCTCGAAGCAAACCCCGCTGTTCTCGACTCGCTGGTAATCGACACTTCATCTTTGGATTCGGCGGGAGAACTCGTTGGGTTTGTCGTCCTTGTCGGGAATAAGGTTCTCGATGACGAACTCGTTGGAGAATTGAAGTCCTCCATTAGGAGGGAACTTTCACCTCGCCACGTGCCAAATCGATTCATCCAGGTTAAGGAGATTCCTAGAACCCTAAATGGAAAGAAACTCGAAGTGCCAATCAGGAGGTTGTTGCTTGGTGAAGAACTCTCCAAGGTGGCTTCGATGGGTTCATTGGCCAATCCTGACTCGCTGATGGAGGTTTACCAAGCTGCACAAAGAAAGGGAAGTTAGTTCTTGTTCTCCTGCAAAAAGCCATCGTAGATGGCTAGCAGCGCTGACTTCTGCGCTGGAGAGAGTCTCGGATCAGACTCTATCGTTAGTCGAGTTGACTGCTTAGGTTGCGTAGCCTCGTCTTCGTCAAGGACTTCGTCACCCTCCAAGATCCCTGCTTGAGCGAGTAGAGATTCGGCAGACATGTTCAGGGCATTTGCGATCGACCTGATTACCCTTACGGAAGGTTCATGTAGGCCACGCTCGATTTGAGATAGGTAGGGATTGGAGATGTTGGTCTTTTCTGCAAGCTCCCTCAAAGAGAGCTGGGCGAGCTTGCGCTGACTCCGAATGAACTGGCCCATGACCTCGAACTGAGTTTTCCAGGTCTCTTCGCTGCCCATCGAATGTAACTCCTGTCCAAAAATTATGCGGAATAAAACCCTAGCCTTTTACTGAATCTATACCTGTACAGATAAGGAAGGCACCAAAGCAAGGGAACCCCTGGTTATGTCCCAGGGGTTCCCTCTTAATAGACGGACCCGGAGGGGGGGTCTGAGTCCGTCTAGAGCTATGTGACGCTCCCTTGGAAGGAGCCCAAGTCAACGGCCCTTATTGCTAAATGTTTAGGCGTTGGGTGCGGAAGCGGCAACAATATTCAAAGCGAATTCCTTCTGCGCCTCGAGAACCCGAGCAGCAAAAGCAAATGCATTGTCTACTACTTCATTCGCCTTGGGGAGCTTCTCAGCGAAAGGAAGTTCTGGAACTTCTGGAGCGTTCGGCACAACGGCCTTGACGGACTCGGTGTAGCCTTTGATGACCTTTACAACTGAGTCTTGAGCAAGCTTCATGTTGTCAATAGCCTGATCTTGTGCGGTCTTGAATGTATCGGAAAGTGCCATTTGGTTTCTCCTTCTTAGGTCTTCGCCTTTGCGGCTAAGTTCTTATTGCTAAGTATAGCTAGCAGAATCGGAAAGTGCTAACAAAATATAGCAATTTGCAAGATATTTTTTGCACAGACTTACTAGCAGGTGGTTTGTCGAGGGACATAGAAGAATTTATTTGCAAGAAGCACTGTATAAGTGAACCTCCCCGCCATCACGGGCGCTTTTCTGGCTTTGCCGCTTGCTTGGCGTGATCTGGCATCGCCCCCGCTAGGTGGCTTTGATTAACCTATCGAGCACTAACGAATCGGAGCGCTGGACTAGGTCGCTTCTTAGTGCTCCATTTTATTTGTGACATGCGAGTTTAGTCTTTCCGACCAGGTAAAGAAAGGGGGGTTTGGATAGCAGGGTATGCAATTTGGTTCAAGGAGTGCTAGAAAATAGGTATGTTCAAGGCACTAGTAGTTTCCGAGTTGGATGGTTCAGTCACATCTGAAGTCAAGCAGCTAGAAGAATCTGATCTCCCAGAGGGTGATTTAACTATCAGGGTAGAGAATTCGACCCTCAACTATAAAGATGGAATGGTCGTCAAAGGCCTTGGAAGGCTGGTGAGGACCTACCCACACGTGCCGGGAGTCGATATGGCTGGCCGGGTGGTTGAGTCGCAAAATCCGGCTTTTCGAGCCGGAGATGGCGTGTTGGTGACCGGGTTTCGAGTTGGGGAGGCTTTCTGGGGCGGCTATACACAGTTAGCGCGGGTCAACTCCAGCTTTGCCCTTAAACTTCCAGAAGGTTTGTCCTCTCGCGATGCGATGGCAATAGGTACCGCTGGACTGTCGGCGATGTTGGCACTTATGGCGCTCGAAGAGCATGGCTTGAAGAGTTCAGACGATGAAATCTTGGTCACCGGTGCAGCAGGTGGCGTGGGCTCCATAGCTGTAACCGTCCTGCATGGACTTGGATACAAGGTTGTTGCATCGACTGGAAGACCAGAAGAGGCTGAGTATCTTCGAGATCTTGGGGCATCGTCGATACTCGACAGAAGCGAGCTATCGGTACCAAACCAAAGGCCGCTTGAGTCCGAGAGGTGGGGCGGGTGTATCGACGCTGTCGGAGGCGTTACTCTGGCGCGGGTGATCTCCCAACTAAAGCGCAATGCGTCGGTTGCGGCAGTGGGTCTCGCTGGCGGTGGACGCTTCGACGCCTCGGTGATGCCCTTTTTACTGCGAGGAGTAAACCTTCTCGGGATCGATTCGGTTATGGCACCACTGAACCGGAGAGAGATAGCCTGGGCGAGGTTGCGGGACGAAGTGCCAAAGAAGCTTCTTGACGAGATGACTCGGGAGGTAGAGCTCGAAGAAATCCCCAAGCTCGCAGACGATATCTTGGCAGGGAAGGTGCGAGGTCGACTCGTGGTAAGGCTTTCATAATTGGAATTGTTCTCTAACGGTGGCTGTTTGTGAAACTGGAAGGAGAATTATGTCAGTAGCAGTTACAGCAGACGATCCATCGACATTTGCAGTTGAGGTCATGGCATCTGAAGTTCCCGTGATAGTTGATTTTTGGGCACCCTGGTGCGGTCCGTGCAGAATGGTGGCGCCTGAACTCGACAAGATTGCACTCGAAAAGGGCGGATCGGTAAAGCTGGTAAAGGTAGACGTTGACAAGAACACAGAGATAGCCAGGCAGTATCAGGTCTTTTCAATTCCATCGATCGGACTCTTTGTGGACGGAAAGCTCACCGAGATGACCGTTGGTGCGAAACCAGCGAGGGCAATCGAAGAGGGACTTAAGCTTTCAGTTCATCTGAAAACGCCCATCAAATAGCGGCCTTTAGCAAAACCGAGCCACTTTTGACCGCTCCTACGAAAAAAAGAGCGAGGTATTTCTGGCATGGTCTAAGGGGCTCGGTCACCGGCAGGCTAAAGCGGGCGTGATCTTCAAGACTGTTGTTCTTGTAAAAACCCGCATTAGCTGCGAATGTCAATTCCCCTTGGAAGTCTGTCCGGGTTCCACTCCAGAGTGGATAATGCCGTCTTGACTGCGTATCGGTCGGTCATTCCAGCGACATATCCGACCGAAGCCCGATACGCTTGATCCGTTTCTGGGTCAGGCGGCTCGGTAGGCATTCCCCGTGACGTGGTGTTAGACGCCTTGTTTTGCTGTGGCTTTGAAGAAATTGCATCCGGAAACTGCGCGAAATGTTCGACAAGAGCGGAAATGAGCGGATGCACGGCCTTGGCTTGCTCTAACGATGCGGTTCGGTTGTAAATCGCAGAGTAGTTGAAAAGTCGAAACGAGGCTAATGCTTGGCCATACTCCTGCGTCATAGCTATCGTGCCAGCTTTTGCAACCGTCTTGACGAGGTTTGTTATAAAGCCATTTATTTGGCCGCTTCGTGTCGGACCGAGGAGTGCCAGGACATCTTTCGGGAGATCCCTTGGATGAACGATCCCCGCCGAAACTGCGTCCTCGAAGTCGTGGCAAACATAAGCTATGCGGTCCGCCCAGGAGACTACCTCACCTTCAGGGGTAGAAGGCGCTGGTCTGCTCCATGAGTGGTTGGCGATTCCATCTAAGGTCTCCTCGGTGAGGTTGAGTGGAGCAAGCACCACTGACGCTCCCCAGGGAGCATGGTCGAATCCTTCGTCAATAAATTGAGAGAGAGCATCTTCAGAAGCGTGTCCAAAAGGACCGTGCCCACAGTCGTGCCCCAGGGCGATCGCCTCCGTGAGGGCAACGTTGAGCCTTAATTGGCTGGAAATTGCCCGGGCGATCTGGGTGACTTCGAGAGCGTGTGTAAGCCGGTTGCGCATATGGTCGTCAGGGAAAATGAATACTTGGGTTTTGCCTGCGAGCCTTCTGAAGGCGTTGGAGCGATGAAGAATCCGGTCTCGGTCGACTTCGAAGCAGGTTCTTGATTTATCGGGCGATTCCAATACTGCTCGCTGGCCAGAACCATGCGAGAGTGAGGCACCTGGAGATAATGACTTACTTTCCAGCTCTTCCTTTTCCTCTCGCCATAAAGGATGGTCGAGCAGAATCTGACGGGGGCCGACTTGGTGGGCCGTGATCAAGGAGTCTTTAACGCTTCCGCTCATGGTCGATTGCCATATTTCAGCCCTATTCAGTGTAACTCTTTGCTGTTCGAGATCCATTTTTGCATCATCCAGACTTTCTACGTTTCAATGCTGGACACGTGACATGTCGATTGTTCTTTTTCTGAAGACTACATCCTGGCTGTGACAGTGTCCCCTTGGGTGATTAACTAGGCCGCGAGAAACCTAACCGACTGGATTTTGGTAGACAAGCACTGGCCAGTTACAAAAGGTGTGTTTTTCTGCCAACCAGTCGAGTTTTCAATTGATGTACCAAAGTGGTGTGTGGGGAATAATGCCATTGACTTTAGCGTAGAGATCTAGGGCCGCAGAGGTATATCAGATCGTCAACTTTGAAGGGTCTTTAAAACTGAATCATCAATTTAATTGGCCTGCATAATGTAAAATGCTACATTGCGGGAAAAGACGAGTGCCCCACAGAATGTTTATTTCCACAACGGTTTGCGTATAAAAAAAGTGACCTCAAAGTGATATACTTCGGGAATAGTAAAGACTCAATTATTTGAAAACTGATAGGCTTATGAAGTTCTATTTGAGTGTAGTAGTTGGCTTCAACTTCCGACGGCAAAATAATTCCAATTGAACCGTGGAGCCTTCAATTGTTGAACCAATCGATCGAGAGTAGTCTCGCCCACTCGAGACCTGTAGTTCCCTTGAAGCCACCCTGCGGTCGGACCATCTCGGCCTTGTACAAGGCATTGTTGCTTTCACTCAGGGCATTATCGTTGGAATCACCCGTGGTCCGTACCGATGGTGCGATACCCGCATCCAATAGAGTCTGAGAGTACGTGGCCGAAAGATAATGCACTCCACGACCACTATTAATCCGAAGTTGGCTTAAATGCAGACGCTAGCTCGCATTGCACCGTCGTGCGCTTTTGGGAAACCCTGGCGATAGAAGGGATGAGGCCCTTTATGGGCTTTGTTGGCGACGACTTTGACAATGCACTCGCCGAGACGACAATGGGACTTAAAAATACCGAGTGCATAAGGTAGGACTTGTCCTTTTCGTAATGGACCTATAGTCGCGCTGTCGGATTAGGCGGAGCTTATTTCTGCCTGAGTTTATTGATATATTACAAGCCGCCCTATGCATTGGTTCAAACTACGCCAACCGGCGGTAGTAGAAGGTGATTACTAAAATTGAGAAACCAACGACCACGTTTTGGTTACACCTAAATGATTGTGCAAAAATGCCGAAGTATTTTAATCAAAGGTCGCATATAAACGCGAGGAATGGTAGCCAGTGGCGGAAATCGGAAAAGGTGGAGAAATGGGAGCATTTGTGAGCAATCCCCCTGGAGCGGAACCTCGTGCAAATGCTTGGTCGGAGCGAGTCGAGAAGATTGCGGGCGGGCCCTATGTGCTGGCGAGAAGGTGGTACCGAGATTACGGTGAGTGGATTCGGAAGATCGTTCTTGGTCTAGCAGTAATGTTTTTGTCCTACAAACTGTTTGGATTCTGGCCAATTTTTGGACAGGAATTGAGCGTTCTTGTGGCTGTATTGCTTGGCATCGCTGCGATTGAGAAGCCAAAGCTTGCCCTAGCTGGGTTCTACTTGGTTTTTGCGGGGACTCTTTTTCATGGAAGTTTTTTTCTGGGAGCGATCTTCGCCGTTGCGTTTTTGGCTTTCCTCTTGCCTAAAACGGTGGCAAACACGGAACTCAAGGTGGCGCTGATACTTATATCTCCCTTCGCTCTCCATGCAGGGTGGTTTTTCTTTGCTGGGGTTGTAGGTGGGCTGGTCTACGCGGGTAGTACCATTGCCCAATCGACGGTGAGTGCGAGCTTTGGTTTTGTGATTGCAGCACTCAGAGGTTGGAGCGTAACTGGGTTGCTGCCGGGGCGTTCAGCGCTAATTCCGAAGCCGGTCACCCCTGGAACCTTCCCTATACCACTCCATTTAAATCATTTTTCGCATTATTACTTGCCATATTTGAAAACTCTCGCTCACGAGATGGCTCCGTATTGGGTAGGTGTAGTTGGGGGAGTGGTCGTAATGGCACTACTACCCCGCTTTGTAGCAATGCTTTCCACGAAACGTGGATTGCGACAAGACATACTGAGCACATTTGTCCCGACGCTCGTTGGGTCGGGAGTTTGGGCATTGCTGTCTAATGGAATGCGTCCGACTTTCGGTAGTGGGATGAGCATTGTGGGGATCAACTTAGTAGGTGGGGCTGGTGCATTTTTGGTGAGCCAGGCGATACCAGGAAAGGTGTATCAGGTTGCAACCAAAAGTGGTGTGTCTGTACAAAACACTGGCAGCGTTAGCGCTCCAACGACTTCGAGTACCACTTCGAGTACGCCAACGAGGCTTCGACAGGCAAGTTGGAATGATATTGCAGGTTACTTCGATGTAAAACAGGAACTCTACGAAGCCATTGCTCCCTATACGGACAAAGACGCTAGACGTAAGTTGGAAGATCAGGGCCTGCCAAAAGTCGGGGGGATCCTACTCTATGGCCCGCCAGGGGTGGGCAAAACTATGTTTGGCAGGGTGCTCGCATCTGAGTCCAAAATGGCGTTCTTCAGCGTGGCGGGATCGGAGTTTTTTTCGAGGTGGATGGGTGAATCCGAGAACCACTTGCGGGGTATATTCGCAGAGGCACGCAAAGCTGCGCCAGCCATGATCTTCTTCGATGAGGTAGAGGCATTCCTTCCCCAGCGTGACAAGTTGACAGGGGGGGATGGGGCAAGCCAGGCGAGCAGACAGGTTGTTGCTACATTCTTAGCCGAAATGGATGGGGCGCTTGATCGTGGCGATGTATTGGTGGTAGCTGCGACCAACCACCCTGAGCTTATTGATTCGGCTGCGGTACGAGCTGGGCGTTTTGACAAGGTGATCTACATTCCACCGCCGGACAAGGCTGCGAGGGAGCACATTTTTAAAGATGCACTCGCAAAAGTTAGCCAAGACGACATCGACATCGAAAAGCTTGTTGCCATGACAGAGCGGTATACGGGTTCCGACATCACAAGTGTCGTCACTGAGGCGAGGCGGAACGCAGTTCGTGAGGATCGGGGGGTAACCCAAGCTGATCTTGAAGCGCTATTCCACCAGACCAAGCCTACCGTCACCTTTGAAATGCTGGAGGGCTATGAAAAGGTCCAGGATAAGTTTGGCAGGAGAAGCCACATAGCAGACCGTACCGAGGTAGTCGTCCACAAGCGCCTTGGGTGGGATGACATCGGCGGTATGGATTCAGTGAAGGAGATGTTCAAAGAGTCTATTGAATTGCCCCTTCTCCATCCAGAGGTTTTTGCAAAATGGGGAGTGCAACCATCGCGAGGGATCCTACTCTATGGCCCGCCAGGGGTGGGCAAAACTATGTTTGCCAAGGTTGTCTCTGATACTTCGCAGTCTCGCTTCTATACCATCAATGGACCGGAGCTGCTAGGTGGGGGGCCCGGGGAAGCAGAGAAGCGTTTGCGCCAACTGTTCGAGAGGGCGCGGGAAAACAAGCCGGCGGTCCTTTTCTTCGATGAGATTGACGCTATTGCTGCCAGTAGGGGATCGGTAGCGGGGGCTATGCAGGGGGGTGTGGTGCAACAACTCCTGACCCTGATGGACGGCAAGGATGTTCTGGATGGTGTCGTTGTGATAGCGGCCACCAATCGTCCCGATCAGCTTGATAGCGCCCTGCTGCGCCCTGGGCGGTTTGATCGCCTCATCTACATTCCCCTTCCAGACGCTGAGTCTCGTGTTGCTCAGTGGAAGCTGCGCTTAGCGGAGAGGCCAGGGGGGGATGCTATTGATTATGAGGCTCTTGCTGATGCGTCAGATGGTTATACCGGAGCCGAGATTGCTCACATAGCAAACAGGGTAGTAATGGGGGGCCTTAGCGCCTCGTTGGCTGGCGAGGATGGTGTTGCACTAGATACCGGTGTGTTATTGGCCGCGATTTCATCGACGGTTCGCCAAGTTACACCGGAAATGATTGAAGCCTATGAATCTCTGGCCTCATCGATCACTCGTTGAGCTGGGGGATTAAGAGGTATCGTCAGGCAACATTACGTTGTCTAGGCAGTGAATAAGGACAAACGAAATACTTTGCGTTGAGAGAAGGAAAGTCGCCTTAAGCTCGCTTAGAAATTGGCCTTCCTTTTGGCTTTGGGTATATCGCGGAAGGTAGTCTGTTTCGTTGAGGGGGAGTTTTGATGGCATATGAATTTATCACCTTAGATTTAGAGTCAGAGTTTGCGCGGATAACACTCAATCGCCCCGAGAGGCGTAACGCCCTCAGTTTGGCACATATGAGAGAGATTATCGACGCCACTGCGAAGGTCGGAGAAAGCGACGCCATTGGGCTGGTAATTGCCGCTAACGGGCCAGTATTTTCGGCTGGTCACGACTTTGCTGATATGGCAGGAGCGGATATCAGCTTTATGCGTACCCTGCTTGCGACTTGCACGGAAATGATGACTCTATTGCAGAGCATTCCACAACCGACCATCGCTAAAGTGCACGCTTTAGCTACGGCCGCCGGTTGCCAATTGGTGGCTTCGTGCGATCTTGCCGTGGCCGCAAAGTCGGCTGGATTTGCGACACCTGGTGGCAAGGGCGGTTGGTATTGCCATACCCCGCTGGTTGCAGTGGCCAGAAATGTCGGGCGCAAAAGGGCTTTCGAAATGGGTATGTGCGGCGACATAGTCGACGCAGAGACAGCCCAATTGTGGGGACTGATTAACTACGCAGTTGAGGAAGAGAAGCTAGAAGAGGCGGTGATTTCGCTTCTAAAGAGGGCGACACGCGGATCGGTATATTCAAAAGCGGTAGGCAAGGCAATTATGTATCGTCAGATGGATCTCGGCCAGAAAGATGCATACGCTCTTGCCGTTGAAGCAATGGCGGGCGCCTCTCAGAGCCAAGATGCACAAGAGGGAATGTCAGCGTTTTTGGAGAAACGTTCCGCCAAGTGGGTCGGGAGATGAGTGAATCGCTGGCATAATTCGGCTGAGGCATATCTGGTTTCTGCAACAATGAAAGCTAGATCCTAGACTCTGTTGAAAATCCAGGAATATTTCACGAATATGATTAGGGTGCGCTAGTTTGGACCATCACGACCTGCGATGATGTAAAACGGGGCGAGAAAAAGTGGGAGGACAAAGCGGCCACTATTCTCAAAACGTCATCTGCATGTAATAAAGACTTTGCGGATTCTGCTGGCGAATGTCGGCTTGGTCAGGCTATCCTTTGGTACTATGGCGCAACAAAAAGATCTCTTTCAGAAGTTTGCAGATACCTGGATGTCGACAGCGAAATTATCCCAGGCCCGGTTTGAGGAATTGGTAAAAGAGCTTCAGCACGCGGGTGAAGTACAGCGAGAGCGGATAAACGCCGCCGCAGAGGAGATGTTGGAGAAGTCCAAGAAGTCCTCTGAGGCCCTCGC
>JAJZCF010000006.1:0-19184 GCA_021846265.1 Actinomycetes bacterium | reverse complement strand
ACCGCAGCAAAGCCCGCAGCTCCTAGAACCACCACTAGATCTACCGCAGCAAAGCCCGCTACGGCAAAAAGTCCCGCTCCTAGTGCCACCGAGTCTCGACCAGCGGCGCGAAGGAGGCCGGCGGCTGCTCCTAAGACTACGGCTGCTCCTAAGACTACGGCCGCTGAGAGTTCTCCAACTGCTGAGTCCTCTCCAGCCGAAAACGAGAGCGGCATTAACCCCTCATAGCTTTCCGAAGAGCGCACTCGCAACGGCGATGATTTGGTAATGCACGTTGTCTAAGGGGTCAACTCGCCTGGACCAGGCGATGGTGGAACGTGAACTAGCGAGCAGTCGTTCGGTTGCGCAACAGCTCATCGATTCTGGCCAAGTACTTGTCAATGGCTCTATTGCGGAGAAGGCTGCACGCCGGGTTTTTCGATCTGACCAACTGTTTGTGCTAAAAAGAGCTCGTTATGTTGGCAGGGGAGGCGAGAAACTCGATGGGGCACTTAGCGAGTTTGGGCTATCGTCTTTAGGTTGGGCCTGCATCGACATTGGATCATCGACTGGCGGTTTTGTCGACTGTCTTTTGCAAAATGGTGCCAAGTCGGTGGTTGCACTTGATGTTGGACGGGCCCAGCTCGATAGTCGACTTCGAAGTGATCACCGAGTTATCGTGTTTGAGCAGACGGATGTCAGGGGATTTGTCTCCGCTGATCCGGCGCCAAATAGCTATGATTTGATGACGGCGGACTTGTCATTTATTTCCATCAGATCGGTGATCGATGACCTCTATCGAATATGCAGCTCAAATCCGAGTTGTTTTTTAGTGATTCTCGTCAAGCCACAATTCGAGGTTGGCCACCGAGATGCCTCCATTTCAAAAGGGGTAATCAAAGATCCAACATTGTGGAGTTCTGTGTTGTTGGAGACGGCGAAGCAGCTTGAAAGAGTGGGTTTCCGGATTGAAGGATTGGCGCCTTCTAAACTACGGGGCGCTGCGGGGAACCAGGAGTTCTTCTTTTGGGCGTCAATTGGGCCAGGCTCCGCATTGGATTCATATTCACTAACCGCTCTAATAGATTCTGCAGTAGCCGCTGCTGCAGATCCGCCATAAGATGCACTTTGGCGATCCAATTGATTGGTCGTGAGATTAAGGGCCGCTTCAATGTTTTTTTGTACTAGTGCCACTATGGAGAATCGGTAGATGTTTGCTGATGGAAACTAGGTTTATCCCGTGACCACTGTTGGGTTTGTCGTCCACCCGAATCGAAGTGAGGCCAAGGAATTAGCGGCAAGTTCAAAGAAATTGCTAGAGTCTTTGGGCCACAGTGTAATCTACCTCGAAGACGATCCGAACTTGGTCTCTGCGTGCCAATTGGTTCTTAGCCTTGGCGGCGACGGGACGATGCTTAGGGCGGTTGACATTGGGTCGCTATCGGAGCTTCCAATTCTTGGCGTAAATCTGGGAAGGCTGGGTTACCTTACCGAAATTGAACCAAAAGACCTCGGAACGGCGTTAACTAGATACTTTGGAGGCGACTACCGAATCCAAAGAAGGATGACTTTGGCAGTGACTGTCACGGGCAATCCGGAGCTTCACAAATCTTGGAGTCATCGCAGCGATGATCTAGCTCCCATTAGGAACGCAACAGCACTAAACGAAGTGGTAGTAGAACGGCTGCACTCCGGTCATGTTATACAGGTTTCTGTTGAAATTGCGGGTTCTCATTTTTTACGCTACGACACCGACGGATTGATTGTGGCAACACCCACCGGATCGACTGGATACAATCTCTCAGCGAGGGGTCCGATAGCGTCACCAACCCTGGAAGCGATACTGCTGACTCCAATATCGCCACATATGCTCTTCGATCGATCTATGCTGCTGGCGCCGTCCGAAAGTATTGAGTTGACGATGTGTGAGGGACCACCGGCGTCGGTCATGATTGACGGACAGCACGTTGCGACGATCTCATCCGGAGATAGCGTCTTGTGCAAAAAAGCTTCGAGGAGCGCTCACCTAGTAACCTTCGACAACAGGCGCTTCCACGAGATACTTAAGGTAAAGTTCGGTTTGGACTCCAAGGAGATGGGGGTTTAGGGTTTGCTCTCTGTATTGAGGGTGATGAATCTTGGGGTAATTGAGGAGGTTGAAATCGACCTTCCCGGGGGATTGATAGCCTTGACCGGCGAGACTGGCGCGGGAAAGACGATGATCGTAAGTGCAATAGAACTCCTCTTGGGTTCTAAGGCGACCCCGGAAATGATCCGAGAGGGTGAAGATTCCGCCGAAGTAACGGGTTTGTTTACAGATGGCGACTCTGAGGTGGTTCTGCGGAGGGAGATTTCCCGATCAGGGAGGTCCAAAGCATACATTGATGGCAAGCTCGTATCCGCCTCCGAGATCTCAGAGGCGTGTCAAACGATGGTGGAACTGTTTTCCCAGAACCTAAGTACCAGTCTTTCAAAGGCTCATACCCAACTTGATCTCATCGATTCATTTGCGATGGTAGACACTAGTGAACTAAAGGGACTTCTGGCTGCGCAAAAGGAGATAAAAGGTCGGCTAGATGAACTAGTGCGAACCGAGTCACTCCGGCTGCAGAGATTAGACATGTTGCGTTTTCAATTGGAAGATATTGGACGAATCCTTCCAGTCGGTCCCGACGAGGACGTTAGCGTCGAAGGCGAAATAAGGATCCTTTCCCGAGTCGACGAGGTCAAGCGAGCCGCTTCACTGGGACTTGAGGCCATTAGTTCCGACCGTGGTGCGGGATCGGGGAGGGACCTCATTGCGGGCTCGCTTCACTGGCTCTCCTCGGAGGAGACATTTTCCAAGGTGGTCGAGAGGATCCGCTCGGTCGTGGTGGAGTTAGATGATATTGCGAGCGAATTGAGCAATTTTCTTCTCGGCATTGACGAAGATCCCCAAAGACTCGAAGCTCTGAGGCGCCGCCTGGTACTGATTAACGAAGTTAAGAGGAAGTACGGCCCATCCTTGGCCGACGTGATGTCCCACTACGAAGGGACATCGGCAGAGCTTGCGCAGTTGGAGAATTTCGACGCCTCGCGTGATTCGTTACTCGAGCGACTTTCCCAGATTGAGGAGGCGTTGGCAAAAGAGCAGTCCTCTGTTAGGTCGGCCCGCAGCGATTCAGCGGCTGCGGTATCTAAGAAGGTGGAGGAATATCTCCAAGACCTTCGGTTGCCAAACGCCAGGTTTCGGGTTGACCTCTCTTCTGCTCCAGATGGTTCACCGGTCAGCTTCATGTTTAGCGCAAATCCCGGCATGGCCCCCCAGCTATTGTCTAGGGTGGCTTCGGGCGGTGAAATGTCGAGGGTGATGTTGTCGGTGTGTCTTGTAGCCGCTCGCCTCGCTGCTACGATGGTATTCGACGAAATAGATGCAGGAATCGGTGGTGAAACGGCTTTGCACGTTGGCCGGGCTCTTTCTCGATTGTCGAAGGACCGCCAAGTAATAGTCGTCACCCATCTTCCCCAGGTAGCAGCGTTCGCAGACTCTCAATTTGTTGTGGAAAAGGAAATGAAGTCTGGTCGCTCAGAGACCTCGGTTCGCCCGATAGTCGCCTCGGCTAGGGCAAGCGAGATAGCTAGGATGCTTTCAGGACAGGCAGCTTCTGAAGTTGCCTTGAGACACGCGGCGGAATTGCTAGGACTGGCTAGAGAGATGACGTATTCGACATAGCTACGTCAGATTCGGACGCTCTTGCTTGTATTGACGTATTAGTTCGAGAAATGCTTGGGCCTTAGCGCATTGCTAGGGTTTGTGTGATTTTGTGATTGGAGATAGGTCTTGGCGAAGCACATTTTTGTAACGGGTGGCGTTGCCAGCTCGCTAGGCAAGGGAATAACTGCTTCGTCCCTTGGGAGGCTCCTCAAACAGAGGGGCTTGAAGGTGGTTCTTCAAAAGCTCGACCCATATATCAACGTCGATCCTGGAACCATGAACCCCTTTGAACACGGCGAGGTATTCGTGACTGACGATGGATCGGAGACCGATCTAGATCTAGGTCACTACGAGAGGTTTGTTGATGTCTCTTTGCGGCGGCCCTCCTCCGTGACGACGGGTTCGATCTATCAAGCGGTCATTGCGAGGGAAAGAAAGGGTGACTATCTAGGGAAAACCGTTCAGGTGATCCCTCACGTTACCGACGAGATTAAAGCTCGGATCAAGGCTATCGCTACAGACGATGTAGACGTTGTAATTACCGAAGTCGGCGGGACCGTCGGAGATATCGAGATCCTCCCATTCCTAGAGGCGATTCGTCAATTTAGAAAAGATGTTGGTAGGAACAATGTCTGCTATATCCACCTGACCCTCGTTCCCTATCTCGGGACATCGGGAGAGCAGAAGACTAAGCCGACCCAGCACTCGGTTACCGAACTTCGCTCTAGAGGAATTCAGCCAGACGTAATTGTGACTCGATCCGATAAGCCGCTATCTCCGGGCCTCAAAGAGAAGATTTCGATGCTCGCCGATGTCAGCGAAGCTGCGGTGGTATCGGCAGTCGACTTAGACAACATATATCGTGTCCCACAAGCACTCCATGAAGAGGGGCTCGATGACTACGTATTAGGGCTATTGCAGTTCGACAAGGATAAGTATCCCTTGGATCTAGCGGTTTGGAATGCGATGGCGGAGAAGGCCGCTAGTCCCAAACGAACAGTCACAATAGGAATAATAGGTAAGTACATTAATCTCGCCGATGCCTACCTGTCCGTGGTAGAGGCCTTGAGGCACGGCGGACTCTTCTATGACACAAAAGTCGATATAGAGCTAATTTCGGCTGAACGGATTACGCCATTGCTGGCCGAGAGCACTTTGGCGGGCCTGGACGGGATAGTAATTCCAGGTGGGTTTGGCAACAGGGGAATTGAAGGGAAAATAGCCGCAGCTAGCTACTCGAGGGAACATGGACTCCCGTGCCTTGGAATTTGCCTTGGCTTGCAAACGATGGTGATAGATGTTGCGCGTAACATTGCCGGCCTAGAAGGCGCTCATTCCAGGGAGTTCAGCGAAGAAAGCCAATACCCGGTGATCGATTTAATGGAAGAGCAGCGTTCGGTTGCCAACATGGGTGGCACGATGAGACTGGGAGCCTATGTAGCGAGGCTAACTCCCGGAACTCAAGTAGCAAAGATTTACGGAGAAGAGATC
The DNA here is from genome assembly GCA_021846265.1 of Actinomycetes bacterium. Lineage (GTDB taxonomy): Bacteria > Actinomycetota > Acidimicrobiia > Acidimicrobiales > Acidimicrobiaceae > JABEUN01. The sequence goes on along the minus strand of JAJZCF010000006.1, from coordinate 14,020 downwards.
GTTTCGGAGAGGCATCGTCATCGTTTTGAGGTCAATCCTAGGTATAAGCAGAGACTCGAAGATGCGGGCCTAGTCTGCTCGGGCCTGTCACCAGATGGATCATTGGTTGAATTCATTGAACTCCCCGGACATCCCTACTGGATAGGGACCCAAGCTCACCCAGAGTTCAAGTCCCGCCCTGATCGCCCCCACCCGCTCTTTAGGGAACTTGTCGCTGCGGCGCTGTCTTTTGCAGCTGGAGAAGCGAAGAGCGAGATCTCTGATTTAGCCTCAGAAACACAAGAGCTTAAAAGTGTAAGGGTTCCTTTGTGACAAGGGAAGTCTTATCCCAAAGGGAGCTTTGGAATGGCGGTTTCCTCTCAATTTCTGAAGATACCTTCGAACTCGATTCCGGGTCGAAGGTATCCAGGGTGGTCGTGCATCATCCAGGAGCCGTTGTTGTCGTCCCGGTGACATCGAGCGGGTCGGTGGTGGCGCTACGCCAGTTTAGGGCCGCAGCTCAGAGGGAATTGGTAGAGCTGTGCGCAGGCAAAAGAGACATACCCGGAGAGCTACCTATTGAGACCGCAAGGAGAGAACTCAAAGAGGAGTTAGGTCTTGAAGCGGAGGAGGTCATCGAGCTTTCCGGTTTCTTGAATTCGCCGGGATTTTGTGACGAGTTCAGCTACCTTTTTCTCGCAAGGGGTCTCAGTTATCGTGGTAGGGCGCCACAGAGCATCGAAGAGGCCGAATCCAAGGTGATTGTATTGAGCCTCGATATGCTGGCAAAGTACCTCGCTAATGGGACTTTGGAAGATGCCAAGACGATAATCGGGCTATTTCAAGCCAGAGAGTTTATCGACAGCAACCATGGCGTTGGCGGCCAACTACAGGATCAGTCCGATCTAATGGATCGACTCGGTTCTGGGTGAGCGGAGATCGTGAGAAAGGCTACTGAAGATCTTTCGAGCCGACGCGAGCTGTCTGAATTCGCTGCGTTGTTTTTGGCGGATCTTTCAGTTCGAAAAGGTAGGTCGACCGCCACCTTGAAATCCTATGAATCGGATTTTTTGATCTTTGAAACCTATCTTGAAGAATCTGGGCTGGACTATGGTTCAATTTGTCGGAAGAATGTCGACGAATACATGCAATTCCTGCTCAAAGACCACGATCCATTCAGCGCCCGACGGCAGCTTTCAGCTCTACGGGGTCTGTTCAAGTTTTTGGTTCGGACGGGCCGCTTAGCCAGCGACCCAGTTTCCCTTGTCAAGCCTCCCAGGACCTCCTCTAGGCTCCCAAAAGCCCTTTCGGAGCAGGAGGTGATGGGTTTGCTGGAATCCGTTTCAGACAGCACGCCCCTGGCGCTTCGAGATAGGTCGATGCTCGAGCTATTGTACGGTTCCGGCCTGAGGGTTTCTGAGCTGTGTTCGCTTCGGACATCTGACTTCGATGACCATCCCAACATGGTGCTAATTACCGGCAAGGGAGATAAGCAACGCTATGTTCCCCTCTCTAGCCAGGCAATTTCCGCTACTGATCAGTACCTTCATGGCGCACGAGGGTCCCTTTTGGCTAGGAAGCCAGATGGCGGGGCCCTTTTTCTCAACAGAGCTGGCACTGCGTTGACTAGGCAAGGTGCTTGGCTTACTTTGAAAGCAAGGGCGAGTGCAGTAGGGCTAGGTTCTGTATTTACTCCCCACACCCTAAGACATAGCTGCGCCACGCACATGGTGGATCACGGGGCCGACCTTAGGGTGGTCCAAGAACTACTGGGTCACGCCGACTTATCGACGACGCAGATATATACCAAGGTGTCAATGACGAAGATGATTGCTATTCACAGCCAGTTTCATCCCCGCTCGCAGGTTTTGGAGTAAGAATCTGGCTAACTTGTTTAACTATGTCGTCTAAGAAAACAGAGATTGGCCAAGAGGTCCCAGAAGTAATCGACCTCGTAGTGGCTCGCCAAACGTTAGAAGAAGAGAAAGTCAGTCTCCTGCAAAAGCTTGAGGAGATGGGCTTTGGAGGATCTGGCCTTGAGTATGACGATAATTTCGCTGACTCCAGCCAAGTTACTGCCGAGAGGGGAGAAGCGGAGACCCTCGTTTCGCAGCTAAGGGAGGCCCTTGCTGATGTAGAGTTGGCCCTTTCGAAGATTGATTCGAATCGGTATGGGCTTTGCGACAGCTGTGGTGCTGCCATTTCAACGGCGAGGCTTGAGGCAATTCCAACTGCAAAACTGTGTATCACTTGTGTTGCCCAGAGGTCCCGCAGGTAGTGGGGGATTATTTCAAAAAGTACGGGATATTTATTATCGGTGCTTTTATCCTCGTAGCCGCCTTTCTGCGGCACATAATCACCCTAGATACAGGTTTGATTCTGTTAGCGATAGTTCCGTCGGTAATCCTGCACGAGGTTAGCCACGGCTATGTGGCATTGTTGTTTGGTGACACGACTGCTAAGCGTTCTGGCCGACTAACCCTCAACCCAATCGCCCACATTGATCCATTGGGTTCAATAATTCTTCCCGCCATTTTGATCCTCAGCGGAGTGTCTCCGATCGGGTACGCCAAACCGGTACCGGTTAATGTGTCGGCGCTGAGAAAGCCGAGAAACCAGGCGGTGTGGGTATCGCTCGCAGGCCCATTTACGAATTTGGTGATTGCGTCGATAGTTGGCTTGATCTTGCGAGAGCGACTTCTCCACGAGCTATCCGTTGCGACGTTTTTAGGTGCATCAACGAGTGCTACCTATGGAGGTGGCGCATTAGACCAGTACCTCTTCTATTTGGGCATCATAAATGTCATGCTTGCAATATTCAATTTGATACCAATACCACCTTTGGACGGCTCGGCGGTGTTGGAGCGATTTATTCCGAGTAGGCACCTAGCAAGCTACTATGGCTTGCGACGTTACTTCTTACCGATTGTTGTTGTGGTATTTATTTTTCTGCCAGCGCTGATGCAGAAGCTTTTCTCTCCGTTCGTCAATGTCTGGCTGAGGGTATTCATACCAAGCTAAATCGAATTGTGTACCGGCTTAGCTCGGTTTCGTTACACTTCGAAAACTTTGGTTGGGATGGCAGCGTTATAGAAAACCTGGTGATTGCTCGATATTATCTAGATCGTCAAAGGTCAGTATTGCTACGAGCTCACCTTCGGAAATTGGATGAGAGTAAAGGAAACCTTGGGCATATGGGCAGCCAAGTTGCACTAGGGAATCCTGTTGATCTGAGGTTTCGACGCCCTCGGCTACTATCGAGAGACCTAAAGCATTCGCCATTGCGATAATGGCTCGTACGACTGCGTAGTCATTGCCCAGTTCATCCACGGCGGACACGAATTCTCGATCGATCTTCAAAGTGTCAAACGGAAGGTGTCTGAGAGTGCGCACCGAGGAGTACCCGGTCCCGAAGTCGTCGATAGAAATTAGGGTGCCCGCCTCCTTTAGCTGCGCTATCGTTCGACCGATCGTCTCGATATCGTCCATGGCTACGCTCTCTGTTACTTCGAGAGTGAGCTGACCCGGTGACACTTCGTACCTGATCAGTTCGTTTGTCACCATCAAGGCAAAATTCGGGTCTACGAGTTGCAACTGTGAGACGTTGATTGCTATTCGAAGAGACACTCCCTGGTCGTTTAGCGTTTTTATCAGGGCACAAGCACTTTTCAGAACCAGTTCCCCGATGCGTGAGATCAACCCGGTGCTCTCGGCAAGGTGTATGAATTCCAGTGGTGGCACAATCCCATGGTTTGGGCGCATCCAACGCACGAGTGCCTCAGCGGCAACTATTTTCTTGTCCGTAAGGCGAACAATCGGCTGAAAGAGCGTAAAGAGCTCACCGCGGTCGATGGCGAGGTGTAGTTCCCGATACTTGCTGACGTGGTCGTCGGCGACCTGAGACCCGAGGGTAGCCTCGATGATCTCAAAACGGGCGCGTCCGCGCGATTTAGCCTGATAAACAGCCTGATCAGCTAGGACGATCATTTGAGAGGCGTTTGTATTTCCGAAGCAGACCCCGATACTCACGCTAACGAAGACATCATTTTTTTCGACGACAAATGGTTCGTCGAAGGCGACAATTAATCGCCTCGCAATTTCGCTGGCCTGCTTCTTATCTGTCAAATTTTCCATGAGGATCAAGAACTCGTCCCCGCCAAAACGCGAGATTGCTTGTGCCCCTACTGCAGAATTCCTAAGTCGGTTTGCAACTTGCACCAAGAGACCGTCAGCAACAAAATGGCCCAAACTGGCGTTGATTTCGTGGAAACGGTCGACGTCTACGAAAAGCACCGAGGCGTATCTGCCATTCATAATCGATCTAGCAATGGACTCTTCCAGCTTTTTTTCGAACTGACTGCGTCCAGAGAGACCAGTAAGCGGATCGTGTAGCCTTAGCCGATCGCTTTCGAGTTTAACTGCGTTTATCTCCCGAAGATCTCGCCTTATTGTCGCCAGCGCAACGGGTTCGTTGCTAATCGGGTCGGTCAGCACGATGGAGGTTGCTTGCACCGCGAAGATCTTGTTGTTGGTCCAGTTTCTAAGCCACCCAGTACCCTTCCAGTTCTCGCCAGCGAAGATATGGTCCATCTCCTCGGAATAGGCGAGTGTGCCGTGTGAAGTTACAAAATCTGCTAGGTGAGTATCGGAGATGTCTAGATCGTCGGGCAAGGAGACGAGCTCTTTACCTGCATCGTTTACGTAAACCATCTTCCCGCTAGGAGTGGCCAAGGCGATGAAGTCATCCGAGTTGTTGACGAGGGACTCGAAGTGGTTGCGCCACTGCTCGGTAGAGAATGTCATTTGGACTTCCTAAGCCCGCCGGGTGATAACGAGGTGTGATCAAACTTGATGGAAAGATCGGAATAAATTGACGAGCAACTTTCGACAATTCTGCATCTGGACGCAACGTTCTCAGTCGTGGAGGTAATTGCAAAACCCAAATCGGCATTTGCTCGTGTTCCCCCAAAAGACTTGACAACTGCTCGCTTCAGATCAACAGGGCGGCTAAGCGTCAAGTTCTTGGTGACCTTTCTCGAGTCGCTATCACTTTGCATCCAGCCATGAAATCTCGGACTCTCCTCTGGGTTCATTCCGTTTACTAGGGACTTGCCTCAGATGAAATTTAGCAGATAATCACAAGGGTTTAATTCTATCCCTGTAATTTTGTAGAAATAACCTTGTGCTGGCCTTATTTGTTTGAGAAATGCGTTGCAAGCTGGATGCTTTTGTTCAAGGAGCCAGAAATCCTATTGCACTCTTTGCATCAGATAGAGTAGACGAAGCGGTCGCCCTTGCTTTGGCGGCGCCGATCTTTAGCAGTCGCAGAAGCTCGCTGGGATCCCCAGAGATATCTTTGATCCTCGATTGGATGACCGTTAGGTGCTCGATGACTATCTCTGCAAGTTCGGACTTGAGGGCACCATAGTTTGAGAAACGATCGGCGGCATCTTCGGGCGGGATAGAGGTGAGGGCAGAATAAATCTCTAAGAGGTTTGATACCCCTGCTTTGGCTGGGTTGGTTGGTTCGTATGCAACTTTGTTTTCGGTATCAGTGACCGCCCTTTTGATCTTTTTGGCGATTCTTGAAGGATCCTCATTGAGGTAGATGAGCCCGGCGTCTGAAGACGACGACTTGGACATCTTCTTGAGTGGATTCTGTAGATCCATGACTCGAGCCCCAACCTTTGGAATCATCGATTCTGGAACGGTAAACACCTCGCCATATGCGTTGTTAAATCTCGCCGCTGCGTCTCGAGCCAGTTCGATATGCTGTCGTTGGTCGTCGCCAACTGGCACCTTATCCGTCCGGTAAAGGAGGATATCGGCTGCCATTAGAGCTGGGTAGGTAAAAAGGCTCGCCCTTACCTTCTCTTCCCCTCTACCCTTGTCTTTGAATTGAGTCATCCGGGAAAGCTCGCCGAATGTTACCGTGGACTCCATGATCCATGCCAATTGGGCATGCTCTGGCACGTGGCTCTGGACGAATAAGCAAGATATATCCGGGTCCAGTCCGATCGCAAAGAGGGTAGTTGCGAGTTCCTTTGTCGCATCTCGGAGGGCTTCGGGATTATGTTCGGCAGTTATGGCATGAAGGTCGACTATTGAGTAGTAACAGTCGGCTTCGTGCTGTTCAGAAACCCAGTTGCGAAGGGCACCGAGGTAGTTTCCGAGGTGGACCGATCCTGATGGTTGAATTCCAGAGAATATTCGTGGCACGCAACGTAACCTAGCAGTCGAAGGCCCCTAATCGTCCCTTTTGACCTAGCTGTAAAGTAGATTCGACTGAATGAGCCCTAGGCCCTGGCTTTGAATCTGGACATCCACTGCTTGGTGAACTCGTCTTTTAGTTGCTCGCCTTCGGTCTGAGTCTTTCCGTAGGGTATTAATGAAGACGTCGGGTTAGGTTTTGCGAAACTTCTATTCCGGACGAGTTCATCTCTTAAGTAAATAAGAACCCTAAGGCCAAGATCCTTGTCGATCTCATCATTTTTGCATGACGGATCAAAGACGCAATAGGGACATCCAAATGAGCAGTCGCATCCGGAAACGAGTTGAATAGCGTTGTCGCAAAGTCGTTCAAGATTATTGAAGCCGAGCTTGGAAACCCCCGTTCCTCCCTCGGTAAGGTCATAAAGGGCAATGATCGGTGATCCTTGGTTTTTGAGGCTCAGTGATTGAAAGTCACGTCGATCAGAAATGTACAAGAGCGGCAGGACCTTTGAAATGGCGTGCTCGGCACTATGAGTTCCAAGGAAGGGGTCGCAACCCTCAGCATCGATCGCCAGCTCTAGGTCGCTGTTAAAGCCGATGGCTAGCGTTTCGGTAGCGTAACTCCTCGACGGAAAGTCGACGTTATAGCGTCGAGGTTCTGTACCTTTGAAAGAGTACTCTTTGAACCCAACGACCGCTTCGATGACATTAGCCCTGCCCCAACCGACTTCAATTCCTGATGAGGTGAGATAGGACTCTGTGGGAGGGTCAAAGATGACACTTTTAAGCGCCGCCGACACGGTGAAGTTGGAACTCTTTTCTATAGCGGCGAGTATTTTCAGATCCTTATGGTTTACTGATTTGATCCGATAGGCGACACCCTGGTGGTGGTATATAGCACCTACGTGTGCCTCCCTCATTGCTCGCTGAGCTGGGAGCGCCTCGAGGTGTCTATTTTTCGAGTCCTTCTCTACCTCGATGTTGTAGCTGGCTTCGGAGCCACCGGAGAGTGAAACGCCAAATTGGGGCTTTCCTTTTCGGGTATATACCAGGTTTCCCGCCTCGTCATTATCGAGGTCGGCCCTAGAGAGGAGTTCCTCTGACACCTCAGGGAAGTCTTCTCCAAAGAAGACCCGATCGTCTTGGCTAAGTGGTAGCTCTGATGCTGCGCAAATGAGGTGTTGGCTTAGGATCGAGCGGTGAGACGGGTTGACTATTGCCTCCTCTGGCGGCTGGTTCAAAAGTCGTTCTGGATGGTTGAGGATGAACCTTCCAATCGGGTCTGCTCCGGTCATCAAAACGACAGTTGATGACTGTCCAGCTCTTCCAGCTCTTCCAGCTCTCTGCCAGAAGGATGCGATCGATGATGGCATGCCGTTAAGGATTACCGTGTCCACGCCGCCGATATCCACCCCGAGTTCCAAAGCAGAAGTCGAAGAGACTCCGCGGAGACGCCCTTCTTTTAGGTCGAGCTCTATTGCTCGTCTGTCATGCGGCGTGAATCCGGCTCGATAGGCAGCCACCCTGTGGACTCGGTCTGACGCCGCCTTGGCGATCATTTCTGCTTGGTGGCGTGTGTCGGAAAATGCGATTAATTGGCGGTCATATCTGACCAAGTGTCGAGATAGCGCGGCGGCCTGCGAGGTAGGGGAATGATCGAGATCGCATTGGGTGTCCCAGAATACGATCCACCTGTTGGGGCTGCCTCCTCCATCATTTGAAACGAGTTCGAAATTTACGCCAGTCAGCGCTTCGGCGTGGGCCTTTGGGTTTGCGATGGTCGCAGAGGCGACAAAGAATTGAGGATTTGCCCCGTAATATGCCGCCAGCCTCCTTAGCCGTCTCACGATCATCGCCATGTGTGACCCGACGCTGCCGCTGTAGTAGTGCGCCTCGTCGATTACAACCACCCGTAGGTTTTTTAAAATACGGCTCCAACCATCTTTCCAACCCAAGTAGATATGTAGACCATGAGGATTGGTCACTATGACTCGGGAGGACTCCTTGATTCGGTTGCGCTCCGAAGCCGGAGTATCGCCATCGTATGACGCTGGGCGACTCTCGAGGGAGAACCTCTCGTCAAACTCTTTCAGCTTGTTGAGTTGGTCATTAGCCAGAGCCTTGGCGGGATAGAGGTAGATGGCCGTGGAATTGGGATCCGAGATTAGAGCTTCCAGAATGGGAAGGTTGAAGGCGAGGCTTTTGCCTGAAGCCGTTTGAGTGGCTAATGCTACGTTCTTTTTGTCGCGATAAAGATTTAACGATTCGGCCTGGTGTGTGTAGAGTTTTATCCCTTGGTCGTCGAGGTATCTCTGGATCTCAGCGGGTAGTTTTTGGTCCGGTTGCTGGTATTGGGGGCTTCGACTCTCAAGCAGGATTTCATGGCGCACCTGTGCTTTGTAGCTGAGCATCTCGCCCAACTCCCAAAGCGCTTTGGAGGTCGGGTTAACTACTGAATCGTCGCGAGCGAAATCGTTCGGTGAAACTTTTTCGGCCGAGGGCTCTGAGGATGGATCCGAACTAAATCTGTGTTCGGTGCCCCCATTGGGACTGTCTATTTTTTGAGACTTTTCCTGTAAGCGACGCACTCGATCCAGCAGATCCTTGGCGGCAGGGTTGGTCTCTGTCATCTAACTCCTTCGTCGGGACTGTAGGAGTCTAGTTCTAACAATGGGGATTCATCTCGATAGACCGAGCGGGATTGGCGACGGAGCTTTCAAAGGTGGACCTATGCCAACGAGTCAACCTGGGTGGATTGCATTGAAGGGCCTTATGACTAATATCTCGTTGGAAGCCAAAGGTGAACTTGTGGGTCCCAGAAGGGGGTGATCGTGGAGACGATAGGGATAATTTTCGCCATGGAGGAGGAGCTCAGTCGCCTTCTCGAGATGATAGAGCCCTACAAAGTGATCGACGGAGTGCTCGGAAGATTTTTCACGCGCGATCTGGAGCATAATGGTCAGCAATTTCGGTTGGTACTCACCAAGTCCGGGATGGGCAAAGTTCGGGCCGCCGCTCATGGTACTGAAATGCTGGTCAGATTTTCTCCCTCGGTGTTAATGAGTTTCGGACTATCTGGAGCAGTGAGTGACCTAGTTGGTATCGGAGATCTTGTGGTGGTTAGTTCGGTACTGCAGCACGACTTTGACCTCGGTTCTCTCACCGATCTATCTCATCAGCTGCCAAAAGAGTCTCATCTTGCGGAGCTGATGCACGAACTGCTCATCGAAAACTCCGACGAGCTCGAAAAGATCTGGTCTTCTAGGGTAAGTGAAAATTTCGGACGCAAGCCAGAAATCCACATAGGGGCGGCGATTACTGGCGACCGGCTGATCACCTCAAATGCCGAAAGAGCAATTTTGAAAGATCGTTTTCCTGGAGCGCTCTGTGTTGACATGGAGATCTACAGTGTTGCACAAGTAGCGAAACTCGCAAACACCCCCTGGGCGGGGGTTAAAATTATCTCAGATGAGGCCGACGACTCCTTCGACCCAGCGCAGGTACTTAATTTCTGTACTGAGCACGGAAGCTCGGTTTTGGCACAGGTGGCTATGTGGAGTGCGGGACTATTTGTAGGACAGTCGAAGCAAGAAGCCTAAATCTTGCTAATTCGATGTTTCGGTTGGCGTCAAAATTAGTGCGCCGTAAAATTGATTTGCACCAAGTCGATCCAGTCGGGGACTTCGAATGATTCTGAGGCGGTTTTTTTGAAGGTTAGTGTCGATGAGGCTGGATTTACGGGACCGATAGGGCTGCTACTGGAGCTCATTTCGGCACAACGAATAGATCTCTGGCAGGTATCGATATCTAAACTCGTCGATGATTATCTCAGCCGGGTAGAAGAGATTATTGCGTTCGATCTCGAGGGTGCTTCGGAATTTTTGAGCGTTGCTGCGACATTGGTGGCGATGAAGTCTCGGCGCCTGCTTCCCCCAAAGGAAGTCGACGACGACACAGATGAAGAATTCACCCGGGAACGCGAACTACTCCTTATAAAGATGCTTGAACTTAAGATCTATAAGGATGCTTCGACCTCCCTCGCTGACCAGCTAACGCTCTCGTCTAAGAGTCTGGCACGGAGGGGGAGTTTCCCGAAAGAACTGTTGTTGAAGTTGTCTGACCCACTCTCTGAAGTGACGGCCAATGATCTTTTTGAAAAGATGAAGGCGATAATGCTCGCGCAGCCTCGCAGCATTGTGGACGACTCGCATCTTTTTCAAAGGCGAATAGATTCCGAAATGCTGCGCAGAAGGACAATTTCAGAACTTGAACATCGAAAAGAGATGGGCTTTTCAGATCTTGTTGGCTGGAGTGAGTCACGCCTAGAAGTAGTCGCCACCTTTCTTTTACTTTTAGAGGGGTATCGGCTGGGGATCGTTGAACTGAATCAGCCGGAGTTGTTAGGCGACCTGTGGGTTGTTTGGCTCGGCTGGATTTCAGAACGGGCAAAACAAGAGATGAATTCCCTTCTTGAAGCATTGAGCTAACTGCCTAGTATCTATCGTGATGGCGGAGATACGATGATGAAACAGAATCTAGGTAGCGACGAGGACTTTGTCGTTGACGACCTACCGTCGGACGAGCTCTTCGAATCAGGTTCGGGCGATAACCCTATATCGGCAGAAGAAGCGACTGACGGTTCCAACCTAACTCAAAAGGCGATCGAAGCTATATTGCTAGTCTCCTCCGACCCAGTGACTTCGAAGTCGATAGCGTCGGTATTGGCAGTGTCGGAAACTGACGTTATCGCAGAGATGGGACATATCGCCCGCTTCTACCGCACAAGCGGAAGGGGCTTTGAGCTTGCAAAGATCGCTGGAGGCTATCAGTTGCGAACTTCTGGCGAGCTGGGAGAGGTACTAGAGCGATATCTGAACGAGCAACTAGCCCCTCGGCTTTCAGGTGCGGCCCTTGAAGTCTTGTCCATTGTCGCTTACAAACAGCCAGTGTCTAGGGCCCAAGTATCAGCGGTACGCGGGGTAAATTCTGATGGCGTGATGAAGATGCTCCAAGCCCGTGGTTATCTTAGAATCATCGGAAAGGATCGAGGTCCTGGCCAAGCGATACTCTACGGAACGACGCAGCTTTTTCTTGAAAGACTGGGTATCGATTCGGTGGCAGACCTTCCCCCTCTCTCGGACTTCGTTCCCTCTGCAGAGGTGCTAGAGGCTATCGAGGCGAGCCTGAAAGAAGATGGTTAATATCGAGTCTTTTGAGCAGGACGCCGATAGAGAACGGGTTCAGAAGGTTCTGGCGCGCCTCGGGTATGGATCCCGGAGGAAGTGTGAAGAGATGCTTTTGGCCGGCCGAATTGAAGTAAATGGTTCCCTAGCAATCCTAGGTGACCGCATGAGTCCCGAAGTGGACACCCTTTTGGTAGATGGGGTTCAGGTCGCCACTAAGACTGGACTTGTTTACTATTTGCTAAACAAACCGAGCGGAGTGGTGGTGACTTCCAATGATCCACAGGGACGAAAGTCGGCTTTGGATTTCGTTCCAAACGAACCTCGCGTTTTTTCCGTTGGACGACTCGACCTGTTGACCGAAGGGCTCCTGATAATTACCAACGACGGCGACTTTGCGCAAGCTCTGACCCACCCTTCTATGGGCGTCGAAAAGGAGTATCTCGTGCACGTTGATGGTGCGCTAAACAGGAGTGAACTTAGTGCGTTGCGTCGAGGAGTCGAATTAGAAGATGGCCCAACTTATCCCGCTAAAGTCAGGCTTCTTTCTCCGTCGCTGGTCAAGATCACGATACATGAAGGTCGCAACCGCCAAGTTCGACGGATGATGGATGCCGTCGGGCACAGGGTGATTCGGTTGGTTCGCACGCGGATCGGACCTATCGTCGACGATCGACTCGGACCTGGAGAGTTTAGGAGTCTTTCCCAGGACGAACTAATAGCGGTCCGCGAATCGACAAAGTCTAAGGCCAACCTTTCGCGAGCCAAGCGCCGAGCCGCAAAGGAATAGTTGCAATCTAAACAAAGTTATACATAGCGGAGCCAGTCAAACGCAACTAGTCGGCTCCGAAAGAGCAAGGTCGAGATATGCCAGCTATTTATGCTGATACTTTGGCGCTGCCAAGATTGCCTCGTGTGCAGGCAGAGGCACGGGAGTTCAAAAAAGTCAAGGGAATCTTTGATTCGATTTCAACTTTTGAAGGCGAAGGGTTTCCAGTTCGAAGGCCATTTCCAACTAGATGGTTGAACTTTGCCGATCCCTTTTTGTTGTTGGACCAGATGGGGTCTGTCGACTATGCCCCGGGGGAAGCCAAAGGAACGCCCTGGCACCCGCACAGGGGTTTTGAGACGGTCACCTACATTATGGATGGCGTGATGGACCACCGTGACTCTCACGGAGGCGGAGGAACAATCACCAATGGTGATACGCAATGGATGACCGCCGGCTCGGGAATTTTGCACATCGAGGCTCCCCCGGAATGGCTTGTAGTCAAAGGCGGACTTTTCCACGGGGTACAGCTATGGGTCAATCTGCCAGCTTCGCAGAAGTTCTCGGCTCCTAAGTACCAAGACATTCGTTCCAGCCAACTTGCTCTGGTCTCTTCAGACGATGGGGGAGCGTTGATCAGGGTCATAGCTGGCTCGATCGGTGGCTTTGAAGGGCCAGGAATGACACAGACCCCGATTGTTTACTGCCACGCTACGATATCCCCGGGAGCGAGGCTCGAGATGGATTGGCCTTTAGGCCATAGCGCTATGGTTTACTCCCTGTTGGGTTCTGGAACGGCGAGCGAAGATCGCGTGGCCACTAAAGAGGGTCAGCTTGCACTTTTCGGCCCCGGCAAGACAATCAGTATCGCCGCAGATCTGTCGCAGCCAAGTTACACTCCCCATGGCTGGGAGGTGCTGATACTTGGTGGAGTGCCGATAAATGAACCGGTTGCGCGTTATGGACCCTTTGTGATGAATACCCAGGATGAGATCAAAAGGGCATATGAGGACTTTCAGGCGGGCCGAATGGGTTCCATACCAGCAGAGAAACTGCCACACCGGAGTGAAGCCGATTCGACTATCGAATAACAGCAGGAACTGACTTCCAGTTAAAAGACTAGATAAATGCGGATCTGCCGCTAGATTCTCACCCATGGCGCTTAGGGCATTGCGCGGTGCAACCACCGTGGAACTAGATACGATAGAGCAGGTTACGGCTCGGACCAAAGAACTTATTAGCGAGATGCTGGAGCGCAACTCAGTTGATAAAGAGCACCTGGTTTCGATACTATTTACCGCGACCGATGATATACGGTGCATGTTTCCCGCTGCGGCGGCTAGGGAGCTCGGCTTGGGTGATGTCCCGCTCATCTGCGCAAGAGAACTCGATATCGTCGGTGGCACAAAGCTCTGTGTAAGGGTGATGATGCACCTCGAAACCGAGATTTCCAGGTCCTCGTTAAGACACGTCTATCAGTACGGAGCCAGAGGGCTTCGCGATGATCTTCCTGGCTAAGAAGATTTAATGTTTTTACTCGATCTAGTGTGCTCTGCGCCACGGTTAGGTAGGTTGCCTTGAACCTTTCTTGGAAATTGAAGGGGCCATTGCGTTTGGCCGGCGAGGTCCGACCGCCGGGCGATAAGTCGATCTCGCACCGTTGCGCCCTTTTTGCACTTATGGCAAATGGCCACTCGGAGATTACCGGAATTTCAAAAGGTGGCGACGTCAACTCCACCCTTGGTCTTGTCGAAGCTCTTGGCGGTGTGGTTAGCGAGATAAATGGTCGAGTGGTCATCGATTCGAAGGGTATCCGGGAACCAAGGAAGATCCTTGAAGTGGGGAATTCTGGAACTCTTTTAAGGTTGGCCACCGG
>JAJZCF010000103.1:4010-7411 GCA_021846265.1 Actinomycetes bacterium | reverse complement strand
TCGATCCCTTGCCGAAGGACTTCTCTATCTGACCTATCGCTAGCTCGAGAGCCTTTTCCCTGTCAATTCCCACTTGCGCACCCAACCTTTTCACGACGACCTTCTAACGAGGAACCAATAACAAGGACCTTTCGGGAAAGGTCAACTGCTCTTCCCTGATAGTAGCAATAGGCTGTGACACCCAAAGGGTGGTTAGCCCGTTCAGACCATAATAGCGAACATCTGTTCACTATGGATGCCAGTCAGAAGATCAAAATAAAGCAATTTGCAGAATTAAAAAAGGATGCCCTTAGCTCAGCGCTGAAGTGGTCGAGGGTAGGGCGGCTGTAAATCGGGGTTTATTAGCAAAATTCATGAACTGTTTGACCTCCTGACACCGATTCCAACAGAATCCGTTGGACTCAGATTTCACTCTGCCAAACAGTAAGACCTGAAATCTGCTCTGCCGTCGGCGTTCCGATCGATTCGGATTCTCACTACCCAACATCTGGTTACTAATCGGCCGATTCAACCTCAAGAACAGACAAAACCACCAACTCGCTAACTATCGAAGGTCCAACCTTCAAGTACAGGACACTTTGTGCACCGGAGGTGGTGGCGTAGTGTTCAACAGAAGTTCCCCGAAACGGTGCTGGCCCAGATACTGTCTCGTGTGATGCCTTGGCCTGAAGATCAAGATCGAGGCGAATGAATTCGACTAACTAAGCTGCCCTGTTGAGTGGCAAGCATTTAGAACTGCGACAAAGTCCCTGAGGCCGTCCAGTGTCGTAGTCCCTTCCAGCCCCATTGGCCGGTCCCCGGATCAGCCAAACCTCGATCGGCTTTGTGCTTTTGATAAAACCGTTAATTCTCTTGCCCATGAGCCTTTGACCCCAAATATTTCTCAAGGTGTGGCGAGCCGCCAGGTTATTAGACAGATAAACAATTCGTCAATTTTGGCTTGGCCACAATCAACTCCCCTAGATTTCCGGTCAAGAGGCACCAACCAGAAATGACACAAACGGCGACTTTCGATGGCCATCAGGGTTTTCTGCGTCGCTAAATCATCGCCCCCACTGACTTCCTCGATCAGTGAATCGCTAAAGTCACCCAATAGCTTTGTGAGGGATAGAAGAATTTGGTCCTGAAGTGGCCATCTTGTGTTCTATCCCAGAGGTACCAGAGGACACTCCCCATACGATCATCGCTGAAACCGGAGGTGACTTGCCGAGGTTTCCAACCTCTAGCCACCCGCTCAACTGGGTCGGGATCACACCGGCGAGTTATGACTTTATTGACCTGCTCAAGGAGCTGCTTGCTGTAGAGCCAGTCTGAAAAAGCGGTCGAAATATTTTGACCTGGTCAAGCAATCCATCCAACTTGACGAGTACTGGAACAAAGACCGTGCCGAAGATCGCCACGGTGGCACCCCCCAGGGCGAGGCCTCCAACCACGTCCAATGGATAGTGAGCACCAACATATACCCTGGCGAAAACCAAAAACAGTCCGATGACCGTGGCCGCCCAGGCCAATCTCCTCTCCTTTGACACCATCCATAAAGCGACAATAACCGCTCCGGCAACCGTAGCGTGGTCCGACGGAAAGCTAAAATCGTTAGCCCGAGGAACAAGAACCTCGACCGACTTAAGCGTGTAGTAGGGCCTTGGCTCGGCCACCAAATGATTTATCGGCTGCGCAATGCCCACGGCTAAGATCGTCCCCGCCCCGCCCCAGATGACCCTCGCCATTCTCGTCGGGTTTGAAGTGAATTCGGACCTAGCCCTCCACCAAGCGAATATAAGCATCAGGCCCAACAGGACCACACCACCATATAACGCAAAAAAAGACATGAACCCGTGTGCAAAAGTAGTATCTTTTGCAAATCGGTTGATACTCAAATAGATACTTCTGTTCACGATCTGTTCCCTTTGTGTTCACCCAAATGTTAGTCGCGAAGGCCTTACAAAAGCTGAGAGCCAGCTTTGCAACAAAGTCCAGAACCGTGCCAAAAACCTAGCCAACTAGCCCTTTTGGTTATTTAATTTTTGGCAAAACTATTCGACGTGCCATCCATCTCAATGCGCAACACACTGCTTGAATCGTTTCTCCGTTCGATAGCCACGGCTATTGACCAAGGAACCGCAAACACAAATCCTTTAGCTAATTGACACAAGAATGCCCCGTTACTTCGAAGAGGAGGTACGGTAAGGTAGTCTTGACGACTTCCAGACAAAAGGTGCTCGAGATGATTAGTGCTAAGCGAGACATTCCAGTCGATTTGGCTAGATTCAAATCACCCTTTGGGACAATCCTCTATGCACACTCCGAGACTGGCCTAGCGGCCCTTTGCTTCGGCGAAGAACTTGGAGAACTTTCAATTCCACCTCGTTTTAAACCAGGCGGCAAAGAAGTTGCTAGCGAGACCATCGAAAGCGCCCTCGTTGGTTATTTCGACGGATCTCCAGTCGCCTTGGACCAAGTTGACCTAGACCTTGCCGAGACCGGCTTCTACTCGCTGTGCAGGACGGAACTCAGAAAAATACCCTTCGGACAGACCGTAACCTATAAAGGACTTGCGACTCTTGCTGGGAATCCGAAGGCCTACCGTGCTGCGGCGAGTGCGTGCGCCACGAACCCAATTCCGCTCTTTGTTCCGTGCCATCGCGTACTCTCGAGCGACGGCTCCTTGGGCGGTTACGCCTTTGGAACCGCCCTCAAAGCCTCACTACTGGAATTCGAAGCTAGCTCAGTCGGCTAGTGAAATCTCCCTAGCGACGATGGAGACTGCGACGATCCCGACATCGGGATCATTTCTAAGTAGCTCGACTAGGTAGCCAATCTTGTTCGTCGACACTTCGAGCCGAGTCGCAATCTCTTTAGCCACAAGTTTCATCTCTTCGTTATCCCCAACCGCTATCGGAGCCAGATCGAGCACCTGCTGGGTCTTCGAAACTTGCGCCAAGTAAAGATCCGAAATTACCGAAGCCCTAAGGGCCTGCTCCCACCGATCTTTTGGCTGCACTCGATTCAAGATGCGAAATAGCTCTGGCGTCCCTACGATCTCGCCAACCCTAAAGAAGGTCCAAATCATTGACTTCAAAGACAAACCAGGGGCCTTTTCGATCAACATGTCGAGTGGGACCACTGCGCTCATGTAGGGAATCGCTGCGAAGAAGTTGGCCATAGTGTCATTTACGCCTTTTGCCTTCAGCTCGGCTCTGTTGTCCCGGTAATGTTCCCCAGATGTCCCTTCCAGCACGGCATCGAGGACTTGGGAAAGACCATTTGCCAAATCAGCGAGTTGCTGGATATGGCTGGACTCTTCGAGAAGGGAGTGTTGGGACGCAACCCAGCGAGTTAGCCCTTCGGACGCGCTGGACATCAATGCCAACAGCTCGACCTTTGCCGACTGATCCATGGAT
>JAJZCF010000103.1:0-3910 GCA_021846265.1 Actinomycetes bacterium | reverse complement strand
TCGATAGCGTCGGTATTGCATCTTCCGCCCAACATCGAATATTCAATGCGGCTTTTCTGAGTCATGCCAAGGTTTCCACCTTCGCCGACCACTTTCACTCTGAGCTTGCTCGCATTTATCCGAATGGCGTCGTTGGCCTTATCGGACACGTCGACATCATCCTCAGTGTGTGACTTGACAAATGTTCCCACGCCACCGTTCCACAGAAGATCGACAGGCGAAGAGAGTATGGCAGACATAAGCTTGTTCGGCTCGATTGGGCCCGAAGCAATTCCGAGAACTCCAGCCATCTCCATGGAGAGGTCTATGGACTTCACATTTCGATTGAAAACCCCTCCTCCTTTTGAAATCACCGAAGAGTCGTAGCTCGCCCAGCTCGAGGTTTCAAGGGAGAAAAGTCTCTTTCTCTCTTCATATGAGGCCGTTGGATCTGGATTTGGGTCTAAAAAGATATGCCGATGATCAAAAGCGGCTACCAAGGCAACTGAAGACGACATCAAGAGACCGTTACCAAATACGTCCCCGGACATGTCACCAACTCCCACTACGGTTATCCGGTCGGTGTTTGGATTGATCCCTAACCCTTCAAAGTGGTGTTCGACTGACTTCCAGGCGCCCCTCGCGGTAATTCCCATCGCTTTGTGGTCGTAACCTCGGGAGCCCCCAGAGGCAAACGCATCACCGAGCCAAAATCCCTTTTTCAAAGAGATCTCATTCGCAATGTCAGAGAAAGTAGCCGTACCCTTATCGGCGGCAACGACTAGATAGTAGTCATCTTCGTCGTAGCAGATACAATTTTGCGGTTTGATCACCTTGTCGTCGACCAGGTTGTCCGTTATTGATAAAAGTCCTTCCATGAACTCGCTATAAGAAGCCTTTGCCCTGGTAAGGAGTTCGACGCGGTCCCTTGGTGCGTGCTTCACTATAAACCCGCCCTTTGCCCCGATTGGCACGATTACCGAGTTCTTTACGGACTGCGCCTTCATCAGTCCAAGTATCTCGGTCCGGTAGTCATCGGGTCGATCAGAAAACCTGATCCCGCCTCGAGCGATTCGACCGGCTCGCAGGTGGATAGCTTCGGTGTCGATGGAATCGTAAAAGGTCTCAAACTGAGGCAAAGGTTTCGGCAGGTCCCCCACCATGGGAGGATCCAGCTTGATCGCAATTCCACCACGATGATTCTGAAAATAGTTAGTCCGCAAAGTCGCCATGATCGCAGCTGAAATTCGCCTTACCGCACGATCAAAGTCCAGCGATTCGATCTTTAACAGCTCCTTGTCAAGGTCTCCCTGAACGGTTATGAGCTTCTTATTTCTCTCCGACTTACTTAGTTTTGGATTGAATCTGGTATCAAAAAGGTCAAAGAGTGCGGAGGCCGCCCCGGGGCACTCCACCATCGCCCACCAGTTATTCCTTACTCCAACCGCAGGCGTTGAAAATCTGACATAGTGCACGTAGGTCCTTATCAAGGCGACCTGTTCCGTATCCAGATTGGTCCTCAAAACCAGGGTATTGAGGGCATCATCCGCCGCCACGCCCTCAAAGACGTTGATCAAGGCCTTTCTTAGCCGATCAACATCTTTCGGGTCGGTCATCTGGCCTTCGGCGATACCGTGTTTGCACGAAACGCCTATAGTCACGAGCCAGCAGACCGTGCCTGGCAACTGAATCTCAAAGGGGACTTCGTCGATCACGACAAATCCGAAGTTCTCCAGTTTGGGGACGATTTCCGAAAGGTTCGCCCACTTACCAATCTTGAACATTCTGAGGTTAAATTCACTCTCCATTGGGTCATCGTGTGACCTAAATACCTCAATGTCGATACTTGATGACTTCTGGTGGAGCCCTTCCAAGCGAAGAATGTCATGGTAGGCCCTCTTGGGAGTGAACTCATCTTGGTAATCTGGTGGGAAACTGCCCTTGTACTTCTCCAGGAGCAGCAGTCCACCTTCCCGACCGGCCTCTTTTACGATCAATTGTCTGAGCTTCTCGCTCCATGGAAGGCTGAGCTGCTCGAGCCTATCCTCAAGGGCAAAAAGCTCCTCGTCGGATATTGAATTAGCCCCACCCGCTACGACGAAACCGACCTGGTAGCGCCTCGACTGTAGCTTCGATGACTTTAGGTGTATTCCTTTTGCCAAAAAGGCGGCCGTTATCTCGCCTGCAAATTTGTCCTCAAGGTCGATCTCGTACCTCTCGGCGGGCAAGAAGACCCAAACGTGGGCTATATCTTCCCTTGCACCCGGTGTTTGGTGAACCCTCAATCTGGGAACGTCGTCGACGGCGAGTGCCGTGATGCACAGCTCCCAGAGTTTCTCTGGAGAACTACTCACCAGCTCATCGGGGCCGAACCCGGCGAGCAGCGTGCGCAGTGACCGATATGAGTACGAATTTGTCGCAAACCCTGAATGTTGGAGAACTCGCTCCAGTTTTGGCCGTAGCCCCGGCGCCTCCCAAGCGGACTTGCCCTGGATCTCTTCGACGAATACGCCAAAATAGACCTTCTCTGAACCACCGTTATCAGAAATAGAAATTGCGCGAATTGGCGCTGAGCGCAGTATCGAACTGTGGGCAGTCAATACGCAAAGAGATACATGTTTCGTGGGGCTCTCCATAAAGGCGTACCTGTCGGGGGATGCGAGCCGAATGGCCTGTTCGCGATGCCTTATTGCGCTGCCCTGAAGCTCCTTTACCTCACCCGTGGCGTCAAGGGAGTAGGTGCCAGTCACCCTAAAGGATCCGAGACCGTAGTCGTCTAGCACGTTCGCCGAAGTAGATAGCGAAGAGACTTCGGCGAGCTCGTCTTTGAGCTCAGCGTCCATCTTCAAGCGATCCGCCTGGTAGCAAAGTAGGTCCAGATAGGAGTCTCGTATCTTTTCCTCAAGCTCCTGGCGCTGTTCTTTTGACAGGCTCGAATCAAGCTCGATGTATAGGCACGAATATTGAGAAGTAGGAGCCTCCTCGACTACCACCGACGACGGTATGAGCGGGTGCAACGTTAGCGCCGGTTCAAAACCCCTGTGGCGAACCGCCTCAACAAAGGTATCTACTAGATATGAGGAGTCCGGAGTAAGGACTGAGATCGAGGGAGGAGAGGGCATCGACACTGGGCCCTCGGGGGCTGATTGGCCGGAAATCTCACTCTCTTGGTAAACCTGGACAGCGAATGGAGTCTGATCAGTCAGTGCTTTTCTCGTTATCCACTGTGCACAAATTCCTCGAGCAAGTTGAAACATCGGGATCGAAGAAAGTTCGTCCGATTTCAGACCTAACAGAAATTCTCTTGCAAACCCGTCGAATCCTGGCTCTTTAGAGAAGGTCGAATACTCTTCGACTACCCGCTCTAAAATGGCCGAAACGTTCCCATTACGGGCGTCTTCTACCACGATGTACCCACCTTTCGCAGCGCCGTTGCTGCTTCTCGGATTATATCGTCGTTCAATAGCTAGAAAATCAAATCCGCTTGAGTAACTTCATCGATCGGCCACTTATCTGAACGAAGACCGGTTCCAAACTAGCCAGAAATCATGAATCATTGATTGAACTCGTCAAGGGAGCATGAATCTCCCGGAAACCTCCTTGGCTCTCGGCGGCTCAATTCACAACTGGATCCAGCAAAAGCTCACTTGCTAATTCATTAGGTAGCTACATATTTAAACAACTCTGCCGCTCCGCCTGGCTCAAGCCCGGCACGTCCGGCGGCATCCGAAAGCCAGCTGCGCACCATATTTTCGGTTCTCATTGGGTCAGAGTGCTGGCTAGCGTGAGCGAGCACCGCTTTGACTTTTAGATCTACAAAACCAGTGACGTCCTCATAGCTGTCAGGTTCAGGATGCGCCTGCAACACAACATCCTTCACCGAATGCGGTAGATAGCCTTCCTCGATCAGCTCTACGAAGGTAAAGGGGTT
>JAJZCF010000102.1 GCA_021846265.1 Actinomycetes bacterium | reverse complement strand
GGTTCTATTTGAAGGGGTAACGATCCTACGCACAAGTATCGACTAACGGACAAAGGGACGATCTGGTACGCCAGCTTGAGCTTTTAGAGATATTTTTAGCCTTAAATGGCTGGGCATACGAAGTAATCAAGGATGTCGCCTCAGGACTCAACTACAACAAGAGGGGTCTTCGCCAACTTATCTCGCTTACCTGTTCTCAGAGTGTAGGCCGGCTTGTAATACCACACAAGGATCAAATTTTTAGTTTTGGATCTGAGCTCGTCTTTCCCTCTGCGAACATTTTGGTGTCGAGGTAGTCATCGTCAACGCATCGGAGGAAGCGAGCTTTGAAGATGATCTAGCACAAACCGTAATAGAGATTGTGACCCTGTTTTCGCTCGGCTCTATGGCTCTTTTAGTCATAGGAACAGACGAGTAATGGAGGAACTATGCAACAAAGCAGAACAACTATCCTGACAGAGAGGAACCACGACAGAAATGTTTTTTGGGAGACACCATTAGTGTCGACTTCCAGGGTCCGGTTCTAATGGTTGGAACCGAGGAGACCCAGCGGCTGGAGAGCGAAAACAAGAAGATACCTAGGAATGTCTAGGTTTTCAGAGCGGAGGAGAATTTGTCTGACCTGACTGGCCGTGTGGTAGTTATTACCGGGGGAAATCGTGGAATTGGATTGGGCCTCGCCGAAGGCGTAGCAAAGGCGGGCGCCAAGGTAATAATCATGGGGAGAGACCGCAAGAAGTTGGATTCGGCTCTTTTGCGGCTGGCCCAGGTGGGCAGTGCTGCGACAGAAGCAATAGAGGTTGATGTCGCCGAGGAAAGTTCAGTAATAGCGGCCTTTAGTTCGGCAAAAAGTGTTTTTGGTCGAATTGACTCCGTATTTGCCAATGCAGGGGAGGCCAGTCGTCTTTCGAGTTTCGTAGACACTTCGGTAGAGGACTGGGACAAGGTGTTTAGGGTAAACCTTATGGGCGCCGTCTTGTGTTTTAGAGAGGCTGCCAAAATCATGATCTCCCAAGGGGAAGGTGGTTCACTGGTTGCGGTATCGTCCGTGTCGGCAATACTTGGTGCGGCGGGAATCATCCCCTATGCTGCTTCTAAGACGGCAATACTGGCGGTAGTGAGAGCTTTAGCCGTAGAATTAGCTCCCCAAAAGATAAGGGTAAATGCGATTCTTCCCGGCTGGGTTGAAACCGAAATGACGGCACCACTTTTGGCGAACCAGAAGTTCTTAAGCTCAACGACCGAACGTTTTCCTGCGAAGAGGTGGGGGAGACCGGAAGATTTTCAGCAGATAGCAGCATACTTAGCTGATCCGACAAACATTCACCATACCGGCGACTCGATGGTCGTTGATGGAGGCTATACCTTGGGCTGAAGGCCCAATTAGATTTTGGTCCGAGTGGAGCTAGAGGGGAACCCTTTTCAATCTCGAAGTTTCGGTCAGGGCATCTCGATAGTTATCGAGCTTGATGGCCAAGTCCTGATCGGCGATTGAGAGGATGCGAAGGGCTAGCAATGCGGCGTTCTTAGCATTATCGATCCCTACAGTAGCGACCGGTACCCCTGAAGGCATCTGCACGATTGATAGAAGGGAATCCATCCCTTCCAATGCAGCGAGCTTGATCGGTACGCCGATTACTGGGAGACTTGTCGCTGACGCGATCATCCCTGGAAGGTGAGCGGCCCCGCCCGCCCCGGCGATGATGACCTTGTACCCCTTTTCTCTTGCTTCGTTCGCAAACGTGAGCATGTCAAATGGTGTCCTGTGTGCTGAGAGGACTTGAGCGTGAAAGCCAACGCCAAATTCATTCAATACTTCTATGGCGGCCAACATTACTCTTGAATCGGAATCCGAGCCCATCACGATCGCAATCTTCGTTGCCAGCTGCGTCGTTGAAGTAGTTTTCGATTCAGGCATCGGGTTCTACACTATCGTCCTCGGGGTCGCCAAGGATCCGACCTTGCAGTGAGGCTCGTGCAGCTTCCCAGGCCCGCTTCAATGCACTTTGGGCGTCTTCTGCCAAAACCGAAATATGGGCGATCTTTCTATTTGGTCGGGCGGTCTTCGAGTAGTCGTGGACTTTCGCCTCGGGGACGAGGAGAGCCCCCTCGAGGTTTATTGCACCCTTGGTAACGGAGTCGGCGGGAATTAGATTGACCATCGCTACGGGAGAGATCATTTCCGTCGACCCCAGAGGCAAGCCGGTGACCGCCCTAAGATGGTTTTCGAATTGTGAGGTGACCGCACCTTCAATTGTGAGGTGCCCACTGTTATGCACTCTTGGGGCGAGTTCATTCACCAGTAGCTTTCCGTCGACTAAAAAGAATTCAACCGCAAGTACCCCGACCGACCCTACTGTATCGGCGACCCGCATCGCTAGTTCAATGGCTTCCGCTTCAACTTCGGGGTCTAACTCGGTTGGCCAAAACGCTTCGACGCAGATGCCGTCGAACTGTCGCGTTTGTATAGGGGGGTAGGTTACTCGATCCGCCGACTGCTGTCCCGTGACCACTAAAACCGCGAGTTCTGCTTCAATTTCGAGTTCCGATTCCACAACATAGGGAACTTGAGACTTAGTGTCCCTCATGAATTGCGTCGCCTGCTCTAAGGTGCTGAATCTGTGGACTCCTCGACCGTCGAACCCCCCTCTGGCGGCTTTGAGCACGAGGGGAAATTCAAAAGCGGTAGAGATTGCTTCGAGTTCCATGGCCGTCTCGACTACTGCAAATTTCGGAACTGGGATGCCTTCCGCCTGGAGGGCTTTTCTCTGCTTTGCTTTGTCGGCGGCAAGAGCCAGCGTGTCAGCCGACGGGAAAATGGTGCAGTTGCGATCCGAGAGTTCCTGAACCAATTGAGCCGGTATTAGTTCATGGTCGAAGGTAACGACGTCGCATTTTCGTGCAAAGTGGTACAAGGTCGTTGGATCGAACTGACTCGCTGTTGTGACCTCTTTGGCAATCTTATTTAGTGATTCGTCACTTTCAGATCGTAGGATGTGAACTTCGATACCGAGAGACAGTGCTGATTGAAACATCATTCGGGCCAATTGGCCCCCACCTATTATTCCAACTACGGGCGCTCTCGCCTCTGATTTCCAGGTTGCCAAATTAAGTGTTCTCCGCCATTCAAGATAATTCTGTTTGAGCTATGTAATTCCAATTATCGAACATAGCCTATTCAGCCGATGCCTAGTAACGACAAGCAGCAAAGTCTGGAGGCCCGAAAAGCGGGCGCTGCAGAAGCAGCAGACGAGACAAGGCTATTCGAGCCAACCCAGCCAGCGATCAAGTCGGTGGATATTAAGATAGTCGATTCTGGAGACACTGGGAGACTTCCTGCGATAGGCGAGGGACTTTGCAGGGCAAAAAAGGCGGGACTAGTGCGGGACAAAATATGAAGAACGACCCGTTCCCTTACCGTGCTCGGGCCTGCGCTAGTTAAAGCGGACGTGCCGGAGCATCTGAGGATTACCGAAGCCGTAGATATGCGCAAATGAGTGCCAATTTCGTTGACCGATGCCGGCAGGCTTCGTTTGCAGTCAATTCCAAGTCTAATTAGCTCCTGCTGCGAAGTTACTCGAAGGGAGGGCCCGATCCCTTCGAAGATCACACCATTTGGGGTGGTGGTGCGGACAGGATCTCTTTGGCAGAGGTCCCAAGGCCCGATTTACCCGGAGGCAAAGGGCTGCTACTTTCCTCGGGCGTACTGATGGAGGTTATTTTGATGGCGAGCCTTTTTTAAGGGCGCTTTACCGACCGATTGACTTTCGTCCATCGAAAACATTCATAGGGTCTTGTTTTTTTGAGGTCAATGGCAAGGCCCCGATTTAACGTTTTAATGCAGGATTAGAGCCAAGAAGAGGTGAGGGGGATCGGCTGGCTACGGCGGTTAACACCTGGCACTGCAACGAGTGGGCTGGCACGCTAACTATCGATTGGGCAAGTGGTGGGGAGCTATCTTCATTGGTTAGTTTTGCGAGTCGATAAACAGCCGGGGCTGCGAGGATAGTTTGAAACGGTAGCCTGAACTGCCCTCCAGCATTTTTTGGCCGCAGAGTGGCATAGTTCCTTGGGGTGCTTGCTAGAAACTAACCATCGATAGCGCTGGTATCTCGCCCATGGTCTCTTCTCGAGCGGCTCTCCATCTGTCCCTGGCTTTGAGGTGTTGTTCGCTGCCCCTGGGTTCCGTGACATCGATGGCAACCGAAGGGATGTCAAGGTCGGCTATATCATTGAGACTACCGAGGTCGCCCCTGCCAATGAGGCCTAAAAGCCCGGCCCCCAGGGTCGTCGCCTCCACTGCTTTTGATAGAAAGATCGGCAGTCCGATCGCAGTTGCTAGGTGTCTCACCATTTCGGAATTGGACGTCATTTTTCCGTCGACCATCAGGCTTTGAATATGCAACTTCCCGTCGGCCTCCGCTGACTCTAAAAGATCCATCGCCATGTGGGCTATTCCCCGAAAAGCCGCCTGAAAAAGCTCATTGGATCCGCTGCCTCGCCCCATCCCAAAGAATGCGCCACGTGCACCAAAGTCCCATTTTGGGGGACCTTGACCAGCTAAGGATGGCACGAAGATACTCTGATCTTTTGGATTTGCTCGTCTCGACATCGCTTCTGATGCCTCTACATTATGTGCAAGACCAAAAGAACTCGCCATCCATTCGATGCAGGAGCCCGCAGATAGGCCGATTGCTTCAATGCCCCAGGATAGCTCCGACCCATTCGAGCCGATCGCAATTGGAAAGCATCCAAATTTCCCTTTTCGCTCAAATTCTGGGCGACTATCTCCAACGAAGAGGTCCAACATCGCACCAGTTCCGAGGGTCAATTTTGCAGACCCTGGTGTCACGCACCCCTGGCCAATCATTGATGCCTGCTGATCCCCGATCAATGCGACGATAGGCAGCGGCATTGAGAGAGCCGTTGCCATGCCCAGGGCGCCTTTTGGTTGAACTAGTTTCGGGAGGAAGGAATGGTCAATTCCAAGTTTGTCCACCCTTTGCAGGTCGTACCCACTTCCGTCGTAGGAGATTAGACCGGTGGTCGCTGCATTGGTGATGTCTGATATGTGGACCTCGCCGTTAGTAAGCACGCTCGTTGCAAAGCTCTCAATGGTGCCAAGAGCCGGATTAGCGATTCGCCCATCAGATAGTTTTAGAAGTTCTAGGTACTTGGTAGCAGTTTCGTTGGGAGCTAGTTCTAATCCTTGAGATCGCAGCATCAGGCAGGTGGAGGAGGTTCGAAGGTCTTGCCAGGAGATTCCGATCGGCCAACATTCGCCTGAATCTTTGTCCCAAAGAGTAGCGCTTGCGCGCTGGGAGGCAATTGCGATTGCATCGAGTCGATTCCCAGCGTCGGCGATGGCTGCCTCAGCTACTTCTAAAATTGCTTTTTTCAATGCAACGGTGTCGATCTCTACTATCCCCGGTGCAGGACTTGAGGGCTTAGTCGAAATCTGAGCGATGGGTCTAGGCGTGAGGAGATCCAGCGAGACCTCTGAGGCCCTAATGGAGGAAGACCCGATGTCGATCACCAAAATTGTCATCGGAGTGTACCTTTCTAAATCTTTGAGGCCGACCTACGCTGGAACTCAATTGGTAGCGTTTGACCTATTGACTCTGAGTCGGGCAATGGACGAAAGAAACTGGGCCCTTTGAGTCTCAACTTGAGACGCAGATAGCTCGGTATAATTTGAAATCGCATCAGCGGCAGCATCGAGTTCCTGTTCGGCTTTGGAATAATCCAGTATCCCTATCCGTGACCTTCTCATTAATAGGTCGTTGATCGAGGTGGCTAGCTCGTGTTTGATCTGGTATTCAAATTCTCCGGCCAGGTCTCCACCCGCGAGGGCTTCATAGGCCCGTAGGTCCTGACCCATCGTCTTGATCACAGATACCGCCTGCGATCCGTACCGATCTATGAGGTGTTCGGCGACGGGGGACCCTGCATCTGCACTGAGATGATTTGGAAGGTAGGATTTGACCCTGGTCGCGATATTTGCTCTGTCGGATACTGGGTAGGAGCCGACCAAATTGATCCTTGAAGTCATCGAATTTCGCTGGTGATCGAGCTTTTCGCACACCAGGTCCACCGCTGACTGAGCCATTGCGCGGTAGGTCGTCAACTTACCGCCAGCAACGACAATCGCCCAAGGTGTCGGCGTGAGGATCTCATACTTTCTCGATAGCTCGGTGGTATCGGACGCATCCTCGTCTGGCTTCAAGAGGGGTCTCAACCCAGACCACCCACCGGTTATGTCCGCCTCCGAAAGCTTCGTTGTGAAGCGAGCATTTATCGCCGAAAGCAGGTAGTTCACGTCAGATGCGTCAATATCAGGAGCTCCCACCGGTCCAAGGTAAGGGGTATCGGTTGTGCCGAAGTAGGAGTATTCACCCCATGGAACGACAAAGATCCTCCTACCGTCTCCCACGTCTATTGCCCCGGCTGAATTGAGGGGAAGCTTTGAAGAGTGGACGGCAAGGTGTACTCCCTTTGCCGGAACGATGCCGACTCCCGAATCGGGTCTAGTCAGCTCGGATAACACACCATTCGCCAGCCCTCCAGCCAGAACGACGACCCTGGAGCGGAGTGTGAAAGGATTCCCGTCCCCGACCGAAGCGTCGGGTTGGCAGTTGATCTCGGCGTATCCTGACGCTCCCGGACTTGTAAATCCGTCGACTTTAGTATGGGTGAAGATATCCGCACCGAAATGCTTCTGGGCGGTGATGCAGATATTGAGGCAAAGCCGCGAATCATCCGCAAAAGCGTCGTGATACAGAAGCGAACCGACGAGGTTTTGTCTTTGTAGCGTTGGAAGAAGTTTGAGGGTCTCTTCTACACTTAGCCTCTTATGAGCCTTTGATGACCTAATGGATCCGGCGAGGTCGTATCCCCAAAGTGTTGCTGAAAGCCCAAATAGCTTTGATGTCCCCCGGAGTCTGCTTTGTGAATGCACTGGAATTACAAATCCCAGTGGTTTGACGAGGTGAGAAGCCGTCTTTTGAAGAATTGCCCTTTCTCGTAAGCTCTCCGCTACGAGGCGAACCTCTCCGCGTTCGAGGTAACGAAGTCCACCATGGATGAGTTTTGATGACGCAGAGGAGGTTTTCGACCCTATGTCATCCGACTCAACTAATGCCGCTTTGAGGCCACGCGAAGCGGCGTCCAAAAGAACGCCCGATCCGGTAGCACCTCCTCCTACGACTAGGACGTCGTAAACATTGAGAGAACTATTCATCGTTACCTCTTGTTATCCGTTGGACGGCGATGGGTGCCACTTATAAGTCCAAACTGCTGTGATACCACACTAGGGGATAGCAAGACAAAAGGGCTAGCTAGCTAGACACTTGTGCCCTATTTCCGCAAGAGGACGGGATTTTGTCTATAAAAACCTTTTGGCCAGGCACGGGCTTATTCACAAAAGAAGTGTTTGTAGGCGGAATATTCGTAAATCATTGTTAGTTGGTAACTAATGTGGATAGAGGTACTTCTTCATGAGACAGGATCGTAAAGTGGCGGCACTGGAAATGGAGACACGCT
>JAJZCF010000101.1:5269-7602 GCA_021846265.1 Actinomycetes bacterium | reverse complement strand
TAGAAAATAGAAAGGACCTCCGGCTCAACTTCTAATATTTCCTAGACCAAAACCTAAAATTCCTCTAGAAGTTAAAAGCTAACCTAAGCGACGTCGGACTTAATCGCCTTCTTGTGCAATTCGACTTTCACGCATTTCGGAAAGACGATTGAGTATTGTTCTTCGTCTTCTCCCCGCAAGTTCATATGCCTCAACTTCTGCAAGATTCTCTTCACTCAGGAGGTCCAGGTGTCTGATTACCTGGGCGGCAGTCAGATGATCAAATGTAGCAATTGTTCCTACAACACCCGAATTAGCTCTTTGTGGCGATGGACCTGGGTCGCCTGAAATTCTGTCTCCACTGTCATTCCGGGCGCCATCTGCATTATCTTTTGTGGCAAAACTTCCAAAGAGATTCTTGACTCCCGAAATTACTTCATCAACTTTCGGCCCATAACTGTACCGAAGGTATCCTACGGTAAGTTTGCCAATCATTTCCGCCGATTGAATCTTCTCAGAAACAATTCTCTCGCCATCCTGAGCTGCGGTCGGAACAGCCCTGGCTAGGGCGGACGTTACACCCACCGAAAAGTAGACGAAATCCTTGACGAGCTCCCTTGGATCAAAACCCTCAGACCCGTCGGCCGAACCTTCCTCTTGAGTCATGAAAGAAAACCTATACGCAATCCCGGCAAAATGAGCGCTTTGGGTCCGCTAACTGACTCCTTTTCTTCACCAGGAAGCAGGATTGGCACACGAACTCGTCGGGCTGCCTCGGAAGGACTCTTGTTATTATCTCGCCTCGGTCGTCGGCTTCAAGATCATCGTCGTCATCATCGATCACTACTAGTCGCTCACGAAGTATGTCGTCGAGACTCGCTTCAACTTCATCTTCATCTATATCGTCAAAATCGTCTTCATCATCGTCTGACTCAGACGAGTCTTCAAGCGAGGATTCATCGTCGTCTGACTCTAGGTCATCTTCTTCTTCTTCTTCTTCGTCGTCGTCGACCAATACGTCATCGATATCATCTTCTAAATCGTCTTCAAGGACATCGACAAAATCGACATCGTCTCCAAAATCGATATCGTCGTCGAATTCGACTTCTTCTTCTTCAAAATCCTCTTCAGAGATGAAATCCGGCTCCTCGCCAAACCCCTCAGTCTCTTCATCCTCATCGTCATCTTCGAATACGTGGTCTTCAGTCAGAGAATCAGGCCCTTTGCCAATTCCTTCGACCTCATCTATTGCTTCTTCGCTCTTTTTTTTCCTGGCCATCTCAACCTCTGCACAAACTGCTCGACCGAATACTAACTGCCTCGATCCAAACACCTACATATAATCGCTTCATTCCAACTTATTCTGGCTCAAAAAGAAGCTTTTTCTCAGAAATACGCCTCTCTTGCTCCAAGCGCCCCAACTTCTCTTCTCCGTGATCGACAAATGTCATCGACATTGCCACACGTGAGTGATTGGCTTCTTCGGCTATCAGCCGATGCATCGCCTGGGCAACCTTTCGATATGCGGGGTGACCCGAAGGCTGCGACCTAAGTTCGCAGACATGCACCGCCTCCCGCGCCGACATCAACATCTGATACCTAATCCGAAATGCCATACATACCGCATAGCTGGCCACTGCTTTAGGATATCGAAGGCTCAGATCCCTGTTGATGTCTTGGGAAATGTCCATCGCCTTACAAAAATCATCCTGAGCGTCTGCCTCGCTTACCAAACTGGGGATGTTAAAGCCTAAAGAAGTATCCAGAGTTTGCCACTCTATCGATAAAAGCCGATGGCGCTGCAGATCCCTAAAGGACCCATAATCTGAAACTACTTCGAATCCGTACTGAGTCGCTTCAAAAGCACGCCCAGGTTTGTGTCTTCTATTCGCCCGATCGCCAACGTAAACTGCAAAAAGTTCGTCTATCTGCTTATCAGTTAACTGCGAAACAATTGACCGTCCCTGCTCCTTGGATAGGTTGCCTGCCGCGCAAATAATGTCCCTGGCAATCCGGCCCTCGCCGTCGACGTCAAAGCTGTAAAGTCTGACATCGAGGGTGTCCACCGATGGTTCCCCGTACTGAACCAGTTCGTCGACAAACTGACTCGTAGCAGACTTAGTTGTCGAAAGGTACTCGACCCATCGCAGCCCTCGATCCGGTTGATCCAAGCGAGACAAAAAAGCAGGGACTACCTTGACGAGTTCCTCCTTGGCCATTTCGGCATAAATCCTGGCTTCTTCCAGCTCGGACGCCCGCAAATGCATTAACAGTCCCTCCAGAGACTGAGGAGAGCCGAACACTCCGACATTGGAAACCACCGAAGCAGGAAGGACTCCCCTAGCGGCGTCATA
>JAJZCF010000101.1:0-5169 GCA_021846265.1 Actinomycetes bacterium | reverse complement strand
AAATCCTGGCTTCTTCCAGCTCGGACGCCCGCAAATGCATTAACAGTCCCTCCAGAGACTGAGGAGAGCCGAACACTCCGACATTGGAAACCACCGAAGCAGGAAGGACTCCCCTAGCGGCGTCATAAGATGCGGCCTGGGAAGCTCGCTGCATGTCCCTGTCATTCTTATCAGGCAACGCTCCGTCTAGGTGCTTTTTCACTTTGGCTACTATGTTTTCATAGAGAACGAAAATTTCGTTCATCGACTTCGTGTAGGCAGCGGCATCCTTAGAGTTCAACTCCGTCGGCACCTTAAATGGGTAAGTCCCGTCTGGCCGCATCCCGAAGCTCAGATACCTAGTCGACTGCTCGAGGTAGGACATAAGCCTAGGCCTCTCAATCAGTTTCGTGAGAACGTTTGAGACGCCTTCAAAAGCCACATGAACGCCGGCTAATTGTGCAACCGAATCATCCCCATACTCTGCTATAACTCGCCGAAATAGCTTGTCAGCTCGCTCTCCACCAACTTCGCTCCCACCCTGATTGTCAAAGTGATCAATCTGATGATAGAACT
Organism: Actinomycetes bacterium; assembly: GCA_021846265.1. Classification (GTDB taxonomy): domain Bacteria; phylum Actinomycetota; class Acidimicrobiia; order Acidimicrobiales; family Acidimicrobiaceae; genus JABEUN01. Next base: position 4,614 of record JAJZCF010000101.1, on the reverse strand, counting down.
CGTCCAAAAACACCCGTCGCATAGAACTCTTAGATCGTGAATACCTGCTAAATAAAGCGGCCCTCACCGTCTCATTCAAATTCCGTAGGCAAAATACTGGGCCGTCTACGCTGGTAAAATAATGCTCTAATACAGCGCGCTCATCCTCGGAAAATTCCTCGGACCGTTTGACTTCTATCCCCTCGTGCATAGTCGCGCCATACTAGGCGCAACCACACAACTGGCCGCCAGTTTAGGGCTATTAAAAGTATTCAGATTACCCAAGCTCCGAGCTTGCGACCTGGTTAACCAAGCCCTCCTGCCGCTCGACTGACTTTATGTCAAAATAAACCTGCGATGACGCAGCCACCACGCCTCTAAACATCATGCGGCAGGCCTTATCTGCAGAGCTACGAACATCTGGAGATGGTGCGACGTCCCTGATCTGGCGAAGAAGGTCTAGAAGCTGCTTGGCATTTCGTATAAAATCCCCAGCTGGAAGCCTCTCCGAACCTAACACTTCAGACAAAGGTTTTCCTTGAACCCATCGGAATATCATTCTGGAAAAGCCAGCATCAGGCTCGCGGGTGAGTGGAATTCTGGCTTTTCCTTCCATCGCGATTAATTTCTTACGCAACTCGAGGGTACGTCTGTACTTGGTGGCGACACTATGAGTAGGCAGGCCCGGGTCTCCACGAAATTGAGGTCGAGCTTCATAGGTAAATGTCGACACCAACGCAGCTAAGCTTTCAGGCCCGAGTCCCTCGAATAGCCCCTCTTCCATGGCCATTGAACACAGTAAATCGCTCTCAGCATATAGGCGCGAAAGCCTTTCTCCCTTTTCGCTAAGCTGCCAGTTCTCTACATATCCAAGATCTTCGAGGATCTCGACGACTCGGTCGAACTGAATGGCAAGCGACTCCAACTTTGACCTAACTCGCCTAGAAAGCTCCGATGCACGACCTTGGATTCTCTGAGCCTTCTTGGCCGCAGTAAGGTGCGTCTTGAAATCATCGCACTCCTGAAGCTTCGCTTCTAGCTCCAGAAGCGCCTCGTCAACGACAAGGCGTTGTTTGTGAAATTTCTCAATTTTCGGCTCGACAAGGGAGTAAACAGGGGAGGCAAAGGGAGTCAGCAAGCCAGACAACTTCTTCCTGTAAGAACCATCGCTTGGAGCATACGGGCGAGGCAGAGGCACCGATCCAACAACCTGAAGTAGTTCTTCATGCACACCGCTGAGTCGATGCACCCTTCCAGTTCCGGACACCGCTAAAACCTTTACCCGCTGATTAGATCGCACCCCAGTAGATAGCACAACCACCAAGGGCCATTTTGCCGAGTGGCCATCATCGATTGCAAGAACGTCCCCCGGGCGCAGTCTGTCAAGTCTCACCTGGGAAGTTGGTGTTGCTTGCTGATCAACCAAGGGCTGTTGGTGTGTTTTGTTCTTTCTTTCCAGATACTCCCAAATATCACCAAACCCACATTCTGCCTCACGTTGGGCCTCATCGATGCGACGCCTCAACCGGGCAAGCTCAGCCTCAATCTCAACTACCTCAGAGTCGGATTTAAACTGAGCGAAAGAAAGGTTTAACAGGTGACGAACTGTGTCTGGTGCAAATCCCTTCACTAAATTCGTTGCCATATTGTAATTAGGGCGGAAGGACGAGGTGATCGGATATGACCTAGTGGATGCCAAAGAGGCTGCTTGGGAAAAAGTTGTCGCCGGAGACCAGACCACTACGCAGTGGCCTACGTCGTCAATCCCTCTTCGCCCTGCCCTACCCGCGAGCTGGGTGTACTCACCAGGCGAGAGAAGGTCGTGGTGCTCACCATTGAACTTTGTCAACTTTTCAATTATTACGGATCTAGCTGGCATATTCACACCTAAGCTCAAAGTCTCCGTAGCAAAAACGACCTTAACAAGAGACTTCTCAAAACAAGCTTCAACCGCTTCCCTGAATGGCGGTACCATGCCTGCATGATGCGCTGCGATACCCGCTTCCAACGCATCAAGCCACGGGCCAAAACCTAACACTTCCAAGTCAGCTGCATCAATATTCTGCGTTCTCTCAGCAACGATAGCCCTAATCTCATTTCGCTCCGCTTGGCTAGTGAAGCGCAGTCCGGAAAGCTTGACACTTCTAACAGCCTCATCGCAGCCGTTACGAGAGAAAATGAAATAAATTGCAGGTAGGGCTTCTGCCGAAGCCAGCTTTGCGAGAACGTCTACCCTATTTGGCGTGTATGCCCTTGGTCTAGACCTCCTCCTGAAGACTTCATCACTCAGCCACGGTGCATCGAAGGCCTGACCCTCAGGGTTCGGCTTTCCCTCCACGAAGGTCGGCAGTAGTTCAGTCGTGCCGCTTCGCTTGTCCCCAACGATGTAAAGGTGCTTAAGCTCAACAGGTCGACGCTCCTCGATAACTGCCTCCATCGAACCCCGTACGGTTTTCATCCAAGATGCAAACTCTTCGGCATTAGAGACTGTTGCTGAAAGGCATACCAGCGACACTGCGGGAGGAAGGTGAATGATTACCTCTTCCCAGACGCCGCCCCTATAAGGATTCTGCAAGTAGTGGACTTCGTCTAGAACGACAAGCCCGAGCTTGTCTATCTCCGAAGACCCGGCATAGAGCATATTTCGTAGCACCTCTGTCGTCATTACGACAATGTCGGCGTCGGGGCGAATCGAATTATCGCCGGTCAGGAGGCCAACGCTTGCGCTTCCAAAGGCCGAGCAGAATTCGACATACTTTTGATTCGAAAGGGCCTTAAGTGGCGTCGTATAGTAGGCCTTTGCTCCCTGGGTAAGCACTCGACCAATCGCATAGAGTCCTACCAAGGTTTTCCCCGAGCCAGTGGGAGCGGCCACTAACACCGACTCTCCCCTGTCTAAAAGATCAAATGCTGAAAGCTGGAAATCGTCCAGTTCAAAACCGACTTGACTCAAAAACACTTCTCTGAAGCCTGAATCCAATATTTCGAACCTAACTAGCTAGCGGAGCCGACCGCCTTCTCAGCACCAATCTACCAATCAAAATAGAAATTTCGTAGAAAAAGATCAGCGGCAAAGCAAGGGCAAACAGTGAAAAGGGGTCCGAACTTGGAATGAATACCGCTGCGACAGCAAATATTATGACTATCGCCCATCTGCGAGACTGTGAAAGCTTCTTCGGTGTGACAACACCTAGCAGTTCGAGGGAGACCAAAACAACGGGAAACTCAAAAGCGGCACCAAACGCCGCCATGAGCGCCAGCAGCAAGTTTAGATAGCTCTGCGGAGTGTAAATCGGGTGGACATAAGTGCCAGCCGCGCCTTGCAAAAATTGCAAAGCATGAGGAAATGCCGTATAGGCGACCAATCCGCCAAGAGTAAAAAGTCCTATCGACGAGGAAACAAAAATGAGCGAGTACTTGCGCTCGGACTTCTTAAGTCCGGGAGCGATAAACCGCCAGATTTGAAGCAACACTATCGGAGATGCGAAAAACAACCCCGCATACCCCGCCACTTTAATCCTAAGCGCAAATCCATCCAACGGAGATGTCACGTACAGTTTGCACTGGTTTTTTGGCTCAGCTATGCAGAGAGGGTGAAGAAGGAAAGCAAGCATATGGCCGTAAAAGCCATAACTTGCAATAGCGAGAATTGTCACTGCTACTGCTGATATTACGAGCCGCTTACGAAGCTCGGCCAGATGTTCGAGCAACGGCATCGAGCCCTTTGGCTTAAAGGGCTCCTCAAGAGGCTTCTGCTTTTTCCATATATTTATCGCCAACGATAACTCAATTCAGAACTGGATTACCGTCCCAAAAGCTTTCTTCGCCAGAAACTTCCCACCATCGCCGAACGAAGTCATTGGAGTTAACGCTAGCTGCCCTTTGCTCCGCGATCTGTCTCTGTGCTTGATAGAAAGTATTCGGCAATGCTTCTGAAGTGTGACCACTAGAAGTGCTCTCATTTTGACCTGTCAAGGAGTTATTTGGCACTTGATTGGACGCCGTCTGAGTTCCAAATATCGAACCTACAGCGCCTCCAATTGAGAAAGGGTTGGACGCCTGGCCCTTGAACTGCCCAAGCACGTCCTTAATCGGATCAATTTGTTGAGTGATCTGGTTCGTAATTCCTGAAGTTGCGCCTGTTATGCCGCCTAGAGCGTTATCCACTTCCGACTTGAGGCGATCCCTCATTGATCGGAACTCATTCAAGTACTTTCCAGCTTGCCGCATGAAATGTGGCAGCTTTTCCGGCCCCAAAACTATTAGGGCCACCACGAAGACTATAAGTAGTTTGCTTGGGTCGAAGCTCACCAGTCCATCTTAACCACCGAGAAGGACACTGCCTTATAGGTATTTAAAACCTAGATCCTCGGATGCCTTCATTCACAGATAAGAACCAGACCCAGCGATCCAGCCCGACCCATGAGTTTTTCGACATGAGACGAATTACACTTCGCCGCCGACAGCCGATACTCTACTTGCCGTCGGGGCCAAAGTGACGGGCAAGGTGCTGCATTTCACATTCGAGCTGCTCATTCCAGACTCCAGTATTAAGCAGATAGTGGAATTCAATCAGGTCATCGTAGCTGATTGGTGCACCCTTGTGCTGTTCGTAAATCTCCTCAGGAAGGGACC
>JAJZCF010000100.1:3195-7743 GCA_021846265.1 Actinomycetes bacterium | reverse complement strand
ATGCTAACTTCATTGCCAAGCGGACGGCTCCGTTGGAACCTTCGCTTCCAGGGGATTCGATAATCTCCGCTCCCCAAATCTGAAGCAACTGTTTCCTCTCGATCGAAACGTTCGAAGGCAACACGATCTTGATCCGATAACCCTTGAGTTTGCAAACCATGGCCAGCCCAATCCCGGTATTACCCGAAGAAGGCTCGATAAGAACCTGGTTGGGCTCCCCTGGTCTGAGTATCCCCTCCTTTTCGGCGTGCTCGATCATGTTCAACGCAATCCGATCTTTGATCGAACCGGCTGGATTCTGGCCTTCCAACTTGGCATATATTTTTACCCTTGAGTTGGGACTGAGGCTCGAAACATCGACCATGGGAGTGTTACCAATTAGTTCTAAAACCGAGGAATAAAGCATCTCAGCTCAGGCCACCCGCCACAGCTGGAAGAATAGAAATTCGATCGCTGTCCCCTACTTTTGTATCCAGCTTCTCCAAATAGCGCACGTCGTCATCGTTTAAATAGACGTTTACGAACTTATGCAACTCACCGTCGCCAGTAAATACTTGGCCCCCGAATTGTGGGTACTTGAGCGAAATAGCTTCAAGCACCTCCCGGACAGACTCGCCATCCACTTCAAGCGAAGAATTGCCTCCCGCAGACGGCCTAAGCACGGTTGGTAGTCTAACTTGAGCCATCGACCCCTCCAAAATACCCGACTAATCCTATCGCATTTTACTACTTTCAACAACAACAGGTGTCTCGGTTATCTTCCCCTCAGCTATCCGATAGGCCCTAACCTCAGGAATGGCCCTCTTGAGGGAAACCAGAAAATAGTTCCAAGTTCCGTCCGGAGCTTGGGTTACGTCGGTCGGCGAAGGAAATGCCTCGGAATGTGTGTGAGAATGATAAACCCCCACAAGCTCAACTCCAAGCTGCTCAGCGAGCCTGTCAGCGGCTAACATATCCTTCGGATCAACGGTGTAAATTCGCGCTGACTGCTCGACATTGGTGGCAGATTTTGCATAGCTAACTTTTAGCGGCGAACCAAGGAGTATCCCGCACGCCTCCAGCGGGTACTCGCGGAGACAAGATGCTACCATCTTCTCATAGGCGACTACATCTATAGCGATCACATTTAGCAACCTAGCCGACTAGAGGTAGAAGTGAGTAAGACAAAAACTAAGCCAAAAGCCGTCCCCGAAGGTCGGCCCGTCGCCCAAAACCGCAAAGCTCGGCATGACTACGAAATAATAGATACATACGAAGCCGGCATTGCTTTACAAGGGAGTGAAGTCAAATCTATAAGGTCAGGTAAGGCGCAGATTAGGGACTCTTACGCAAGAATCGAAGATGGCGAACTCTGGGTCCACATGGTGCACATCCCACCTTACGAGCAAGCAGTAGGCTTTGGCGCTCACAATCCCGATCGTCCCAAGAAGCTCCTAATGCATAGGATAGAAATCGAAAGGCTCAAGGGGAAATCTCAGCAAGGCTCGCTCAGCCTAGTTCCTTTGTCGATCTACTTCAAAGGTGGAAAGGCAAAGATGGAGCTGGCACTGGCCAAAGGGCGAAAGACCTATGACAAGAGACATGAACTAGCAGCAAGGGATGCCGAGAGGGACCTCAGAAGGGTATCAGCAAACTTAGGTGTTCATATCCACTGATGACGACTAGGATTATACCTCCGGTATTAGAGGTCCTAATCCGGAGAGCATGACACGGGGGTGACAGGCTTCGACTTCGGAATTTTGCGGTAAGGGAAGCGAGCCGTGGTTCCCGGAACCACGTTAAAGAGCCGGGGAAAAATAAACGCGAACGATACGTACGCACTCGCCGCTTAAGGCGATGTCTTACTGACCTAGGTTTCAGGGGTCAGCACCGGGCATAATTTACTGAAGCTCACCTTAGGTCTTGGGTCACTCGAAGACCGAGGGAAACTTAGAGTGACAAGGTCAGGCTGTCCCGCCAGGGGGTCACGTCCGATCAATAAAGCCTGGATGCGCTCGGAGAAGACTTACCTACAGACCGAAGGACGCGGGTTCGATTCCCGCCACCTCCACTCTTGTTCCGCGTTCGAATCGGAACATATCCAAGATACTCTCGTAAGGCGGCTCGTGCTCGTCAACGAGTATCGGTCGCTTTCTATCCCAGCGATTCAATGACCGTTGCCTCCAAATAATCTTAAGTGATCATTCATGTGGCTTCCCTTGCGGGGTTTCTCTTCCAATTTGCGATTAGATTCTCGCCTCATTACCACTGGCATTTGCTTGCGGGTGGGTCTTACCCTCGCTCCTTTGGCAGCAGCGGGTCATCCCACCGTTTGATCCTCGGTCTGTACCGCCATCGCTGACAAGTCTGGGTGTCTTTTGGGGTGCTGGCCTCAAGCAGTACTGTCAATTAACTACGACCAGTAGCTGAGGTTCTTAGCTACGTTATGGTCTTGGTCCACCGTTTCGCCGGTCAGCCCAAATAGAAGTTGCTTGGCCATTATGCTGGGCGCTATCAAACGGCGGCCACACCCTTGATGGATTTGGCTGGATTAGCGAACCACAGATTTGCTCTGGGGATGTGCTCTCCGGATCCTTAGGCCTTGTAGCCGATCCACCTGGGCGAAGAACCCAAAGGGTGCGTGCAAACGCAAACCGGCAAAATGCTCGTCTTTCCATTGACCGCTTCATCGCCGCTATATCAAGGTTTTCGATCACGACGTCGCTGTAGGTGGCTGCAAGTTCAGAAGTGGGCTTGCGTCATGAGTCTTAGCAGAGATTCACGGCCCTGCGCTTCAAGCTTGGCAGGGTTGGCTTTGCTGCCGCCTGACCTTTTGAGCCGACAATACGTTGGGGACATTTGCCTTTTAGCCTCGCTGCTGGGCGAAAAGGGGGCAGGGTTCAAGAACTCAATTAAGTTTCCATCAGTATCAAAGACAGTCACTAAGGTCCGCAGACCGAGATCGACGCCGGCTCGAACACCACACCTGGCAACCGTTCAGGTAGAGAGGGTATGAACGACGTAGTTCACCGACACAAACAAGCTATTCGACGGGGTCATATTGGCGATGGGTGTGCTGGCTTGGAAGATGGGGCGTTCTATACGACGAGTGTTCTCTTTCGAGCGTAGGTCTCCAATCACCGGCGTGTGTCGATCACTCCCAAAGCGCATAGTCCCAGCAGCGAAGCGAAACCTTGCTGGCGTCATGGTGCTTGGAGCAAAAGGTAGGAAATCCGACCTTATGGCCCTTGCGAATGCCATTCTTTGACTACTTTTAGTTGCCAAGCGCTTTTATTAGATCAGCGATGCCCGAGTTGTAAGCCTCCGTGGAATTAGCGGCCCACCAACATCGTCCTTAGCCCTATTTCAACTCTTGTGTAATGCACAAAGCATCCAAGGCGACAGATATGTGGTTGGATTCGCAGACTTAGCATCCCCATCGGCCTTGACCCGAGCCAGCGCCCAGTTGTACTCCTTGCGTCGAGCGCCATACTTCGAACGATGCTCTGCTGGGCAGATGATCTGCAAACAAGTGGCTCTTTGAGAGATAAAAACGCAGATAGCCACTTAGTAAAACTTCTGCTTGATCACAAAAAATGGAAGGCTGAACCACATACAGTTGGGTCAACCCACAGAGTCAGCAATATCTAGCTTGCGCATTCTTTGGGCCAATAAACTTGGGCGTCTTTGAGGCAAATCACTCTCGACATAAGATCGAAAGCAAAATTACGTCGCTTTATCACCCGCGAAAGTTACTCAAACTTCTCCAACTAAGCGGCCCAACTTTCGACGCCTGCCGATAGCTCCAGTTTCAATAAATACTTATAGGAGTTTCAGGCGTCTGGCAGCAGACTCTTTTGTACATCTGCCGAGAGTTTGCAAGGTCATGGGTCAATTAGGAGTTGGAAATCTGAGATTACCGCTATTTTTGGTGGCCTTATCCTTAGCGGCCTGCGGACCGTTGCCCACTTTTAACGCCAAAAATCAGCCCGCAGGTGCCACCACTTCAATCTCAACTAAAGGGCGCGACTCCTTAGCACAATACAATTCTTACGAAAAGGGGCTGTTAAGTAAGTCTAACTACTATCCCCAGCCGGTCTCCGGGCCAACATTTGATCAGTGCCCAGATCCCACTGGACTCAAGAAACCCGCACCTCTAAATCCAGTTCAGAACGGCAAGGTTGCAGCAATTGCCAGAAGTTGGCTTTCTGGCAAAACAGATAAGAGGCTGGCCCTATCGGATCCGGCACTTTGGGACCAAATCGAACTTTGGAGTCAAACCGGCCCAAATTCCCACGGTTTGCCTGCGATATCGGCAGCCCAGGCTTCAAAAATGCAAATGCAGTTTTCCACGTTGCAATCGGCAACTTATTACACCGGATGCTTCCAAAAGGTTATCACCAGTTCGATTCTGATCACTGTCTGTAATATTCCCTCGCCAACGGTGCAAGCCTGTGATCCAGGGCTTTCCATGCAGTTTTATCTACTTGATCGTGCCGGGAAGTGGCTCATATGGCGTGTATTGGTGTGACTTCACATCCCCTATCGGAACGTAAAAGACCTACTTGA
>JAJZCF010000100.1:0-3095 GCA_021846265.1 Actinomycetes bacterium | reverse complement strand
ACGTCACCAAAGGTAAATATGCTTCCGTTGGATCCAGCTAGCCAGTATCCTTTGCCATCGGGAGAAGGTGTCAACGAGACAATGGGGCTCGCTAGGAGCGTCGCTCCTGTCGATCCAAAGAAACCTGCGTCGCCCTCAATCCTTGGTATCAACTGGACTTCCTCAGCCCAGGTCAAAGTGTAGGTAGCCGACACATAAGAAGATTCCAAAATTGCATAAGACGCCACATTAGAGTTGAGCACGACGTAGCCAGCTCCCATTGAAGGCGAATTCGCCCCAAAGTCCTGCAGAATGTTATTTCTGTGCTGCCAACAGCCGCCGGGCGTTTCAACTGAGCAGCTGACGTTGGGTGATCCCAGACCGTCTTCATACATCCATCCGTAGACCATGGCTATTGCATTGGGGAGGCCATAGCCGTAATTTGAAGCCCAAGGATAGGTGTATTGGTTCCAAGTAGGATCCTGCCCTTGAGCGGCCCCTTGCTGGGAGATAGCGTTTAAAGTTGGACTCATTCCGCTGAAGACGGCTAATCCGCGCGAACTGCGCTCAAGGTTGACTAAAACAAATAGCTGCGCAGCTGGAGAAAGGAGCGGGTAGTTGGTAGGGAGGTTGATCGGTGCGACCCCTTCGAGCTCCTGGGCTCGATTCAATGCAGACAAGGCGGCTGCGCTGCAAGTCGCCGATTCATTAGGTTGTATACCACAAATCGTATTGAAGTCAGGCTGAGGAGACAGGTTCGAAGTCGGATCCGACCCACGGTAGCTTTTGGTACTCGCTACGCTCGTCATCCTGGGCTGCAAATTCGAATATCCTGGCTTTGCCTTCGCAGGAAGCATACCCAGTGCCATAATCAACATCAAGCTGCTATAGACGGCTGACCTAAAAAAGTACCGTCTTCTGTGAACTCGGCGGATATCAACCAGACCTTTCTTATGGCATTGGGGTCAACCAATACTTCTAAAACTAACTGCCAGCAAGTGGTCTCACCTCTAAATACCACAAAATGTCACAGAAAAGTTGATCCAAGATGGAGCATTCTCCAAGGTAAGTGCGTAAAAGTGTTAAAGTGGCAAAAATACTTGTAGTGGACGACGAGGAACACATAACAGAACTACTGGAGATGGGGCTCCGCTATAACGGCTTTGAAACCCTTTCCGCAAACTATAGCAGGAAGGCCCTCGAGATCTGGGCTGCCGAAAAGCCCGATCTTCTGATAATAGATGTCATGCTCCCCGAGTTAGACGGTTTCGAAGTTGTCAAGCGCATCCGAAGCGCAGAGGGGCATCGTGCTCCAGTGCCAATCATCTTTCTTACAGCCAAGGACACCACCAGGGACAAAATACAAGGCTTGAGCATCGGTGGAGACGACTACGTCACTAAGCCATTTTCAATTGAAGAGCTGATTGCACGTGTCAAAGCAGTGCTAAGACGTTCGGAATCTGTCTCGCCATCCGGAACCATACTCAGCATCGGAGACCTCGAGATCAATGAAGAAACCCGAGAGGTAAGGCGAGCCGGGAGATCGATTGATCTGACGCCGACCGAATACAAACTCCTTCATTACCTGGTTTCAAATCAAAGGAACGTCATATCAAAAGTCCAGTTGTTGGAGCATATATGGGACTACGATTTTGATGCGAATGCAAGTGTGCTCGAGACCTATATCAGCTATCTAAGGAAAAAAATTGATATTGAAGAGCCCAAATTGATCCATACCATTAGAGGAATCGGCTACTCCGTTCGAATCCCTCAAGGAGCATAGTTGCCACTAAGACGAAGGCTCCTGATTGCTCTGTTGCTAACCCTGCTGATTGCACTTACGTCTTCATCGACTATCGTATTTCAACTCTACAAATCGGCGCTTTTAACCAAGATCGATGAGGAACTCTCTAGCTCTCTTCCCTTTCTGAAAAGAAGACTCCATCAACCCGAGCAAGCCAGCCCCTTGCAACCTGGGCCGGGAACGGGATTTAGTGGACCCGGTGGACCACTCCAACCTCCCCTTTCCCTTCCAGTTGATTCAATTGCTGGGATCGTGAAACAAAACCCTCAAGTAGTCCGAACGATATCTCTCTTTGGAGAGCAAAACAAAGTACCAACTCTGAACATATCTACGGGAAACATAACACACCCACTTGGCCAAAACTACTTTGACCAAATTGCCTCCAATGGATCGAGATACCGGGTCCTTCTTACGGAACTTGACCCTAACAGTCCCTTTTACTTCGTTGCCATTCCGCTGGCTCAAACCGATTCGCAGCTCCAGTTCTTGCTGATTACGGAAGTTCTTACCGGTCTCGCAATTGCCGGCGCACTCAGCATCGTCTTGCTCCAAATCCTCAAAAGGGGCTTAGCTCCACTGGAATCGATCGCCGTTACGGCCGATCAAATCTCGTCTGGCGACCTTTCGCTCAGGGTCGTATCCGCCTCCGCCTACTCTGAAATGTCACGGGTCGGAGGAGCGATAAACTCGATGCTCGAGACGATAGAGAGCGCCTTTATGGAACGCGACGCAACAGAAGAGAAACTTCGCAAGTTTCTCGCTGACGCCTCACACGAATTAAGAACCCCGCTCACTTCGATTATGGGCTATGCGGAACTATTCAAACTCGGTGCTAAAAACTCCCCTTCAGACTTGGAAACTCTGATGTCCCGAATATCTAAAGAGTCTCAGAAGATGAAGGTACTAGTTGAAGACCTTCTGTTGCTAGCTCGCCTCGACGAAAAGCGAGAAATGACCAAAAAGGCAACTGACCTGGCGGTCGTTGCATCAGAAGTATGCGACGAGTTTGCTGTTTTGCACAAGGATAGAAGGATCTCTTTCAGTGCCAGAGGATCAAGCCAAGTGTGCGGCGATGAACTCTTACTTCGCCAAGCTATCTCCAATCTGCTAACAAACGCGGTAAAGTACACGCCAGCCGGATCGGCGATCGAAGTAGAAATCGACGAGATTACATCAAATAGCACTTGCAGGTTAACCGTTTCCGATCACGGGCCCGGACTAAATCAAAATGGTTTGGAGCACTCCTTTGACCGATTTTGGCAGGAGGACCCTTCAAGGTCGAACCAGGGAGTTGGTCTGGGTTTGTCTATAG
>JAJZCF010000099.1 GCA_021846265.1 Actinomycetes bacterium | reverse complement strand
AGTGTTCTAGGTCGAAATTCTTCTTTCGACTTCAGCCGTAACGGCACGACGCATTTCCTCCACTGGTGCCAGCTCTCCTGACCAGCGTTCAAACGCCAAAACAGCGATTCGAGTTAGCATCCCCACACCATTTGTATGAGGTGCTCCAATCTCTTTGGCATACTGTAAAAATCGCGTCTCAAGGGGATGGTAGACGACGTCGCATAAGAATTGTCCGCTATGTAGCAGTCCTTTGTCTACTGGCGAAGAACCTTCATGACCTCGCCCTGCCATGCCCAGAGAAGTCCCATTTATAACTATCTCTGCCTCCTCGATATCCGTCGCCTCTCCAAGAACGACCTGGGTCGAGAAACCCCCCAAAGAGGCCAATAGATGTATCTCCTTGGCTGCTGACCGATTGCGCCCGTGGATACTTAGCTTCCCAACCTTTGCCTGAACCAGCGACACCGAAATCGAGCGAGCGACTGCCCCCGTACCTACCAGGGCAACCCTCTTGCCTACAAGGTCTATTCCATGGTCAAAGGATAGATTGTCGACCAGGGCCCGGCCATCGGTCGAATCACCGATCAACTCCCCCGACTCGACATAAACGACGTTGACGGAAGTGAGAGTTGAAGCTGTAGAAGTTAATCCATCTAAAAGATCGATGATCTCCTTCTTGTGAGGCATAGTGACGGAAATTCCACCCACCCCTAATGCCCTGAGCCCAGCAATGGCAGAAGGCAGATTATCTGGGGTTACTGACATAGCCAGATAGACCCAATCCAATCCAAGATGACTGAACCCAGCGTTAAAAAGCGTGGGAGATAATGAGTGCGAAGCTGGGTCGCCGACCAAACATGCGAATCTCGTATATCCGGTTGGCCAATTACCTGGATTCATTCCTTCTCCTCAATTCGTACCTCTCCCCGACCCAAGCATTACCGGGCGGCTAGCTTGCTTTGTATGGCTACTTATGTGCTACCAGCAAAACTCTATAGGCCGCCTGATGCGGTGATAGCGGATTGCTGCTGCTGGTAGGTATCAAAGAACGAGGATACGCTCCTCCCTTTTAGGGTTACAAAATATAGCCAACTACCAGTTGCAGGGTGAAGTACCGCCGCCATTGCCGCTTTATCGGGGGAACTAATAGGAGATGGCGGCAAGCCTAAGTGCGCATATGTGTTATAGGGAGAACTATCCTGCAACTGACCGACGGTCAGAGGTCCGGTATAGTTCCCCGTAGCAAATCTCACCGTCGAATCCATCTGCAGTGGCATATTTGCCCTCAGCCTGTTCAGAATTACCCTTGCCACCTTCGGATAGTCACTGACTGCCTTTGCCTCCCTCTCAATTATTGAGGCTGCAATTACCACCTGATATCCACTGAGCCCGTGGTAGCTGCCTTGCGGATCGAGCTTTAATTGCTGAGCCACTTCTGAAAATCGATCCAGCATGACCTGCATGATTCGTTGGTTACTCCAGGTCGGATCTAGAAAATAAGTATCTGGAAACAAAAATCCCAAGGAAGACGTGATTCCTGGCGCAGAAAAGCCGGTCGACTTCGGCGGAGTTTTTTCTGCGAGGTTCAAGAAGGAACTCGCAGAGTGACCGGGAAGTCTCCCCACCACCTGGGCTATACCAGCAAGAGAAAACCCATCAGGGATCGTCAGTTTGTAAGTTTTAGGGCCAGCAACGATGTCCGCCAGAATTGCCGAATAGGGCTCATGTTTTCTAAAGACGTAGTATCCAGGTTGCAGTATTACGTTACCGCTTAGCTTGAGAAAGACTGAAAAATAGGTGACTGAACTGATTACTCCTTGGTTCAGAAACCTCTGCTCCAGTTGAGCGTAGGAAGAACCGGGGGCAACGTCAATTGCAACCGGCGTGCCGCCGGGCTTTCCTGAAGAAGCGCTCAGATAGCTTATGAAAACAGATCCCAGTATCACAACGACGAGTAGCACCCCCAGTAGGGCAACCACAACATACCTCCGCCTCCGAAGGGAATGCACCCCATCAGGACGGGACTTTGATCTAGCGTGGTCAATCTTCAAAGGCGCTTCATTGGCTGACGATAACTCGGTTGGATGCACATTCTTACTGGTCGGGAATACTTGAATGGCGCTCAATTGGATTGAAGGGTCCATCATCTCTTGTTCGTTTGGAGATCCACCTTCAACTTCAAAAACTTCAACGGGGTTTCCAACGTCGCAATGGTCCGGCTCGGCATCGCCAAGCGAATCTTCCCTCTGTAAATCATCCTGTTCGTCCGACAAACTGTTAGTTCCTATTCGCGTCGAGCCAACTCTGCAGTATTATTGCCGCAGAACTGGCATCAACGACTTGGCGAAGAGACCTTGAGGATCTACCGGCATCAATCAGGGCACGAGATGCGCTGATAGTAGACATCCTTTCATCCTGGGTGACCACGGCCAAATTAGGTAGTTCTGCCCGTAGCTGTTCAATCTCCTCCAAAACCATCGTAGCCTTGGGTCCGATCTCTCCTGAGAGTGACAAGGGAAGTCCAACCACCACTGTCTTTGGGTCATATTCAGCTATCTCGCCTGCGAGCTGCCGAAGGTCTCCCAGCTTGTCGCTGGTGCGCTTAAACACCCTGGAAGGAACTGCTAACAAACCATCGGAATCAGAGACTGCTATCCCGATCCTCTTGTCCCCCATATCCAAAGCTACCGTCCTCAAGCTGACCACCTAAGTGACAACTACTTATCTCCGATAGTCGAGCGAAGATTACCCTCGATCTCATTAAGCACTTCGTCCAGTCGGCCAACGTTTTTTCCTCCCGCCGTGGCGACTTCTACCTGCCTTCCAACTCCACCACCGAGTTTTCCCGCAGCATCCCTAATGATCTCCGAAGCGATCAGTCCTGAATCCTTGTCCACAGCACAAACAATCGATGCCCTGCCTTCACCCGGAGAACCAGCGACAACAATCACCCTCGCCCCCGAACGGCTTCGAATCATCAAGGCAAGTTCGCGAAGGTCTTCAGGCGACAAGCCATCCTGACGCAAAACGCAGTAGCCAGCCGTAACAACCGCAGAAGCGGCAGCCCTGGTAAGTCTCTCCTTATTGAGACCCTTCAGTTGATCTTGTAGCTCTCGCTCTTTAGTCCGCAGCTGCTCTATCTTCTCGCTAACCTCAGAAGGCGAGACCTTCAACTTAAACGCAGCGTCTGAGATGACATCCTCGAATCCCCAAACACGCTCAAGAGCGGCATTTCCCGTAACAGCCTCGATCCGGCGCGTGTTAGACCCGATTGAAGCTTCTGAAACAATCAAAAGTAGACCAATTGCACCAAGTGATCCGACGTGGGTTCCCCCGCAGAGTTCAATCGAAGAAGTTCCCGCCCTGACGACCCGTACGACATCACCGTACTTATCTCCAAAGAAGGCCATTGCACCCTTTTTCATCGCATCATCCTTGGCCATGAGGTCAGTTTCCACTCCGACATTGGCGATGATCTCAGCGTTGACTAACGCCTCCACCTCCCTCTTCTCTTCTGCACTCATCGGCGAAAAGTGGGTAAAGTCGAACCGAAGACGATCTGGCGCCACTAAAGAGCCCTGCTGGCGAACGTGGTCTCCGAGCACTTTCCTAAGGGCCCAATGCAAAAGGTGCGTTCCGGTGTGGTTTCGCCTTACCGCTTCCCTCCTGGTCTTGTCGACCCGAAGTTCCAGCAGTTCCCCGGCAACAGGAATCCCTTTAGTCAAGTTTGCCCTATGCCTCACCAAGGAACCAGCGACATATGAAGTATCCACTACTTCAAACTCCAAGGAATCCCCCAGGACGACTCCGGTATCCCCAACCTGTCCACCACCTTCTGGATAGAAGGGGGTTCGATCAAAAAACAGCTCATAATAGCCTTCGTCACCTTTCGGGCCAGAGAAAGCAAGAAGGCGGCCGTGATCTGAAGTAGTCTCGTGGCCGGTAAAGAGTGTGGACCCGAATCCATCTAGAAGGCTCCGATAGTGTTCCGTCTCTTCGTCATTGACGTCAACTCCCAACCCGGCCGCCCGGGCCCTAGTTCGCTGTTCAGACATGAGAATATCGAAGCCTTCCATATCAACGGCTACGCCCCGTTCATTAGAAATCTCCTTAGTTAGCTCAATAGGGAACCCACAAGTATCGTGGAGCCGAAAGGCGACTTCTCCAGATACTGATCCCAGCTTTAGCTCCTCTTCCAACTGGACAATTCCCGACTGCAAGGTCTGTCGAAACTTCTCTTCTTCTCTTTGAACTGATGAAATTATGTAGTTCCTTTGGGAGATTAGCTCTGGATAAGCCTCACCCATTGTGTCAATAACCGCCTGGATAAGTTTCGGAGTCACCAGGTCTGAAGTACCAAGTTGATATGACCTCAAAACTGCCCTACGAATAATCCTCCTCAGAACGTATCCGCGAGATTCATTTGTTGGAAAGACTCCATCTGACACTAGAAAGGTCATTGATCGAGCGTGGTCAGCCATAATTCTCAACTTGACGTCGCTCGACGGGTCGGCTCCATAGCTAACTTTTGTAACTTCAGAGGCGACCTTGAGTATCGGTTGCAGGAGATCGGTGTCATACACAGAACCCTTACCCTGGATGACCGGCAGTATCCGTTCGAATCCAGCTCCGGTGTCGATACAAGGTTTGGGCAATGGAACTAGCGAGCCATCAGGTTGCCGATCATATTGCATAAAAACGAGGTTCCAGATCTCCATAAATCGTTCGTCGGAACCAAAGGCTGGCCCTCCGTCCGCTCCAAAACTCTCGCCTTTGTCGTAATAGATCTCTGAACATGGTCCGCACGGTCCAGTATCGGACATCTGCCACCAGTTATCCTCGTCAAGCCGCTGAATCCTATCCTGTGGAACACCCACCTGGTCCCTCCAGATAGCTTCGGCCTCGTCATCCGACAAATGGACGGTAATCCAAAGTCTGTTGGGATCCAATTTCAAAACATCCGTGACCAGTTCCCAAGCATAGGGAATCGCCTGTTCTTTGAAGTAGTCACCGAAAGAGAAGTTACCGAGCATCTCAAAAAAAGTTAAGTGTCTGGAAGTCAGGCCTATTTGATCAAGATCATTGTGCTTGCCTCCGGCCCGAACGCACTTCTGTATCGTTGTCGCCCTCTTAAATGGCGCAGGTTCATCTCCCAAAAAATAAGGTTTGAACTGCACCATCCCAGCTACGGTAAATAGAACTGTCTGGTCGTGCGGAATTAGTGACGCCGAGGGTACAGATACGTGACCCCGTTCAACGAAAAACTCTGTAAATGCTCTTCTGAGCTGGCTTGCATCCATGGTATTCAAAGTGTATTACAGTTCGCGGACGAAAGTAACAAAGCCGGGCCTATTCGGCTTATTGAGAACCCAGTACAGTTGCTACGACCCGATGGCCAGATAATCCAGTACCGGTTCCAAAGGGACAAAACTCTTTGGAATCAATCCTCCTTGAGCCGGACCAGCTCGACTTTCGCTGAGGCTATACCCTCTACCGTCGCATTTTTTACGCTTGCTTTGAACCTTTGAGCCCTCTGCTGTACTCTCGTAAATAGCTGATCGGGCTTTGATCGTTCAATTCGTTTCTTGAATTCTCCCTGAGCCTTCAGGGTCACCCAAACCGCCGCAGTCGCCCCGACAACCATCCATCTAATTCGCGCCATCACTGCGACCCCCTGTTCGTCCAAATAACACCTTTTTCGCCGTCCTAAACCCGACGGTTAATGCTTTAGCCCTTACAGCTGGAAAAGTTATTACCCTCCTCGCTACCCGGGAGGTCTTTTCAATCGAAGCAGAGGCGGCTTGGGCAATTTCTAAAAAGTCTTCCGCCCGAGAAGCGTCGTATGATGCCGCCTCCATCGCCCTTTTAGCAATTGAAGCCAGCTCAAAAGACTCCGCCCGAAGTATCTTCTGCTGCTCAAGGAGATCTCGACCAAGGCGTCTTACTCCGGTAAAGGTGATCAACGACACCACCGCCGATATCAACGCTATAACACAGGCAATTAATAGCACTACCGACACGGGCCCTCCCGCTTCAAAACTTCGTTACCCATGTGGCAAAAAACAAAATTTGACATCCTCCCCTCCCTTACAAAAGGGGTTTGACGCGCAGCTTGATCAAGCCTTCTTTGAGCTCGTAACATGTGCGAGACCATAACTAGAAAGTGTCTCTTTGGCGATCTGCTTTGGGGCCCCGGTCATAAGGTCGAGTCCCGACTGTGTCTTTGGAAATGCTATAACTTCGCGTATAGTATCCTCCCCACACAGCAGCGCTGCTAGTCGATCAATACCAAAGGCGAACCCACCATGCGGAGGAGCTCCAAAGCCAAAAGCATCTAATAGGAAGCCGAATCGCTGACTTGCAACTTCTTTCGAAATACCTAGAGCACTAAAGACCTCCGACTGTATTTTAGGATCGTGTATCCTGATGCTTCCGGAACCGAGTTCCCAGCCGTTCAAAACCAAGTCGTAGCTCTGAGCTCGTACCGCCAGCGGATCGCTGGCCATCAACTCAAAGTCATCGTTATTTGGCATCGTGAATGGGTGGTGCGCTGCAATTGGGTTGCCATTTTCATCCAAGCCTTCGAACATTGGGAAATCAATGACCCAAAGGTACCTTAGCCCTTCAAGTCGCAAGTTAGCTTTCGCCAATTCGACCCGCAACGTGCCGAGAACCGACCTCGAAGAAGCAAAATCTCCCGAAACAGCAAGCACCACATCGCCAGCTTTAGCTCCAAGCCGCGAAACTATCGTAGCAATTTGTTCAGGCTTTAAAAACTTGGAAATCGGCGAATCCACCTCGAAAGTACCATCTGTACCCTGCTTGATGCGCATCCAAAGGAGACCCGCCGCGCCAAGGGCTTTTGCCCTATCCACAAGTTGATCAAGCTTTGAACGGGACAATCCCTCTCCGGCAGGTGCAATAAATGCTCCAACGCTCGGTTGATCCAGGGCCCTAATGCCGGATCCGGAAAATAGATCCGATAGCTCAAATATCTCATGACCGAAGCGGATGTCAGGCTTATCAGAACCATATCTAGAAATAGCTTCTCTATATGTAATGACCGGGAAGTCTAAATCGACTAACCCAGTTGCTGCTTCGGTGGCCTCACTGACAGCTCCTGTAACGAACTCTCGAATGTCCTCTTGGGTAATGAAGGACGCTTCGAGGTCGAGTTGAGTAAACTCAAACTGCCTATCTGAGCGAAGATCCTCGTCCCGCATGCATCGGGCAATCTGGTAGTAGCGATCAAATCCAGAAACCATCAAAAGTTGCTTGGCAATCTGCGGACTCTGTGGGAGAACATAGAAGTTTCCCGGCTGTAGGCGAGACGGAACCGAAAACTCCCGTGCGCCCTCCGGCGTCGGAGTCCATAGCATTGGGGTTTCGATTTCCAGAAATCCAAACGATTCCAATGATCGCCTGATC
Source organism: Actinomycetes bacterium (assembly GCA_021846265.1). Lineage (GTDB taxonomy): Bacteria > Actinomycetota > Acidimicrobiia > Acidimicrobiales > Acidimicrobiaceae > JABEUN01. The sequence goes on along the minus strand of JAJZCF010000099.1, from coordinate 452 downwards.
GCCTTGTTGATCTGAGCTCTCGTGCGAATGTTCCGCTGGAGTCTTGCTCTCCTTAAGTCAACGAAACGATACCTCAACCTAACGCTCTCGTCCGGCAAATCTTTTTGATCAGAAACGCTAAAAGGTACGGCATGGGCTATCGAAAAAACTTCTAGCCGGGCGTCGGAAATTTCGACCAAACCCGATGCCAGAGCCAGATTCTCAGTTCCCGAGGGCCTCTTAGCTACCCTTCCCACAACACGCACAACCCATTCGGGGTGGAGCTCAATTCTTTCAGATATAACGCATTGGACAATTCCGGTGGCGTCTCGAAGGTCGATGAAGGTTAGATGCTCCCCGTGTTCGCGGACACTAGCGATCCACCCGCAAACACTCACCTCTTGACCGATTATCTCCTCAGTAACGACTGAGGCATAATGGCTCCTAAGGCCCTTCGGGCTAGCAAGCAAATT
>JAJZCF010000098.1 GCA_021846265.1 Actinomycetes bacterium | reverse complement strand
GTTAGAACCCTTGACCTGTCTAGCGAGTTTTCTCTCTAAGCGCCTCTTGCGTTGTCGCTCTCCTTTGGTGAGTAGTTCTAACATGTCGAGAATTTGGCCCTCTGATGTAGTGACAGTGGCAACAACACCCATGTCCAGCCCCAGTAGGGCTCCGGTAGGTTTTCTTTTAAGTCCAAGTTGGGCTTGAGTAAAGCTTGCGTGCCACCTGCCTGAGCGATCTAGGGTTACATGCGCCGAAGTTGAGGCTTCGATCTCGCTAAATGGCTTGCTTAGTCGGAACTTGACCCATCCACATTTAGGGACATAGACCTGACCCCACTTGTGGTTGATGCGTCTAACAGATAAATCTCGTATGTAAAAACCTTCGTTGATACCAGCTTTGCGCCAGGTGGGGCGAGAGAAGTGATCCGGTCTCTTCCACCAGTTTTGAAAAGCTCGGTCTAGGTCGCGTAGAGCCTGTTGCTGGACTGCCGATGACCCCTCGGTGAGCCAAGTGAACGCCTGCCTTGCTTCGGCTAGCTCTTTAGCCTGGGTGCGGTAATTGATCCTGGCCGTCCTGTCCCTGCGCCAGAGATTCCTTTGTTCGAGACCCAAGTTGTAGACAAAACGCGCATTTGAGCAGTGCATAACTAGGATTTCGTTGTTATCTAAGTTCGGGTACAACCTCCAACGGATGCTCATGGGTGCAGTTTGACCCCTGGGTGTGACATTATTCTCTGTCGAAACCATGTAGAGGCTTCGACGTTAGTGCTATCCTTCCCCTCCCTTACGGAAGGGGTTTGACGCAGATATTGATCAACTATGTTTTTTGGATAATCAAAGACTTTTTCACAAAGCCTCACTCTTCAAACCCAAAACGAAGATGTTGAAGTAAATGTGGACACAAACAATTTTGACAAAATAGATGTGTAAAAGGTAAGTAATTGGATTTTTGATGTAATTACCTGCTTGTAATTACATGCGAGTTAGCTGGTAGCGGCGATATTTGAGATGCATGATTTGATCATTCTGAGGCAATTCTGAGGTGAATTTGTGAAAACTCTTAAGTTTCATCAATTAATTGCCGATGTACGTCTAGGACTTTTGCATGGGTGGTGAAGGTCTTGGGTGAAGAGGGGTCAGAGATGAAGTGTCCAGTGTGTAACGAATCGACAATCGTTGAAGTCAAGCTGATGCTCGACTCTTCCTTGGTGGTTATGCAGAGCTGTTCAGGCTGCGATAGCCGGAGATGGATCAAAGACGGAAACGAAGTGGCCGTCGAGGGAATACTTCAGGCCGCATCGAGACGTTAGTAATACCACTCAGCAAGATAACCATTTAGCGCTGTTATTGTTTATCAAGTCGTAGCTTGAGATCGTATTCGGCGTGGTTGGGGGTTTTGTGGCGGTAGCTTCTGCTGAGCGCAATGAAGTTGAACTAGAAGCCCCAAAGTCTCTTTTGACTGGACTGCGAACCAGGAATTTCTGGTGGGCTATCCCACTTCTAGCAGCTTTTTTCGTATTTCTTCAGTTTGATCCGCGACTGCTGTTTGCAAATACCACCACAGCCGGAGGGGACACCGGAGCACATTTCATGGTTCCCTACTACGTGGAGCACCATGTTCTGAACCACTTTAGAATAACTGGTTGGTCCCCGCAGTGGTACGACGGCTACCCGATTCTCACCTTTTACTTCCCCCTTCCTAGCCTGCTAGTTTCTTTGATAAACGTAGTGGTTCCCTACGGCATTGCATTTAAGCTGGTTACAGCCTTAGGTTCGATTTTTTTCCCCATTGGAACCTACGTGCTTTTCCGTGCCACAAAACTTCCAAAGGAATTGGCCGCTTTAGCCTCGGTTTTTTCACTCGGTTACCTTCTAAATACCAGCTACACCATCGATGGTGGAAACATCGCTTCGACGTTGGCCGGAGAGTTTTCATTCTCGTTATCTCTGACCATCGGCCTTTTCTTCTTGGCTCTAGTTGTCAAGGGCTTGAAGGGCCCGAAGCGCATTGCGCTTGCTGCGCTCCTTTATGGCCTTTGTGCGATGGCACATATCTTGCCAGCGATCTTCGTTGCGGTGGTAGCCCTGGTCTACGTTTTGCTCCAGTTTTCGTTTAAGAAACTTTTGGGCTTGGCGGCTACCGGATTGCTCGGTCTAGCATTTATTGCGTTTTGGATCGTCCCGTTTGGGTATTTTTTGCCTTACTCGACGTCGATGGGGTGGCAGAAGGTAACTCAATACATGGCGAATCTCGCTCCATCGTCGTTAAGGCCTTGGCTCCTTCTTGCCTTGATCGGAGCGGTATATTCTCTTTATAAACGTGAGAAATTTGGGATTTCCCTCTTTGTGGCGGGAGCAGTAAGTGCCCTGGTTTTCGCCTTTATGCCACCGAGTGCCATCTATAACGCAAGAGCCCTGCCTTTTTGGACGTTCTGTATTTACACCTTGGCAGCAATTGGCGTCTGGGGGGCCGTTCGTAGTGGATTTGATATCTTTCAGTTTTTTGCGCAAAAGAATCGACTTCAAATCCGGGATAACAGGTCGGTCGGATCAGCCTCGGTGGTATTCAGCGACGATCAGCAATTTCCGGATGGTGGGCGGTCAGAGGGAGTGCAAGACGCCAAGCTGAATAATGACCCCGGCAACAGAGACGCAAAGGATGGTTCAGCTCACTCTTTTGATAATCTCGAGGCTCTTTATCCGCTCAGTTCTCCGACACATGAAGTCTTTTTGTCCGATGATGGCGGGCTGAGTGACTCGGAGCAGTACATTGCGAAGGTGCCAGCTGAAGTAGCTAAGGCGACCGACTTAAGATCTGCTCAGGGGGGGTTCCTCGGCGTGCTCGGTGTCATAGCGGGCCTTGTTCTATTGGTTGGAATACTATTCCCATATTTCGGGTCCCCCTCATGGCTTGGCGTTTTTAAGTCGCCTCGCTCCTTCATACCTTCCTGGGTGAGCTGGAACTACTCAGGATACGAGGGGAAAGCGGGCTGGCCAGAGTACCGGTCGATTATTTTGAAGATGCGTAAGGTAGCCCAAAGCTATGGTTGTGGGCGAGCCATGTGGGAGTACAATTCTTCCGAGAACGATTTCGGCACTCCAATGGCACTGATGCTCCTTCCGTACTGGACCAACAATTGCATCAATACTCAGGAGGGCCTATTCTTTGAGTCCTCAGCCACCACCCCATATCACTTTTTGAACCAATCCGAACTTTCAGCGGCGCCATCTGAGGCAATGTCTGGACTTCCCTACGCCGGTCTGAACGTAAATCTTGGAATAGCTCACCTTCAAATGATGGGGGTCAGATACTTTATGGCCTTCAGTCCTTCGGTCGTTGCCGCAGCTAACCGGAACTCGAACCTTGAGCTTATTGATCAAGTCCAAGCGGTTAATCCAAAGAGTCTGACCGTGTCCAATACGGAGACTTGGAATATATACCTCGTAAAGAACGCCGCACTTGTCGCCCCCCTTCAGAATCTACCGGCTGTCATCACCCCAAACTCTAACGGGAGGGTTCAATGGCTGAACTCCGTGGTGCCTTGGTATATGAATCCGTCCGAATGGTCGGTGCTCAGGGCAGCTTCTGGGCCGAGTAACTGGCCGCGGGTGTCTCCAAAGGCTAAAGTGGCTCCGGTGAAGCCTTTGCCGGCTGATGCCGTCTCGTCGATCATTGCCGGGAATTCAAATTTATCTTTCAACGTGACTACTCCGGGTGTGCCGGTTTACGTGAAGATTTCCTACTTTCCAGACTGGAAGGTGAAGGGAGGTAGTGGCCCATACCGGGTCTCACCTAACTTGATGGTGGTAGTTCCGACGCAGAAACATGTCGAGCTTTACTATGGCGTGTCGGCTATCGAGAAGATGTCGGATGCCATTTCGATAGCCGCCATTGCGCTAATGGCGCTGATGGGAACTGCTTTCGGTCCAAGGATCTTTGGAAAGTTTCGACGCGGTAGGTCGACAAAGACCGGCAAGGCTGATGCGAATCAGCCACTAGGGTAGTTCGGGCGATTAGTGCCCCTGTGGCTATGTTTCGCCGCTTGATTTGGTGGAAAGTTTCGCCGGTGTTCCGTGAATGTGGAGCAGGAGGGTTGACAGAAGATGGACACTTCGATCTTTAAGGCTTATGACGTCAGAGGGGTCGTGCCTTCGGAGTTAGATGCTGAGTCGGCTCGAGCCATTGGCGCTGGTTTTGCGAAGTTTTGCGACTCGGCCGAGATCGTAGTCGGATATGACATTAGGACATCTTCTGTCGAGTTGTCGGAAGCCTTCATCGAAGGCGTCAATTCGCAGGGCACTTCGGTTATTTCGATTGGCCTTTGTTCCACGGACATGTTGTACTTTGCTTCTGGGAGGCTAGCCGCCCCCGGAGCGATGTTCACGGCCTCACATAATCCCGCTCAATACAACGGAATTAAGCTTTGCCGATCCGGAGCAGCGCCGATATCGTCGGATTCTGGCTTGGATGCTATAAAGGAGTTCGCCTTGGCATTCCTATCTGGAGCATTGCCAACGGTTGATAGGTCATTGGTAAAGAACCGGAACGAAGAGTTGCTTGACGATTTCGTGAAGCATCTCCAGTCATTCATAGATATTTCCTCTTTGAAGCCGCTGAAAATAGTTTGTGATACGGCAAATGGAATGGGTGGGTTGGTAGTTCCGGCGGCGTTAAACCAGTTAGGACTAGAACTCACATTTCTTTATCCCGAACTCGATGGTACTTTTCCAAATCACCCCGCCGATCCCATCCAGCCCGAAAACCTTATTGATTTAAAGTCCGAGGTCATCGCCCGTAAGGCGGATGTAGGCCTCGCTTTTGACGGAGACGCAGACAGGGTTTTTTTGGTAGATGATAAGGCCGCTCCTTTGTCGGGTTCATTGACTACCTCAATTGTCGCAAAGGCCATTTTGTCCAGCCATCCTGGTGCGACAATACTTTATAATTTGATCTGCTCTAAGGCGGTGCCCGAATTAATCTCAAAGCTGGGGGGGGTACCAGTTCGGACTCGAGTAGGCCATAGCTTTATCAAGTCAGAGATGGCTAGGACTGGAGCAATTTTTGGTGGTGAGCACTCTGGGCACTACTATTTCAGAGATAACTACCGAGCCGATAGCGGGTTAGTCGCAGCCTTGATGATACTGCAAGTGTTGTCCAATTCGGATGAGCCACTTTCGGAGCTGAGGATACCTCTAGAGACCTACGCTTCCTCTGGTGAGGTGAATACTAAGGTCAAGGATGCTGGGAAAGTCACAGAATTTATTTCAAACGCCTATAGTAACCGGGGTACCATGGATCGACTTGATGGACTTACGGTAGATTTAGGCGATTGGTGGTTCAACGTTAGGCCGTCTAATACCGAGCCACTTTTGAGGTTGAATCTCGAGGCTAAAAACTCGCAGGAGGTAGCTTCCAGGCTGTCGGAAGTTTTGGCGGTTATTTCTAAGGCCGATCGGTAGGAGTAAGTTTGTGATTTCAGCTCAACTGTTAGAGATTCTTGCCTGTCCGTTGGACAAAGGTGAGCTTTGGGACTTCCAAGAAGACGGTTTTTTGTACAATGCACGCCTTCGAAGAAAATATCCAATCCGTGATGGAATTTGCATACTACTGATTGACGAGGCAGAGGTCGTCGGTGAGTCGGAAGCTTCTGAGCTCGAAGCAAAGCACAAAGATCAAGTAAGAGATTAATTCAAGTTTTTGCCACAAATCCTTCCTGTATAATTGCCAAGCATTGTAGCTTTGGCTAGCGTTACTCTTCATGTCTCAAGGTGTTTGTGGTGAATTTCTTTGCCGTAGACGTATATCCAATGTGAGGGGTTTTTTTGAGTACGAGAGTTGACACCCAGGGCATGTGGGATGTATCAGCTGGCTTGCCGGAGCAAGTGGCCCAAGCGGCCATTCAAGCTAACGCCCTTGCTGGTCTGCCCCTGAGGCATCAGATTGAAAACATTGTTGTCTTAGGAATGGGTGGAAGCGGCATCTCGGGCGACGTACTTCTGGCGGCTGCTGCGCCTTTTATGGCGGTACCGGTGACCGTTGTGAAGAGTTATAATTTGCCTGCGTTTGTTTCAAGAGGAACGCTGGTGTTCGCAGTGTCTTTTTCAGGCGACACAGAAGAGACTCTGGAGGCAAGTCAACTTGCCTATGAGCAAGGTGCCTATTTGGTAGTTGTGACTTCTGGAGGAGAGCTGGGGAAGTTCGCCGACGAATCAGCGATTCCATTGATTCGCGTTCCATCTGATATCCCGCAGCCAAGGGGCGCAATTGGTGCCCTTTCGATTCCTCCTCTCGTGGTTCTGGAGGATATAGGACTTTTCCCAGGCGCTACTTATTGGATCGACCTAGCTATTGCTCAGCTTCGCAGAAGGAGGGATCAGCTGCTTTTATCGGGCAATCCGGCAGAAGTGCTTGCTGGGCAGCTATTCGGCAAAATCCCGGTCATGCATTCAGCTGGTTCTATTGGTGCGGCAGGTGCCCTTCGCTGGAAGGCTCAGATTAACGAGAATGTAAAGTCGCCAGCCTTCTACTCGGTGTATCCCGAGAACTGTCATAACGAGATCACCGGCTGGGAGAACCTGCTATCGGTAACCAAAGAGACCCTGGCCATCGTCTCGCTACGCCACGATGGAGAGCATCCTCAGGTCTATCGGCGAATGGAAATTGGAAGAAAACTACTTTCGGAGAAGGTGTCTTCATATTCGGAGTTTAGGGCGGAGGGCGACGGTGATTTAGCCCAGCTTTTCGACCTGATCATTACTGGAGACTTCCTCTCCCTGTATCTTGCCGAGCTAGCTGGAGTAGATCCGGGTCCAGTTCCAATTTTGGCTGACTTAAAAGGACGACTAAGAAGCGAGCTTTGATCCTCTTTTCGTTTTGGAAGTCGGAGCTTTCTTAGCTTAATTGAGCAACAAATGCCGTCAAGTGCTTACTGATCACCGTTATTAGCTAGCGGAAACGGGCCTTTTGGCCGTGAGTAAGCGTTGTTGGTCGATCTGACGCTCGGAGAGTGGAGAGGACTTTGGAGTTTCAATCAGTGACCAGCGATTACTCGACTTGGGTAACCACAAAGACGCTGCCATGGAGCTTTTTGCCATGAGACATTCGAACATGTAATGAACAATTGAACGACTAGGGTTGGTTTCCTGCTTTACCGGATCTGGCGGTGGCGGAATTGCTTTGAAATGACGCAGTTAGGCCAATTTTCAATGCTGATTGTTATCACGCCTGCCGATTCATGATCGTCGGCTGGTGTCCGCCGACTCGGTGCACGGTAGCATTTCGAGTGGCTCTTGGTAGGGTCTGGCGCGTAGAAAGTTAGTGGATAGGTAGGGGATTAGATGGATTTCGAAGTTGCGGACATGTCTTTGGCGGAATTGGGGCGTCAGAGGATAGCCTGGGCGGACGCTAACATGCCGGTGCTGACGAGCATTAGGGAGCGGTTTTTAAAGGAGAAGCCGTTAGACGGGATGGTTATTGCCGCTTGTTTGCACATTACCACCGAGACTGCAAACCTTCTTAGAACGCTGAAAGCTGGCGGAGCCTCCGTTTATGCAGCAGCTTCAAATCCCTTGTCAACCCAAGACGATGTGGCGGCCTCCTTGGTGAAACATGAAGGCATACCCGTATTCGCCGTTAGGGCGGAGGATCAAGACACCTACTATCGCCACCTCGATGAACTACTAGACCGTCACCCTAACATTACTATGGATGACGGCTGCGATTTAGTGAGCCGGCTCCATTCCAAGCGTCCAGAGCAACTCAAAGAGATGGTCGCCGGGACTGAGGAGACCACAACAGGGGTGATCCGGCTCAGGGCAATGGAGAAGGATTCCGCACTCGGGTACCCCGTTGTAGCGGTCAATGATGCCGACACCAAGCACATGTTCGACAACCGCTATGGCACTGGCCAATCCACCCTCGATGGGATTATCAGGGCTACCAACGTTCTGCTGGCGGGAAAGACGATTGTAGTGGCCGGATATGGATATTGCGGAAAGGGAGTTTCTTCGAGGGCATCGGGTATGGG
>JAJZCF010000097.1 GCA_021846265.1 Actinomycetes bacterium | reverse complement strand
TCTTCCAATAAGTGGTCGTTTGAATCAGTTAAACAGGGAGGGAATAGTTGCGTACGAAAGCACTTTTAGCAACCGCAGCCACACTAGGAATTACTTTGGCGGCTTGCGGGTCTAGTTCATCTTCATCATCTTCTGGTTCTAGCTCTGGTACCAGCACGCCAGCCGCGCCAGCCCAGATCACCATAGGAACCACCTACTCGGGATCCGGTGCATATGCAACGTCATCTATTCCGGAAATTGATGGTTTGAAATTCTGGGTCCAGCAGGAAAATTCTAAGGGGGGAGTTTTCGTCGGGGCATACAAGAAACGGATCCCGGTAAAACTTATCGCCTACAACGATCTAAGTTCGGCTACTACAGCCGCAACTCAGTACAACCAGCTGATCACACAGAACAAAGTCAACGTATTCGTAGCCGACTTCGGTTCCGTTCTGACTGCTCCTGCGGTTTCACTGGCCGAAGCTCACAAAGTTGTTTTGTTTGACCAAACTGGCACCGGAATACCGTTCTTCACTCCACAGAACAAATATATAGTTCTGTGCGACCTGCCGGTGTCTTCGATATGGCCTGACGTACTAGCGAAATTCCTGATTTCCAAGCAGATCAAAAAGATTGCAGTCGTCTATGCAACTAATGACTTCGATGCCTCGCAAGCGACCACCCTGAAGTCAGACCTTGCCGCGGCTGGTATTAACCTAAGCTACTACCAGGGCGTACCTACATCAACGACGAGCTATGGAACTCTGCTGCAAACAATTTCAGCACAGAAACCAGATGCCGTACTTGAATTCGGCTTCGCGGCCAACGACACACCGTTCCTGCAGAACGTGCAATCGTCTGGAATGCACTTCAAAATGGTGTTCACGGTGTTCCCGGGGCAACTACTTGGACTCTTCCAACAGCAAGTAGGTAACGCTGGGCTTCAATACACATATACCTATGGAACTAACTTCTACGTCAACTATCCCCAGGTTACCGAAGGTCTCAATTCGGCCGCTTTTGCAGCGGATTTCGCCAAGGCGTTCCCTGGACAGCTAAATTCATTATCCCTAGATGGCTACAATACGGGTCTTGTGATCCAAGCATCGTTGAAAAACGCTAAGTCCCTCTCGCAAACCGACATAAAAGCCGGAGCGATGGCTGCGTCTGGCAACTTGACGACGCTGGACGGAAAGTTTGTCCTCAACTCTGAAGGTGCTCAAACCGGTGAACTGTTGCCAGTTGCACAGCTTTTCCCTTCGAGCTCTGGAATAACACTTAAGGCCGTATACCCAGCCAGTCAGGCGACGGGAACTGCCGTCTATCCTGCTCCCTGAGCATAACTTAGAACTCTTTGGGTGCTGCTTGAGGCATTTTTTCTCGGGCAGTACCCAACCAAAACTAAAGTTAAGGAAAAGTCGATGCTCTTCGAATACGCCATCGTTGGGGGGATTCTCCTAGGCATATTCTACGCCCTATTATCGGTCGGGCTAAATGTGGTCTTTGGAGCACAAAAAATAATCAATTTGGCCCACGGGGATATCATAATGCTCGGCGGATATGCCGCCTGGGAACTTTATCAGACCTACAATATTTCACCAATAATCTCTACAGTCATTGTCGTCCCAATAACAGTGGTACTCGGATATCTACTAAACCGAGTGATCGCTCCCCGGTTGGCGAAGTCTTCTGACCCTGAGATGCTGTCTCTTATTCTATTTTTCGGGCTCTCGGAAGTGATTGAAGCCCTTTCGTCGCTGGTTTTCGGAAACGCAGAGAGGTCTTTGCCGGTCACTTCGATTCCGACGGCCCCGCTAAAACTTTTCGGACAGGCGTATCCAGCAGACTGGTGGGTATCTGCCTTAGTCGCCATTCCGTTATTGGCTATCTTTCTACTTTTTCTGTACCGAAGTTCCGTCGGCTTGCAAGTCAGAGCGGTTATTTCTGACTCCGTCGAAGCAGCGGTCGCTGGAATAAACGCCCGGAGGATATCTGGTCTTTATTTCGGAATCGGCTTCGCCTTGGCGGCTTGCGCCGGTGTATGGGGAGTTTTCATATTCGGTGGAGTCAGTCCAACCGAAGGCCCAGCTATCACAGTTACCGCATTTGCAATAATCGTCTTCGGTTCATTGGGTAACCCAATCGGAACTCTAGTTGCAGGAATAATCTTTGGAATCTTTTACCAGTTGGCGCAGGTCTATGTCCCCAGCTGGTCAAATCTAGTGCCCTATGTACTGGTAATTGCCACAATGCTGACTCGGCCTCAAGGGCTGTTTGGAAGAAAGCAAAGAATTGCCTAGCACCACGGAAATCAACACCATGCAAAGTACTGACTCGAAGATGAAAAGACTAGTTGGCCCAACCATCGCGACCTTAGTACCGGTGATCGCCTTCGCACTGGCGATTCATGTTTATTCAAACGAGCTGCTTCTCACCTACATGGCAATTTATGTCGCGCTCGCCCAGGGTGTGAACATCATGTATGGCTTCACCGGTTACTTGCCATTTGGATACTTCGGCTTTTTTGGAATAGGCGCCTATGTCTCTGGCCTAGTCATGTTGGACTACAACTTCCCTCCAGTAGTGGCGGTAGTCATTGGCGGGTTGGGAGGCGCACTGGTTGGGGCAATACTTTTGCCGTTGTTTAGACTTCGAGGTGCATATTTTGCAATAGGCACCCTTGCGGCCAGTGAGGCCATATATACAATTGTCGCTAATCCTTCGCTTCAATCGATAACTAACGGTCCTTATGGCCTCAACCTTGCCAACTATTATTCCTCGGGTATGGCATATGGTTCTGCTATTGGGTTGGTCGCAATCTCCATTATTGCTGTTAGCTATGTACGTGGCTCGCGATTCGGGCTTACTCTCAAGGCCATTAGGGATGATCCATATTCTGCTTCCATGGCAGGAGTGAACGTACCGAGGCAGCGCTTTTACGCTTGGCTCATTTCCGCTGCAATTGCCGGAATGGCGGGAAGCATCTTCGGTTGGGCGACCAGCGTCTTTTACCCTCAGGCGGTTTTCGATTCCAGCCTTTCAGTTCTGGCAATCGTCTTTGCCCTCTTTGGCGGAATTGGTTCAGTTTGGGGCCCAACCATCGGTGCCATCCTTCTGTATTCGGTATACAACGCCATCGGCATCTCAAATCCACAATATTTTCAGCTCATCTATGGAGTGGTGATAGTCTTGCTAGTTCTTTTTGCACCACGCGGGCTGCTCGGATTTTGGAATTTCATAGCGCAAACACTCCGCAGTAAGAGGAAAAAAAATGACTGATGCCCCAGCGCTACTCAAGATAGAAAACCTGACCACCGTCTTCGGCGGACTTAAAGCACTAAGCGAAGTGTCGCTTGAGATTGTGCCGGGTCAAGCCATCGGCTTGGTAGGGCCGAATGGGTCTGGAAAGACGACTCTCGTAAATACGGTTTGCGGATTATACCGACCCGCATCTGGCAGAGTTATCCTCGAGGGAATAGACATTACCGGCCACCGGCCACACTCGATAGCGAGGGCTGGCATCAACCGGACATTCCAAATTCCAAAACCATTCAAGGATCTATCGGTATATGAAAATGTCAAGGTGTCATCCATACACAGCCGAAATCATGCTCCAATTGAAGAGGTTTTAGCTCGCGTCAACTTAAGGGAATTCGCAAACCATCCAATTTCTGAATTAACTGCAGCGCAACAAAAACGTCTCGACCTAGCAAGAGCTGTCGCACTCGAGCCAAAGGTCATTTTCGTCGATGAACTTGCGGCCGGACTGACTCCTGGCGAGCTGCACGAGGTAGCGGAGATGCTCAAGGAGTTTCAGGCGCTCGGCATCGCCCTGATAGTAGTTGAACATCTGATGGGGTTTTTAGAGCAAGTAGTCGCTTCGGTTCTGGTCCTTAGTGCCGGTCGCACAATATTCGCTGGACCATTACGAAACGCCCTTGCCGATGAAGAGGTCAAAAGGGTCTTTCTTGGAGGAGAATCAGATGCTGGAAATTAAGCAGATGACCTCCGGCTATGGGCCGATGCAGGTGCTCTGGGATCTCGATTTGAAGGTCAACCCAAATGAGGTACAGGTGGTGCTAGGTGCCAATGGAGCAGGCAAATCGACGCTTCTAAAGGTAATCGTTGGCATTTTGCCCCTCTGGTCAGGATTGCTAGAGTTAGAAGGACACGACATCGCCCACATGTCCGTAACCGCGAGAGTCAAGCGCGGGATCGGATACATGAGCGAGAAGGGCATCTTTCCTGAACTGACCGTCGAAGAGAATCTACGACTCGGCGGATTATCAAAACAAAAAAGTGAAACTCGGGAGCAAATCGACAGCGTTTACCAGCGATTTCCAGAGCTCAAGGAGAGACGAGGTTACGTCGCTGGCGGACTCTCGGGTGGGCAAAGAAAACTAGTAGGCATCGGCCGTTCTCTCATCTCCCAGCCGAAGATACTGCTGATGGATGAGCCATCCTCGGGGCTGTCCCCGCGCTATGTATCCGAGGTCATCGAAAGACTGGCTGAGTTACGAGGACAAATGACACTCGTTATAGCCGAGCAGAACATCTCTTTTCTCAAAATAGCTGATACGGTCAGTGTGATCGAGGGCGGTCGAACTCGATTCGAGGGTACCGTTGCCGACTTTACCAATGACGACAACCTAAAAACGGCATTCTTCGGCATCGAATAGCCACAAGAGTGCCTCGCAACAGACAAACCAATGTCGACTCAACCATTTAAACGCCCATGCAAGTACCAACTTGGGTTCAGTCAAATGTTGATCGCCCAGGTTTGCTTAAAATATTGAGGAAATGACCGAAGCGAAATCCGGTCATTTCCTCCACTTCTACCTGCTTTTGGCCGATCGACCTAGCCTACAAATAGGTTCATCTCATCTGATGAAGTTTCTTGTTTTCCCCACCTGAGCAACAGAAGCGATGAGAGCGCTCCGAGCACAAAGATGACGGCCGACCACCGAAATGCCGTTATGTAGCTATGGACACCGGCTTCGGCCAAAAGCAGCTGTGACGGTACTTTGTGAAGCAAAAAGTTCGTCGCAGTAGTTGCAGCCAGAGTGTTGAGCAAAGCCGTCCCTATCGATCCACCTATCTGCTGAGCGGTGTTAACCGTCGCTGATGCAACTCCCGCATCATCTGGTGAAACACCCGCAGTTGCAGCATTGATCGACGGTGCAAAAACTGATCCGAGACCAAGTCCCAAAACCAAGAGGGCAGGCAAAATGACGCTGGGATAGCTGGCATGGACTGTAATCCGGGTAAGAAGCAAGAGGCCAAATGCGGATACTAGCATTCCCACTACCACCATCGGCTTTGGACCAATTCGCGGCAGCAGTACGGCAGTGGCCACCGACGCAGTCAGTACCAGTACCGCGATCATAGGCAAGAAAGCAACCCCAGTCCTGACCGGAGAGTAACCCAGTGTCGACTGCATGAAGTAAGTAAGGAAAAGAAAGACGCCGAACATTCCGACGGCCGATAAGAAAACAGCAATATAAGACCCGCCACGAGTCCGGTCGAGAACCACTCGCATTGGAAGGAGTGGGTGCGTTGCCCTCGTCTCAATTTGCACAAAAAGACCGAGTAGAATGACTCCTAGGGCCAGAAATACTAACGTAATTGAGTTCAGCCAGCCAGAAGTTTCCGCATGCGAGAAGCCATATACCAGAGAAAACATGGAAATCGATCCAGCCAGCACTCCGGGTATGTCCAGCTTTACCTTGTCGCGTTCCGGGTCATGGCGTAAGAAGATAACTCCACCTATCGTCGCCGCTACCGCAAACACCAGGTTTATATAGAGGCTCCACCTCCAAGAAAGGTACTGCGTCAGAAATCCGCCCAAAAGAAGCCCAAGCGCTGCTCCCCCGCCGGCGATCGCACCAAAGACTCCAAAAGCCTTACCCCGTTCCTTCGGGTCGCTGAAAGTAGTAGTTAGCAAAGAAAGTGCAGCGGGAGCCAAAAGAGCGCCGAATGCCCCTTGAACGACTCGTGATGCGACCAGCATTGGAAAACCGGTTGCGGCTCCCCCGATAGCAGAAGCTACCGCAAATCCAATCAGTCCAACAAGGAATACTCGCTTACGGCCAAAATAGTCGGCTACTCGACCTCCGAGGAGGAGAAGGCTTCCAAACGAAAGCGCATAGCCAGTAACAATCCACTGACGATCAGCGGTCGAAAAAGCTAGGGCCTTCTGCGCAGAAGGCAGTGCAATGTTGACGACTGTTGCGTCTAGAACAACCATCAACTGTGCGATCGCAACTACCGCCAGTATCCACCAGCGTCGATTGTAAATGTGATGGGCCAATTTCTCAGCCTCGCTTGCCCCATGCCTGAGGGTCAACTCAGAGCTATTAGGGAAATCCAGTGATGACTCCACCTAAATCCTCCTATGGATGTGGAGACTGTTTCTCCACTTATCAAACCAACATATAGCAATCTGGAGATATTCCCTCCACTTTAAGCTAGTTTGTTAAGCATGATAAAGCATCGCCTTTTATCAACCCAGGATGTTCCAGACCGCACCGAGCGATCGTTGCGCAAGGATGCCGAAGTGAACCGCGACCGGATACTGAAGGCCGCTTACGAACTATTTGCAGCGAAGGGCTTAGGGGTAACACTCGACGATGTCGCCCACCACGCCCGACTCGGTGTCGGGACCGTATACCGTCGTTTTCCAAACAAAGAGTCTTTGGTCGAGGCGTTATTCGAACAGCGCATCATTGAACTCATCGAGATAGCCAGAATAAGTCTTACCTTCGAGGATGGCTGGGAAGGGTTCCTTTTTCTCATGGGCAATTTGTTAACCCTTGAGGCGGAGAATCGCGGGCTGCGTGATGTTATTTTGGGTAGCGAATACCTAAAGCAGCGGCTCACAGATTTGAAGGTGGAAGTGGGGCCGCTTATTGAAGCACTCGTCGCAACAGCACAAGAACAAGGGTTTTTGCGGCCCGACTTCCGAGCTAACGACGTTCCGGTATTAATGGCAATGGCAGGAGCTGCCCAAGAATACTGTGGAGTCGTATCTCCCGCGATTTGGAAAAGATTCGTTGCAATACTTCTTGACGGGCTCAAAGCCAGCCGAGAATCAATTACTCCGATGTCTGGGGATGCTCTGGACCCCGAGCAACTCCACCAAGCCATGGTTCAATGGAAGACGCGGCGACACGCTTAATGTGATATGCCCCGGGAATAGTGGCGACCCAATTACTTGAAAACCGATCGGTTCTCAAGCCTTGTTTGATTGTGGTAGTTGGTTTCGAATTCTGACAACGGAATCATTCCAATCGAACCATGTAATCTCCGATTGTTGAACCTACCGACTCAGAGCAGTGACCCCCGCCTGCTGAGCGACGCTCCCATTGAAGCCACCATGCGGTCGGAGCATCTCGGCCTTGTACAAAGCGTTGTTGCTCTCACTCAGGGCATTATCGCAGGAATCACCCGTGATTCCTACCAATGGCGCTATACCTGCATCCAATAGAGGTTGGGAGCACCTGACCGGAGAAAACTGTACCCCACGATCGCCATTAAGCCGAATTCGGCTTAACACAGATTAAGCCGAGGTTGTCGCTTTTGGCCTGCGTAGCTTGAGGTTATGAAGAAATTCTTCAGCCTAACATTCATACGTATAGCGCCTGTCGCGTCCATTTCCCCATTCGAATGCCACGACGATCACCGGAATCGGTGCAGTCATTGTTGCCAAGCTGCGTTGCCGCTTGAGCTACCCTGCCGTGCTCAACAACCTCCACCGCCACATGTTGCGCAAGCCCAAGGCCATGGATCTCCACCAGCAAGGGATCGTGATGTTGATAATTATTCGGCTCCTCTACCAGGAGGACGCGTCCGCTACTGCGATCTTCTATGGGTTCGTCGTCCTCGACATGATGCGCTCGGCCATCAACGTGACAATTATCCTGACAGAGAGGTGATGACATAGCTGAAGGCTTCGCCACGCTTGTGGCGGGCTATCTCGCTCAGATATCCCCCTCGGCCCCCTTGGGCCACGATGACTACCTCGTCTCCAATGCTTCGCACATAGACGACTTCGCTGCGA
>JAJZCF010000096.1 GCA_021846265.1 Actinomycetes bacterium | reverse complement strand
GAGTAGCCTCGCATATAAACAGGGGGGAGAAGCGTGCTTGAACGCCAGGACGGTTTGCTGGTTAGCAGCTCTTTGGTGCGGCTATTTAGTCCGAAATCGATAGCTGTGGTGGGTGCTTCTGAGGACCCGGCGAGAATCGGCGGAAGGCCTATAGCTGCGAGCATCGAGATGGGGTATGAGGGGGATATCTACCCTATTAATCCAAAATATGACTCGATCTTTGGGCGGAAATGTTACCAGAGCCTCCTGGATCTGGACTGCTCGCCAGACCTCATAGTCGTCGCAGTAGGGACCAAGTTCGTCCCAGGCATTATTGAGCAGGCTGCCTCGCTCAAAGCCGGTTCGGTCGTGGTGTTTTCTTCTGGTTATGGTGAAATCGGCGGAGAGGGCGAGATCGAGCAGGAGCGACTTCGGGTCCAATGCGAGGATAGCGGGGTCATCCTGCTCGGTCCGAACTGCTTAGGTGTAATTAATTCAACTATTGGAGCAGCTGCATCATTCACTGCAACACTTGAGTCGGGAACGTTGAAAAGCGGGAACGTAGGTTTTGCCTGCCAGAGTGGTGCATTTGGCTCCTACTTCCTGGCTCTTGCTAGGCGGCGAGACCTCGGGGTAGGGAATTGGATTGCTACGGGTAATGAAGCCGTCGTTACCATAGCTGACTGCATCTCCTATTTGGCGGACGATCCAAAGATCGAGGTGATAGCGGGATATATTGAGGGGGTCAGAAACGGGCCCGCACTTATGTCAGCGCTCGAACGAGCTAGCGATGCAAATAAGCCCGTCGTACTGCTGAAGGCGGGGCGGTCTGAAGCTGGCTCGAGGGCGGCAAAGTCCCATACCGGAGCGATGGTTGGGGACGATAGGGCGATCGGTGCGGTATTCGATCACTTCGGGGTAGAACGTGCATCCGATCTGGACGACTTGATTCACATAACTGAATCAGCGTCGTTCGGGCTAAAGCCAAAGTCGAAGAGGGTCTGTTTGCTGACCGTTTCGGGAGGAGTTGGGATCATGATGGCGGACGAAGCCGCCGAAGTGGGACTCGAACTTCCGGCTCTGCCAGACGACATTAAAGCACGATTAAAGGAGCTAGTGCCCTTTGCCGGATTGGAGAATCCAGTCGACTTCACCGGGCAGTTTTTGAATGATGCAAACATAGCAGGAGAGTTTTTAGAGGTTTTGGCTTCGTCCTCGCTCTTTGATTCGATACTGGTCTATCTCGGCCACACCTCGCTGGCCCAATCCCTCGCCGGGCCGGCTATTCGGAGGCTGATAGAAGTAAGGCATAAATATCAAATTCCGATCTTGCTTTCCGGGCTGACAACTCCGACACTGATGGACGAACTCCGCCAAGCCGGGGTTCCGGTACTAGAAAATCCTGTTGAAGCCGTCAGGCTTTTGGCCTCCCTCTTTCACCTTTTTGGACCTAAAACCTCGAAGAGGAGAAGCCGAGATTCCAAAATGAGTGTTGAATCGATATCTGACGGAGTGTACCCAGAGAGGGAGTCGCTTGAAATGCTGGCGTCGGCGCAGGTTCCGACTGTCGAGTCTCTTTTTGCCGAAACTAAGCGAGAGGCTCTGACACACGCACTTGCTCTAGGGTTTCCCGTGGTGGTCAAGGCGGACTGTCCGGCGCTTCTTCATAAGAGTGAAGCTGGGGCGGTCTTGTTGGGGATCAATGACCCCGAGACATTGGCGAACGCTTTCGATCTGGTTGTGGATTCTGCGAGGAAGGCGACAGATGGCTCGCCGGTGAGGGGGGTATTGATTCAAAAGATGATCAGGCCCCTTTTGGAACTTATCGTGGGGGTCAAGAGGGATCCGAACTTTGGCCATCTGATCGCAGTAGGAACGGGAGGGGTCTTAGCAGAGCTTATCTCGGACTCCAAGGTTGCCTTGGTGGAGGGCTTGGATGAGGGCAATGCGATCGAGATGCTCTCCAAGACAGCGGCGGGCAAGGCCTTGATTTCTGGCAGATTCAAAGACCCAGATGGCGCGAGAAGATTGGCTCTAGCGGTGGTAAGGGTCGCTAAGTTTGTGACTTTGCATCCAGAGATTTCCGAGTTGGATATAAACCCTCTTGCCGTGACCAAGGATTACGAAGTCGTTGCCCTCGATTCGTTAGTAGTGGCGAAAGCGGAGGGTATTTTTTGAAGCTATTCGGACGCGAAAAGGAGGCCGGAAAAGCTCCGGCCTCCTTTCGAGGATCAATTTGTAGAGAGGACTAGCTGTTGTGCACAAGATCCTTTGGCTGAGGAGCTTCGACAGCTGCTGGCTCATCTAGCTTTCCTGTCACCCTATCTGCGCTGCTCTTCTTATGGAGTAGATTGCGTAGCCACGGAAGGACGAAGTAGTCCGCTCCGTAGAGACCTGATATTCTCCAAGCGGTGACCAAGAGTACGCCCAGGATTATGAAGGTTGGGTTGGTCGAAACCGTTCCGGAGTAAACATATGTGAAGTTCAGGAGAAGGCCAAGGAGTGCCGTCAAGCCGGTCATGAAGCCGACGATTAATGCGATCCCAACTAGGAATTCTCCGAGGGCCACTAGCTTTGCGATCCACGAATAGTTGGGGACTACAAAGTTTCGTAGGAATGCAACCCACCACCCATAGGCTACTGCCCCGTGGGGCGCACCATGGGAGGCGATTGCACCTTCGGCAAATCCTTTGACTCCGAGTCCGGTATCCCAAAAAGCCTTGGATTCTGCTCCGACAAGCTTCGCCCAACCAGCCTTAATCCATTCGTATCCGAGCCATACTCGGACGACGAGCCAGATGAAAGCCGCATACTGATTGCTAAAGAGCCACTTCGTGGCTTTGGGTTGATCTATGATCTCTAATCTCTTCATCTCTTCCTCCTCTGAAAATCTTTCCTCTGTTAAGAACGGTAAGTCCAGATCGCGCAAAAGCCCTAGCACTATTAGTCATCTGGGTCGCCACTAACTGCCTTGTTCCTTTGGGACTAATGCCACTAGCAGGTGATATAAAGCAGGGTCTTTAGTTGCCTATACAGCTATTTGAGTCAGCAAATTAGATTTAGACGCGTAAGACGAAGCAGGCAAAGTCAATTTCTTGCAGTCTTTACAAAGTGCAGTTTCGGAAATTTCAGCTATTACGGAACCCTAAATTTTTCAAGGTTGAGGGCCACTAGAGCTGGCCTTCAAGGTTTCACCCTCCTGGAGAAGACGAATGACCTTGGATGTTGCCGGGTCGAATAGAGTTGTTTGATTTGGCGGCACACTCATTAGAGGCACTTTTTTGGAACTATTTTCCAACAGCTTCTCGAGTACGAGACTCTCAGAAAAGGTAAAAACCAGAATCCCGCCGGCATTGACTAAATGAGCTGGATCATCGAACACAATGTTGAAGTGACGGGCTCCCCGCAATGAATTCACAATTTAGATGAATTGACATTTCGTTCTTTTGTTTGTGGTTTAGTGGCGCTGCGGTTAGAGTGAAGGTATGGGAGTACCAAAAAGTTCTATGAGGGCTTCCGACGCTGATCGACATCGCATATTTGACGAGTTGTCGAAGGCGTTTGAAGAGGGAAGACTAACCCACGCGGAGCTGTCCGAGAGGATGGATAATGCCGCCGGTGCAAAAACCTACGGCGAACTTTTCGCTTTGATTTCCGATCTCCCGTCAGCTGTCTCGTTCCGTTGGGAGAGGCCTGACTCCTTGAATTCATATCTGCCGCAGGGCCAGGCTCCGGGCATGCAAGGATCTCGAAAGTATTCTCGGGCTTTTAGCCGATTCGAGGCGATGCCATTTGGACTTCGCTTTGCTACCGTCATTGGGATCTGCGTCTTTGCTTTGCCGATCGTAGGAATGATTGTCGGCATAGCTACCGCTGGATCGATGATAGCGGTGCTGATGTTTGGAAGGATGTTGCCCTTCCTTTTGGTCCTGTTTTTCATTGCTCGTTCAGGACGCAGGCGTCGAATAGGAAGAGGGCGTAGGCACTTCTAGGAATTAGGTCAGCGGGCTCAAAGACCCCCTAGTCACCTACCCAAGGAGTAGAATTCGGAGTTGGGAAGGATTTTTGCGAATCCTGCGAGCCTGTTTGACATGGCAAAAAAGGCCGATATAGCGCCGATTTCCCAGATTTCATTCTCGCCTAGGCCGACTTCATAAAGCGGTTCAAAATCACTTTCATCAACCTCATTAGCCCTCGAGGTAACTTTGATAGCGAAGTCGAGTATCGCTTCCTGCCGCTTTGGCAGCCCGGCTCTTTTGTAGTCAGTCGCAACCCTTTCTGAAAGGGTGGCGTCTTTGGCCCGAATTCTCAATATTGCTCCGTGGGCAACGACGCAGTATAGGCAATCGTTTATCGCTGAAGTAGCGACGACAATCATCTCCTTTTCGGCTTTAGTCAGCAAGCTTTCGGAGTTCATCAGAGCGTCATGGTAGCCAAAAAAGGACCGGAACTCGTCTGGCCTGTGTGAAAGGGCTGAAAATACGTTTGGTAAAAAGCCGCTTTTAGCCTCTGTCGTGTCCATTAACTCTTGGACATCGGGGGGCGCTTGTGGGTTAGGCTCTGACCTAGCAAAAAACTCTGGTACCCTTGCCATCTATTTTCTCCTTAATCGAGTTTGAAGTTGCTGACGGCTGACCCAGCCGATAGGGAATTTAGATTTTCGGAAGTATCGACACGACCGTCTTTTTGCAATACCCATCATTAGGCGGCGAAAATGCCAGTATTAGTGCTCCCGGCACCATATTTAGCAAAGGTTTGATTCCTTTTCTGGATGAAATGGTATCGGTCACTTCGTCTTTAAGTAGCTCCTGATATTCGTCGGAAAGCGGAAAGGCGTGAAAGCCTCCCTTCCAAGGGAATCCAAACTGGACTTCGTTACTCCTTGGGTCTCTGAGAAGTGCTTGCTCCTTGCCCAACCTAATAAGCGCTATCGAGGGCGAATCGCCGGTCATCGACGCATACTTAACCGATGGTCCGGGGAGCCATAAAGGTGGAAAGTTCTCAGGAGCGAAAAGATGTTGGAGAATCTTTTTGACCCGTCTCGCTTTTACTCTGCCTTCCTCTTTTTCAATTGCAACTGCCTCGCTCAACTCGGGCCTGGCAGGATCTGGCGGTTCCGAAGTGATCATCTCTTTGGCGTCAAATCCACTGAATAGCTTGAACTCTTCGTCGCTGGGGTCTTTGAGTACAAGCCTGACAAACCTTCTTTCGCTCGGATTGAGAGCAAAGATCTCGTCTTCCATTTTGCCTAGGTAGTAGAGCCGGGACATCAGACCTTTGACCCCGAATCTGCTAGCCATCTATCCTGGGCGAGCTGTTTTTTGAGTACTTGGGGATCTTGCGTTGGGAGATTACACACTTTTCCGACACAGAGGTAGGCCCAAGAGTTTTCACGGTTCAAAAAAAGTGGCGATGCGTCCCGATCGCCGAATAGCCACATTGTGTCGGGGAGAAAATCGTCGAAGAGGGCTGAACCAAATTCCCCTAGGGGGCCCGGAATGACGAGTTCCCGAAGCCCACTGTTTAGTAGTCTCGCCGACCATGCAACCCAACCGAATGATGACGGGGCGGAGTTGATTGCGTTGGCTAGCGTTGCGATTAGCTCATCAGCCCGATCGAGATAGGTTGCGTTGTCGCAAAGGTAGCCGAGTTTAACCAGTACCTCACTAGCGACGGCGTTAGTGGAGACCGTAGCGGTGTCATAGATATCTTTAGTGCGAGGTATATCTAGGCTAGAGGGTTCTTCAGAGGTGAAAAAGCCGCAGCTACTTTGGTCCCAGAAGAGCTCAATGGCCTTGTCGCAAAGGGCCACAGCGATTTTCAGATATGAAGCCTGACCGACGCTCGTGTAAGCATCAATGTTTGCCGAAGCTAGTGATAGGTAGTCTGACGCCATCGCGTCGACTGACGGGACGTCGCCAAAAAGTACCCTTTTGAGTCGACCGGTCGAGGAATCCAGAAGCTTATCATTGAGCAGATCAACAAGCTTGAGACCATCGGAGATGAGTTCTGAATCCTTCAGGATCCGTCCAGCGATGATTGAAGCGGCGCCGTATTGAGCGTTGTACTCACACACAACTTTGTCGTCCCTTTGCGGTGGGTTTCTAAGTTTACGGTATTCAAGCAGCTTTCTATTCGAGCTGGCTATGGATCCAGTTGGAACTACAGATTTGCCATGCGGCCGATGCAGGATATTCCTCCCCTCAAAGTTGCCAGACTTTGATATGCCGTAAAAGTCCATGAACTCCTTCGCCTTATCGCCGAGAACCTTTTTGACCTCTTCGATACGGAATATGTAATAAGCACCCTCTTCGCCGTCAGAATCTGCATCCTGAGATGACGCTAATCCTCCGCTCGGGAGTTTTAGGTATTCGTTAACGTAGGAGGCTATCTGTTTCACAACATAGGCGTAGTTTTCGTCTTTGGTTACTGCAAAGGCTTCTGCATAAGTTCTAAGCATTCCGGCCTGGTCGTAGAGCATCTTCTCAAAGTGAGGGACGATCCAGAATCTATCCACGGAGTAGCGTGCGAATCCCCCTGCAAGGTGATCGAATATTCCGCCGCTTGCCATGTGATCGAGGGCAGCTTTGGCGGTATTAATACTCTGCTCGTTCCCAGTCAGGTAGTGGTGTCTCAACAGCAGAGCGATGAGGTGTGGTTGAGGAAACTTGGGGGCGATGCCGAAACCTCCCCAGTCCTTGTCGGCTTTGCTGGCCAGATCCGTTGCAATATGATCCAAAAGGGCCGGAGCGTCTAAGTCTGAGGCGGCAAAGCCCGGCTTTGGCAGCGTCGTCCTTGTTCTGATTGCATTGATCATCTCTTGGGCGACTGACTCAACTTCGGTCTTTTGATCGGCGTATGCCGAAGACACGGCGTCTAATACGGAAATGAACCCGGGCATGGTGCGAGCGGCTAGCTTAGGGAAGTACGTTCCGGCATAGAACGGTTTTGCTTCGGGAGTCGTGAAGATAGACATGGGCCACCCCCCGCTGCCCGACATTGCTTGCAAAGCCTCCATGTAGAGGGCATCTATGTCGGGTCGCTCTTCTCGATCGACCTTGATCGACACGAAACCACTGCTGAGTTTCTCGGCTACTTCAAGGTCCTCGAAACACTCCTTTTCCATGACATGGCACCAATGGCAAGCGGCGTAACCGATAGAGATGAAAACCGGCACGTCGCGTTTCTTGGCTTCTTCGAATGCTTCGTCGCAGTACGGCCACCAATCTACTGGATTTGACATGTGCTGGCGCAGGTAAAGGCTGGACTCATTTTTCAGACGGTTTGTCAACTGATACTCCCACTGGTCGCACAAAGATCCTATATTGGTCCGAGCAGAAGTTAAAGACGTATTTTCGTAACCCTTTCATAGTGGGCGCACTAAATCGGGCTCTCGCTTGGTCTAAGTTGCTTCTATGGAAATTTCCTTAGAAGGTAAAGTTGCCCTTGTGACCGGTGGCTCCAAGGGTATAGGCAAGGCGATAGCTGCAAGTTTTGTCCAAGCCGGGGCGTCAGTCATGATCAGTTCTCGAAAAGAGGATGCCTTAATCAGTACGACTCGAGAAATTGC
Organism: Actinomycetes bacterium; assembly: GCA_021846265.1. Lineage (GTDB taxonomy): Bacteria > Actinomycetota > Acidimicrobiia > Acidimicrobiales > Acidimicrobiaceae > JABEUN01. The sequence continues at coordinate 507 of JAJZCF010000096.1, read as the reverse complement.
TTCAAAGTACGACTCGACGGACAGGGTTGACTATGTGGCGGCGAATGCTGGCGATGAATCCAGTCCGGAATTAGTGGTTCGAACGACGATCGAGCGCTTTGGCTCTCTTGACATTCTGGTCAACAATGCAGCAACCAACCCTTATTTCGGCCCGATGATTGGGATAGATGCACAGCGGGCAGACAAAATAATGGCCGTCAATGTTCGAGGCGTACTTTTGTGGACTAAGCAATGCTGGGAGGTGCTCTGGTCAAAGCCAGAATTCGGCACCGCTGTCGTGGTAAATATTGCGTCGATAGGAGGGCTCGGCATCGAACCGATGATCGGCTACTACAACGTGTCGAAGTCGGCGGTGATCCATATGACAAGGCAGCTCGCCAACGAACTTGGCCCCAAAGTGAGGGTCAACTCGATTTCACCGGGAGTTGTGAGGACCGACTTCGCTAGGGCTCTTTGGGAGCCAAATGAGGAGCGGTTAGCTGCAAAACTGCCCCTTGGTCGCATAGG
>JAJZCF010000095.1 GCA_021846265.1 Actinomycetes bacterium | reverse complement strand
AGAGGGGCGGCTTCGACCAACTCTCTGATCACCAGCGAAAAACCAGCTGATCATCCGATCGACCCACCTGGCGATGACGAAAAGGTCTAAAAAATAGAGGTCCAGTGGCGAAGTAGCCCAAATTGCGGCGGCAATAAGCACAAACGCAATCGCCGCCAGGATCTCCATCGCCCGAGACTTCTTGGATGACAAGGTGGCGTCTTCATAAGTGAAGCCGTCCGAATTTCGATCCCTAACTACCAGAGCTATTCCAATGACCACCAACGCCTGGCCGACGATGTAAGGATACGCTCCAGAGAGTAACTCCAAGGGCCAAGTAATAGTTATTACTAGCCAAGGTATCAGAAATGACTTAGGAAGCAACTTCCTTAGGATGCGAAAAGTGACCCACAGCCCGACGAGGATCGAGGCGATTACCACCGGATAGATGGAAAAAAGATACGCCAAAGGATAGAAGGTGAGTGAATAGCCGATGAAGCTATATCCTCCGAGGTACCAGTAGTTATCCCATAAGATAAGGCCGTGCTTAGCGAAAAGGGAGAGCTGAAAAAGATGGGCGGGTCGATCGACCCCGGGTGGACCCAGGTAAATCACGACCAAAGCGATCAAGATCGCAATGAAAAGACCCAGGATCTGGGGTGCGAGATCGTTCTTTTGGCGCTCTGGCAAACTCAAATTCTACATCTTTCATTTTTCAGGCCACAAGGCCGTTTCAAATGGCGTCGCTCTGATCGGGTTGAAAAACTGCTTCAACAATATCTATGACCGATGCGGCCGAGTGCGTTCTAGTGACACGACTCATGCCACACCTCTTTCGAGGTTCTTCGCCTGACAGTCGTCAGGTTCGATTCTAGCCGCACCACGCCTGGCCTTTTCTTGCGGGCTGGTCTCACTGTCGCTCCTCTGGCAACGGGTCATCCCACCGTCCGAGCTTGGGTCTGTACCGCTAATACCGGCAGCCTGGGTGTCTATGGGGACGCTAGCCTCAACTAGAGCAGAGCTGGCATTTAACTCCGGCCAGTAGCGAAGGTTCTTAGCGGCGTTATGGTCTTGGTCCACCACTTCGCCAATCAGCGCAGATAGAAGCTGCTTGGCCATTTGGGTGGGCGCCATTAGGCGGCAGCCATATTCGTGATGGATTTGGCTGGATTAGCGAACCACCCGATTTGCTCTGACGATGTTCACTCCGGATCCTTCGGCCTTGTAGCCGACAACTATCCTGACAGAGAGGGTCTTCAAGTACGAGTACTTCTACCGACACCTCCTTTCAAACCTGGAAAAACTCTCCACGGGGATTGAGTGGCATGGTACAACACCACTCGCAGATCTGAGGAGAACAAAAACACAAGTCCAATTGACTTCGAACTAGCATTGCAGGAAGCGGCAGAGTCGAGATAACACGTGTTCCTTTTGCTGGGTAACCTCAGGGTGGGGGCTGGCCTTTTGAGGACTTCAGGCCTTGCTCAGAGCGTCACGTCACCCAGGGAAACCCGAGGAGTACCGAACTTTGGCGTACTCGTTACATTCTGATGATCTCGTGACGTATAGAGAGTGATGAAAGTAAACAGTTCGAGAACCGAGGTGCTAGAGAAGCGCCAGCGCTTCGAGGCCTTCTTTCGTGACAACTACACCCGTCTTGAGCAGTACGTCGGGCGTCGGGCAGCGAAGGCGCAAGTCGACGACATTGTTGGCGCGACCTTCGTAGTTGCGTGGAGAAAGTTTGACCAAGTTGAGCAAGCGTCTCTGCCATGGTTATTTCGTATCGCGAGTTTCGAGATGAAGTCGTCAAGCCGCCAGGCGCGACGCTACTGTCATTTCCTTGGTTCCGAGATGCTCGAAGGAGTTCCCAATACCGTCGACGAGATCTTCGACGGTGAGCAATTGCGTCAAGCTTTGGCGGAACTCTCCGACGTAGATCAGGAGATCTTGCGACTTGTTCATTGGGACGATCTCACACGTCCTGAGATCGGTGAGGTCCTAGGACTTGCCGTCAGCGCCGTGAACATGCGCTATCACCGAGCCATTGCACGACTAGAACAGCGTCTAAGCCCGACCACCACCCCTACCACCAATACTCCTAAGGAGGCCTACGGTGAATAACCAATACATAGCCGAGCGCATCGAAGCAATGAACCCCATCACCTCGACGTCCCCTCACAAGGTGGAGCAAGCGTGGGCGACCTTCACCAAGACGGAACTGGCTGCTGGCCCCCGCGCAGGTGCTCGGCGTGTCACTGTTTTTGGCCACCAGTGGTCGCGAATCGGTTTTACCGCAACATTGGCTTTAACGGCCTCATTTGCCGGTGGTGGCATCGCCGCCGCGACGAATCTTCTACGCCCCGCACCAGTGACCAACTTGGCAGTTGCTCACTGTTATACGCTTGATCAGATAGGCACTAATGGCACTGACGTCAGTGCCGTCGGTGCTCCCGGCTCGGTCGCTCAAGTTGATGACGCCCTCGAAACCTGTCAGATGTTGTGGAGAGAAGGCTTCCTCACAGCGGGAGCACCTCGGGCGATACGCGTCATTGGGCCAATCACCGTTCGCGCTGTTCCTTCTCTTGTCGTGTGCACGATGACGAACGGGACTGCAGGTGTGTTCCCCGGTGACAGCGCCACCTGCGGGACACTTGGACTTCGCGATGCGTTGCCCGCATCTTCCAGCAAATAGCAGGACCGAACCTAACTGCGGAGCAGACTTCGTTTGCGCCTTCCAGCAAAGAGAGTTCTCTTACACCCTTCGCTCATCTGCACTGTTGCCTGACTCCAACCATACACCACCGTGACCAACGAGTCCTATCAAACGAAACAGCCGGTCTCGTTCCGCGGCAATTCGTTGTGGTCCGCTAGCCAGTCGACTGGCCAAAAATTTACCGCGCCACAATACCAACACAGTTAGCCGCAGCTGGTGCTAGACATCCTGCTTACCAGGTTCGTCAAGTTCAGCTGAACGAACCAAATGGGCGGTGGTCCACCCACCGGAAGTCTGCCTTAGTAGACGACTTGTAAGCGCGCTACTCCTCGCGGATCTCCCTCCAACTGTCAAGCACATCGACGGCGCGTGCACGAAAATCCTCTGATGCGGTCACCTCTGCTATGGAGCGCTCTGATGTGGCGAGTTTAAGTTGCTGATAGTAGGCGAGATCCTGGAATCCGTGCATCGCGACGTCAGTGGTATGGGCAGCGAAGATAACTGTCTGTATCTCAGCCCAGTAGCATGCCATGAGGCAGAGCGGGCACGGCTCTGAACTGGAGTAGAGTGTTGCACCTTGCAAGAGGTGGTTTCCTATTCGAATTGCGGCATTCCGAATCGCCTCTACCTCTGCGTGTGCTGTCGGATCGTGCTTATGGATTACCAAACTCATGCCCTCGGCAACGACCTCGCCACCGATGACAACTAGGGCCCCAAACGGTGTGGCGCCCGGCACCGACAAGGCAGCTTTGGAGATATCAATTGCCCGATTCAGAAAGCTTTCGTGCGCGTGTCGATCGAACTCTGGCTGATAATGGTTCATAGCCTTGGAAGACTAAAGGTAGTAGAGGGGCTCTGCGTCGCCATAGGGTCCATCCAGTGAAATTTCAGTGGAAGTTAGAGGGGTAATGCCGAGTGAGGATGTGATTCCACTTGCAGCTAGCGAAGCATCCGGTGCCATTGAAGCCTCATGATCAAGGAACTCCAAGGTATCGACCAGATCTGCGGACCAACTTGAGCTGGGTCGCAATACCCGGTGGATTCTCAGCCGGGGCCCCTTTGCCTCATTACGAACCAAGGCAAGTGAGCAAGCGAGGCGGCGGGTCCACTCGTGGTGGGACTGCTGGTTGATCGGGTCTATCGGGTTGCCCGCCGAATCTCTTGGTGGTACGTCGTGGAGTATGTAGCGGGTAACGACGAGATCGGTGGAGCACAGGAGTGTCTCGAATAGGGCGAGGTCGATGGCGTCCCTTATAGATTCCTGTGGGGGCTGAGTCCATTTGAGGCTGCACTGAATGACCCGTATCTCCCCAATGGCTCCATTAGAGCGAATTAGAGCTGGCCAATCTTGGATAGAGATCTGATTCATGGCGTAAAAGTCCCTCCTGGATTAGGCATCTCATGAAGTATGCAAAGCTGCTCCACTATGGCGTCCACCGGTGCCTTGGCGGTGGCAGGCGGCAGGATTCGATCCGCAAGCAGCCGGATACTGCTTAGGTAGGCCGGATCGAGCCGAGAGAGGAAATCATGCAGCTCGGATGGCGAATCCAATCGGTCCAGCGGCGCCAGTCGCAGGGCTATTGCAAGACCGAGCGCACTCATGCGGGAGACGGGATCGATAATCGGCGGTCCCGGTACGGCAATCTGGGAAAGTGAGATACTGCTTTGGAGCCAGAGGTCGTTTGGAAGTCGCTGAGAGCTGTACCTGGCTAAAGTTTCCAGGCCCTCGACGGCCGTGTCGAAGTATCGGTGCGTTGCGAAAGACCAGATTTCGTAGGCGAGTCGACGTGGCTCGTCGGAAAGGTCCGGCAGTCCAAGTGTCGCCGGGGATCTGAGCCGGGCATCCCTCAGCGTGGCGAGCAAGCCGACGGAAAGCGCTAGAAAGGTGCGGTCGAAGTTACTGGCGGACCCAAAGGCAGTACGGGTCACTTCAGCTTCCTCCGTGTTCGAGGGATTCGCATACAGGCGGAATCTGAGCTGAGCCAAGATCGGAGCGCCGTCCCAGATGTTGTACCTGTAACGCTCGCCGCTCAACAGTTGGTAGGTTGGATATAACGCTACAGTCGTCGGGGCTCCATAAAACTCCACGAAACATCGAAGCCAGGTAAGGCAGCCAAGTGGAGTCGAAATAGGTCGTATTAGTTGCTCGTCCAAACTGGAGAGTCCAGATGGGTCAGGATCGACCGACCTTAGGATCCTGCCCCTGAGGTCACCCGACGAAACTATCATGCTCCGAGCGGTCGCTGATTCCAATGATTTTCGTGCTGACATAGTCCAGGCACTACTTGCAGTCCACGCAAGGTGAAGGCTCAGCCGTCCTAGGATGGCCGATGCATGAGAGTCGTTGGCACCCTGAGAAAGATCAACCGCCGATCCGATGAGGGAATCGGCAATCTGTGCCTGAAGATCTACGGCGTCCCTTGGATCCAGTCTTCCGCTCAACGCGCGTTGAGCGACTCGATGCAATAGATCGAAAGCAAGCTCTGTAGGTAGGTGCAAGGGATAGCTCCCAGCATGGAGTCCCCGATCTCGTCTTCTCAACGACGACGTAGCCTGCTCGACTTCTCCCACAAGTTCTCGGAGGGTAGTACCGTCGGAACGGGCGAGCGAGGATTCGAATTCTGTGATGAAGCGACCAAGGACACCTCGCCTACCGTGTTCTGCCAGCGTGGGACGCTCCGAGTGGCCCGCCACCAGTGAGAACTCCGCTCCGAGACGCTGCGCTAGCACGACCTTGCGCCGGTCGGGGCTGGCGAGTGACAAGATTTTGAGGAAGGAGACGAGGCCCATCAGGTCTCCGATGATGACAACGATAGAGCCAAAGCTCACCAGGGTATCGAGATTTACGAGTATCCCGGCGGCTAATGCGAGAGTCCCCAACGACGCTAGGGTCACCCAGTCCGATAGCCCTACGTATTCATTGATCTCTCTGAGTGACGGCCAGAGGGTGGCGGAACTGAATGAAAGTCCAAATATGATCGCTCCGCCCGTCAATAGCGCTGCGAAGAAAGCGATGCCTACCTGTCCAGAACTGACAGCTTGGGTGCGGCCGATTGGGTCGATCAACTCGAGTATCAGAGCCAAGACCACAACGACCACAAGTCCGATCCGGCGCCGCCTCTGGGCAGCTACTCCCATCTCTCCCCCAAAGTGATGCCTGATCGTCGTCCACGTAAATCTCACCTCCAGATCGTACACTATGCAATCTGGGTGTTTTGGCGAAACAAGACCAACCGCGCCAGGGGCTGGGCCTGCACAGCTTTTGGTCAAACGAGCTTAAGTGAATAGCGCAGAGCCAACCGCACAAAGACGACATAGCTCTAAACAGAGCGAACTTTGCTGGTGGGTATTGCGAGCTCTAATGCGCCTTGTAGCTAAGCGAACTCGCACCTAAGTTCACGGTCGCCGTTTTTGACAATGAAATATAGGCTGCGGAGCTACTGGGTGAAGAGGTAGATGGCTCATGCCCCTTCTCCGTGATCCGGGAAAAGTCGGCTTTAAAACTCAGATCCAAGATCCGACATGCGCACTTGACTACCATAAAGCACGCCGGATTTGCCACCAACGGGCCGGTCCGCAAAATTATTTTGCTTCTCGCCGGACCAGCGGTTCAAAAAGGTGGTCTAACTATTTCAAAGTAGTCGGGCCCCAGCAAAAACCCTAAGCCTGTTCAGCGCTGGAACCTGAACACGAACGCTAAACACGTCGTAATCGACAGACTCAATCCGATCCAAAATTTGCGAATTGAGGCTTCGTATCGCTGAAATACACTTCTCTGCCGATTGGTCGAAGTACTTGTCCCCCGCCTTAGACCTTTCGTATAGTTCTCTAATCCTGGCGATCTCAAACTTAAGTAGTTCTTTAAACCCGTCGTTTGGCTTGCGACTCTCGAACGCTACCGTCGCTCCAAAACCTTCGACTTCGTCTTGGGGAATGTATATCTTTTGGCGATCCAGGTCAGTCGGGATGTCACGGATGAAAGAAGTGAGCTGAATAGCTATCCCAAGTTCACGGGCGTTCTCAATAGCCAGATCCGAGCTAACTCCCAAAACCGCTTGAACTATCTCCCCGACTGCGCCAGCGGAACCGTCCATGTACCGACTCAACTCCGAAAAGTCGCCAAAGGTGGATCTCTCTATGTCCATCTTCATTGAATTCAAAAAACGCCCAAAGTACTCCTTTGGGATATCGAACTTGACGATGGTGTCTATCGCAGCCATCAAAACGGGCTCTTCCGAGAGGCCGGTACCTAAGTCGGTGAAAAAACGTTCGGAGAATGACTCCAGGGACTCGATCCGGTCCTCGGGCGAAGCTGAGGCAGATTTGTCGCCTACCTCTTTGGCATAGCGATACAAACCATACAGCGCGTAGATATGCCGCCTTTTTTCCGGGGGTAAAAGGCCGCTCAAGAAGTAGTAGCCCTTTTCAAAGTGCTTGTTAAGTCCCTTGCAGATATCGTAGGACTCTTCCAATGTCACCATTAGTTCCCCCCGCCACACCTATTACCAAGCAACCCAAGAGCGCAACCGTTGAATTACCCACCGTTAAAATTGTCCCCAGCTACCAAAACGAAGCTCAAGGCCCATTTGTTCTTATACAAACTAATAAATGGCCTAGGTTGGAAAACCCTGTGAAATGAAAAGGGGACAGTCCCCTATCTACCCCCAGCACTCCTCAATATCGATCCCCGCCTACAAAAGATATGCAGCGAGCAGCGAGTAGTGATCCTCATTGAGCAGGGCGCTGGAGCTGTTAGAACTTGATGTAACGGGCACGCGAATCAGTAGAGCGGGGGCATAAGATCTCGCATGCCTCGGTCGGAGTATTGCTCAAGGATCTTAAGTACAGCATCCGGACATCCGCAAGATTCTCAAAGGTGCCGTGAGGGTGCCCAGCAATAGTGGACACGTGTTTTGCCGACATTGCGGTAAAAAAGAGCATTTAACTTAGCAAAATCAATCCACCAGCGGGGTGTGACACCCATGGGAGATGTCGAGGCATAGCCCCGAGATCCAATTCCCCTGACGGCTAAAGCCACCAGTCCACCTGGAGCGATTTTATGGCTTCAAGGTCGCCGATGCAAAGTTTGCTACGATCCAAGTTGTTCGAGTCGACTTCCCCGGCGAATACAACAACTTGCCGAGGGCATGGCTGACAACCAAAATTCTTTATGACTCTGAAGTGGACTAACAACCGAGCTAAGCCCAGTTCAAATATAAAAGACATGGGTTTTTGTCGGGCTAAAGACCTCATCCGATTCCAGGACTCCTGACATGGGAGATAAAGTTCAAGAGATGCCGGGTCGATCTTTGACCGAGAATCGCATAGGTAGATTGGTCTCTGGGTAGCAGGTCTTCATGGAGGTGAGTTGTTCACACAATGAGG
>JAJZCF010000094.1 GCA_021846265.1 Actinomycetes bacterium | reverse complement strand
TAATAGACCAGGGCGTTCCGATGGGGTCTGTGTAACCCGGCCTCGTGCCCTCGTCCGATTGCCGGTTCCATAGACGATCTCTTTTATAGCCATCCCCGTAATGCTTTGAAGGGTTGCCTGGCTAGATCCTTGGCCGTAACGTCTGTTATCCTGGTCGGTGGCCACTTCGGTTATTCCCCAGTCGATGGCCCCTCCCAGTCCTCCGGGTTCATCGGCAAACACCCCAATGGTCAGAAGCGTATAAATGTTGTTTCTCACTCTCTCGGAGAACTAACCAGGCATTGGCGGATGGTTGCTATCCCCGACGACGGCTTCTAAGACCATTGACCTGGCAGACTCGAAAACCTCGGCCGAAGAAAGTTCCCCAAGTAGTTCGGACCGAATCTCGGCCGGCGTCTTTCCGGAAGCCTTCTGAATGCACTCCTCGACTAGAAGATCGAGACCCTCGCTTTCCATCTCCCGTGCAGCGTCATAGAGCGCCTCCATCAATGTTGCCGGCAGAAAAACATCTCTCATCTGAAGATGGTCTTCGATGGACTCTAAAAAAACTCTTCCACCGTTCTGCCACCGCCGACGATTCACTATCGAAGTGATTTCCGAAAGTTCACCCTCGACTAAAAGCCTCTGTGACCTGGAACCGATCAAGCTAAGGCGCAATACCATAATCTCGTCGGCCTGCACCTCCTCCTCTAATTTTAAGATATGGTCCGATATCATCTCCTCCTCGTCTACCGAATCGACCCAACCCTCATCGCCGTAAAGGTTGAAGCATCTCGATTCAAATCTCGCCTTAGCTAGCGGGAGAAACTCGACTCGACATTGGCCGGAATCCACCCTGACCAGAAGCGCTCCTTTCGGTCCCCTTTCCGAAGGTTTCATCGAAAGTCCTTGAAGGTTGCCGGAGTAGTTGAGGTAGGTAGTCCCTTCAAGTCTGGTCATTCTCGTATGGATGTGCCCGAGGGCCCAATACTGATACCCTTTAGACAGGAGCGAGGCCGTTTTCGTCGGCGATTGTCCCTCATGAAGCGGGGCACCATCGAGAGTACAATGCAACACGCCGATGTTGAAGAGACCAGGCTCTGCGTTTGGAAAATCCTGAGAAAGATCCTCGCTGACCCTTTTGGTCGGGAAACTCCTGCCGACAAAGACCACCTCCTCTCCTGATGCGCTCTCTAGCCTGAAGGTCTGTGGCCTGTCCTTGGAAAATACGTATACACCATCTGGCAGCTCTGCGACACCGGCGAGGAGATCACCAACATGGTCATGATTTCCGAGCGCCACCAAGACATCGACACCAGCGTCAACCAGCCGCACGAGATGCTCTTTAAGAAGCCTGGCGGTCTTAGGGTTATTCTTCACCCCGTCGTATACGTCCCCAGCAATGACGAAGAAATCGACCTCCTCGCTAACTGCCTTTTCGCAAAGGGCGGTAAAAGTAGCGAAGGTCGCCGATTCAAATATTCCACCGAGCCGATCATCGTGCCTTCGAAGTCCGCCAAAAGGTGTCCCCAGATGAAGGTCAGAACAGTGGATGAAGCTAAAAGCCAATTTCACTCCTTCTAGGCCCAAAATAATTGGCCTCCCGTCGATCACTTTTGTCCATCATCCAATCGACGGTTTCCGCCATACTCAAAAGTAATTGATCCCTGTGACACAAATTGGTAAATTGATAGAGGAATGCGTGGTAGTTTTTCAATCAATGAACAATTTTGCCGACCAATTTGCCTTGAGTTCCGGCGTCGGCATTTTGGAAATTGCTGCCGCTATTGAATTAGCGTCGAGAAGGATCGCACTACACGAGAGCCTCGGCGAATCTACGCTCGAGCTTTGGGATACTGCCGACTGGAGGTTTCACGCCAGGAACCTCCGCATTGAGGTTCGGAGGTCGCTAGAGCCCGAAGTCGTCATTGCCCCAAGTGGCGGATACGGGCAGATCGGCACTTTGTTGGATCCCGCACCTAGGGACCACGAACATCCCGACAACATCGAGCCTGCGGGGATGGCCCTCAGGGTCAAGGCGATCACGGGCGACAGGGCGTTGATTAAGCTAGCCGAGATCAAGGCTTCTGTTGAGCGGATTTGGATAGTTGATGAGTTCGAAAAGCGTTTGGGTCTCTTTGAGATTAGATCTTGTTCGGATCCAAGTTTAAGATGGATAATTCCGCGAGCTCGAACCGGCTACCACTTGGAGTTCAGTTCAATCACCGATAGTTTGCGCCGAGTGTTTGAGCCATGGATATCAATGCCTGAAGACTTTGATATGTGGCGTTTTTCGCTTTTGGCTATCGGGAGAAAACCATTTGATTACACCCCGTCGTTCAGCGTAAGGCTTGAACCAGCTACATCGGCCTCAAAAGGTATTGGGACTCTCCTTCTGTACCTCCAGTCGGCTGCTACGAAGAACCTGGACGGAATGATAAATGACTTAGATCCGGAGTTCACTCACGACTTTCGAGTCTCGATCAGGCGAGCTAGGTCAATAATCGCCGCCTCCTCGTCGCTGCTAGATGTCCAAAAGGCGAAGGAGCTGAGAAGCAGTCTCGGTCAGTTGGCCAACTTTGCCGGCCAGGTGAGAGATCTGGACGTCTCGATCGAAAATATCGCAACTATCCCGGAGCTCAATAATGACTCGACAAAAGTGGCCCTCCAACGCCTTCGAGACGAGGCAAGAGATGAGCTTTTAAAACAACACAACCAGGGACACATAACCGAGGTTCTTGGCCAGTGGCATCGATTTGCAACCGAAGCCTTCCTGTCTCAAATCCCAAAAGAGGCATCGATCTCCCAAGCCGCAAGGTCGCAATTGCTTGAGGCCCGTAGTTCAATGCTCAAGGTTTCCAACAAGAAAAGGATCGAGACCGACCACGAGTCCTTGCACGATCTTCGAAAAAAAGCTAAGGCTCTAAGGTATCTGCTTGAAGGATATTCAAGCCTGCTGGATCCGATCAAAACAAGTACAGCCGTCAGCGATCTGAAGGGGCTACAAGACTATTTGGGAAAGCTGCAGGACAGGGCGACATTACTAGCTCTCCTTCGCCGACTTAATATTGAGACCGTCGATCCGAAGCTCTTCGAAATACCAGCCGGGGTTGGCAAAGCGCTGGCCAGCTTCAAGTCCAAAGAGGCCGACCGCCACTACAAGGAACTTTTGGACGCAATGATTAAGCGAACCCACCAATAAATGTTGAGGAGAAGAGGGTGAAGGTACTGGCCTGCTACTCACTAAAGGGGGGCGTCGGGAAGACGACGACCTCTGTCTGCCTGGCTCATATCTCGGCGACGCTTGGCTTTAGAACGTTGCTTTTCGACTTAGATACACAAGGATCCGCCACTTGGCTCCTCAGAACCAAGCGATCGAGCGGAAATGGTCTAACAAAGGCCGCAAAAGGCGCCTCCAAAGGCGAGAAAAAAGCGCGTTCGCAGATCGTCGGTTCAGACTATGACAACCTTGACCTTCTCCCCTATGGGATCGAAACGATCGACTTAGACCTACAGCTCTCAAGCATGAAACGCCCAGAGCAAGGCGCTTCGAGAATCCTAGGCTTAGCCGAGGGAGACTATGATCTGGTTGTCGTCGACCTTCCGCCCTCAGCTGGAAATCTTGCCCAATCCGTCTTGAAGGAGTCAGACCGAGTTATATTCGTGATGACTCCTTCGATGCTTTCAATCCACGCTCTTGTGGAAGCAAAAGATCGCATCCCAACTGTCGCCAAACAGAAGACTTCGGTACTTTTTACCATGGTTCAAGAGAGAAGAAAGACTGACTTAGCTGCCATCGAATTAGTAGAATCCGAAAATAACCATGTGCTGTCTACGAAAATAGTCAAATCCACCCTCTTCGATCGCATGCAGGAAAAGAGGGCTCCGATAGCACTCAGCGCTCCAAACTCGAAGGCATCTCACGACTACCATGCATTATTCGAGGAGGTCTCCAAGATGCTCGACCTCGACAAATTGCGGTAGTAGCCGGCGGAAAGCGCAAGTCCAACCCCAGCAACCGCCGCCAAACCGGAAATCACAAAATCCACGGTGAAGCCGCCCAACAAGGAAGCGAGTGACCCGCCTAGCTGCGTTGCCAAGGCTTGAGCTACGCCAAAACTTAAAGTTACGAGGCCAAAGACCGCGGAAAAAGACCTAGCCGGCACGTCGTCGCCTATAAATGAGGCCACCGAATTTGCCACTCCCGACATGGGAACCCCAAATAGAATTGCCGCTGCCATAGCCTCCAAAGACCCTCCCATCAGAACTAAAATGGCGCTCAATACCATGAGAAAGAAACCTCCCGCCATAATCAGCGTGCGCCCAAAAAGGTCTGAAAGTCGTCCCGCAACTATTCCGCCAAAGATTGACACAAAACCAATAATGCCAAAGTCAATCGATGCTCGTGACGCTGAAATATGAGAACTGTGCTCTATCTCTGCTACGAAAAAGGTGAAGAAGAGAGCGTAGGAAAGTCCGTAGGCAGTGTAAGCAAGCGTGACCGATTTCCACCCTGGGACCTGCATCAGATCCCTACCACTACCACGCTCGACGTCTGGCTTTCCGGTCTCCTTAGGCAGCAGAGCGATCACCAATACGAGAACGACGAAACCAAATCCAGCTTGAATGGCCCATTGCAACCTCCAAACGAGCTGGCCGCCAAGAGAGTGCAATGCCCTGGCAAGCTCTGCAGAGATCGAAATTAGCACGCCGATTCCGGCACCTGCCAGCCCCATGGCGAGACCGGAATAGCGCAGCTCTACCGAGCGAGCTGCAATACCCGGCGTTGGAACCCAAATGAACGATCCACCTAAGCCGCATATCGCCATGGAAAGCATTGTCAAGTAGACGTCATGCGACAAAAAGTTCAAGGTCATGCCGGAAGTAGATAACGCCAGCCCCCATACTACTAAAGTCTTCGATTTGACCCTCGTTGCCAGAAATGAGACAACTGCAGTTCCGACTAAGTAGGAACCAACGTTGGCTAAACCCACGCTGCCGGCCAAAGCATAGGAATGTAGGTAGGTCCTAGTCATATCCGGCAACATCACGGCATACGAAAATCTCCCAAAACCCTGTGCAACCCCAGCTGCTACAGCGACAAGGGTAATTATGTATCGAGCCCTTAGCCGAGAAGAGTTCGGCCAGCGCCGTCCTTCAATTCCGTCCAGGGTCAAGTAGCATGCACCTCCATAGGTCTTTAGCCGAGATTAAAAGGATCAAGGTGGCTAGCGCCACTTATGACCGATTGGCTAGACCAACGCTTGACACAAACTTTGCTTCCCCAAAACCCCAGATCGCTCACTTTGAAGCGTCATATCAATAATTTAAGGCTCTCGCAATTAAACAGTAACATGTCGCCGACTCGACCGGGTGCAAATGCGTCCGGCCAGCTAGCTTGAGATCTGAAAGACCGCAGCAGGCATAGCCGATAGGTACCACTCCTGAAACTTGCAAAGGGAAAGAAGGGCGACAATCGGGATGAGGCCCATTGAAATAAACGAGCGCGTTAACTGCCATCGACCCAAAGGTCCCTGGCCAAGTCCTTCTAGCATGAAAGCGTGAGGGAAGGTCCGAGATTCAGTTCTGCGAAAGATCAGCTTTCGGAGTACTTTGCCGTCTATTTCGATCGCGGATCACCGCTTGGGTCCTTGCGACGAATTCACGCATATTCGGTGTCAGCTGACACTCTTACAACCGTGGCGCTAGCTGGCACCCTCTTCTTTTCCATCTCCCCGGAAGCGGCTAAGTCGCAAATAACCCTCTACCTAGGGCTGACGATGGCGCCTTTTGCGATCGTTTCGCCGATACTCTCTCCGGCACTAGATCGAGGGAAGGTCGCTAGGAGGCTAGTACTACTGATCTCAGCCGTCGTACGAATAGTTGCAGCACTGGCCATGGCGAACAATGTCCACTCTATGCTCATCTTTCCACTGGCGCTCACCGTGCTCATCTCCTCAAAGCTCTATTTGGTAGCAAAAGCTGCTTTAGTGCCGGAGCTGCTCGGCTACGGCGCCGACATGTCCCAGACGGATACAAAGCCCATTGGACCATCGTCCATCCTTGTAAAGGCGAACTCCCAGCTCTCCATGTTGGGAGCTGGAGTTGGGATAGTCGCCGGCATTTTCGGTGCCTCGATTCTTAAAATTCCCCAAATTGGCGCTCCTTGGATCCTCCGGATCGAGGTCATTCCGCTGGTGTTGATGTTGGGCGAACTCTCCGTGTTGGCAAGGGAAGCCCGTCGACTGGACAAGGCGGTGGTCAAAAAATATCCAGCCACTGTCGCAGAAGACTTCCAACCATCCCCAATCCCAGACGCTCCAAGCTTGAGCCCGGCTTCTGGCAACGGTTACTCTACAACTCTCCTCGCTTCTGCCGCCATGGCGGTACTCCGGTCAGGAGTTGGTTTCTTCACCTTTCTGATCGCCTTTTCCCTCAAACGCGCTAATTCGAGTGCGTACGAGTACGGCCTTGTCCTGCTTGCCTCAGCGGCTGGAGCAATATTAGCAACCGCAACTACCCCCAAAGTGAGGCTGCTCATTCGCGAACAGCAGCTTCTGCTCTCTGCGCTAGTCGTAGAAACTGTATGCGCCATCGTCGCTGCCTACTTTGCCAACCTGCCATCCCAGATCGGCCTGGCGCTGATTGTAGGATGGGTCGCTGCATCAGGCAAGTTATCATTCGACGCTATTGTTCAGCATCACATATCTCAGGACCAGCATGGAAGGATTTTTGCAAAATACGAGATGCGGTTCCAAATGGCATGGGTTGCCGGGGCTCTGGTTCCGACGCTTATAACCTTACCCCTTAGGTCCGGAGACGCTATAGTCGCTTCCTCCGCATTGGTTGCTGCGCTATTTTTCGCCACGGGCCGTGCTGCTCTTCGCTCTAGAGAATAGATAAGTAGGCCCTCTGATTAGTTCGCCCTTGCTAAGGTTTTCAGCTATGGCAATCTATGCATTGGGTAGTTCTGAACCAAAAATTCATCCGGAAGCCTTCGTCCATCCCGACGCTGTCGTAATTGGGAATGTGGAAATAGGTGCCGGCTCTTCGATCTGGCCCCATGCCGTCCTGCGCGGCGACTATGGACGGATAGTGATAGGCAACGATAGCTCTATTCAGGACGGAACGGTGATCCACGCTACCGACGAGCTTCCGACCATCGTTGGAGACCGGTGTGTGATTGGTCACATAGTCCACCTTGAGGGTTGCATCATCGAAGATGATGCGCTTGTTGGGTCTGGGTCGGTAGTTCTACATCGCTGCAAAGTCCGCTCGCATTCTTTAGTAGGAGCAAATGCAGTCGTAACCAACGATACCGAGGTGCCTAGCCATGCCATGGCGCTTGGTATCCCGGCAAAGATATTCATGGACAAAGTCAAAGAAGGCGAATTCCTCGATTCCGTCAATCTGTATGTAGAAAATGCCAAGCGCTACAAGGCAGATCTCAGACGAATCGGCTAATCCGGTAGTACTGACTCCCGCGATTTCAGTTACCTAACCTTTGGAATCGAATCCAGGGTTGCGAAGGATCAACTCGAGCTAGACATGGCGAAGTAACGTCCACCCGCACTTGTTATAGTCACATCTCGCGAAAAGGTCAACGAAAGATTCTCGCTGGTAAGCACATCTTTAATTTCACCTTGCGCCAATACTTTTCCCGAATTGAGCAATAGGGCGTGCGTCGCCGATCTTGGTATCTCTTCGACATGGTGAGTAACCATAAGGATTGAACCTGGCCGACGCCGGTCCGTATCCATGATCCCTTCGAGAACATCGAGCAAGTCTTCCCTGGCTGAAAAATCCAATCCAGAGGCAGGCTCATCTAGGATCAGAAGTTCGGGTCCACCCACTAGAGCCCTCGCTAAAAGGAGCCTCTGTCTTTCCCCTGCAGACAGCTTTTCAATGGGGGTCTCCACTCGATCAAAAAGACCCACCCTTCTAATCAGTTCGTAGGTGGCGTCGAAATCAGATTGTGTATACCTGTGCCAATAAGGCGCGAAATCACCTGAAATGCCCGTTAGAACTACTTCGAAAACGCTTAGGTTCCCCAAAAAGCGATCTATGACAATAGGTGACACAGTTCCAATGCGCCTTCTTAGCACCCTTAAGTCACAGTGCCCAA
>JAJZCF010000005.1 GCA_021846265.1 Actinomycetes bacterium | reverse complement strand
GTGGTCACTGGTCTTTTATCGGCCACGTTTACCTGTTACTTCAATAAGTTTTCTCACGATTTTGCAGTTCAGATCGATACCGACAAAAAAAGACCCATCTACCTGAGCCAGCCCTGGCTGTGAGAGGCCGCCTCTAGGAGGATTCTATTTCCTAAACTAGGATACTCATCCGACATTTAATCGCTAAAAGTATACGTCTGATACCTGGCAAGGTCGCTCTCGACTACTGTTTCACGTCATATCTATTAGATGGGCGAATTAGAAATCAAATTAGGTGCAGGAGTCGCATCCTGTCCTATTAGGTCAAGCGATTCCAGTAACGTATTAAAGGTCACTTTTGAAGAACTATTTCAGTGACAATCCATTCAACATTTTTGCCTAATTCGGAAGTTGCGGCTAATTTGCGTCATTCTGCGGTAAATCCAGAAAGACCAGCCTCCGAAGCCACAAATGCGTGTTCTCTAAGGGGAACCTGTTTCACAAAGATTGAAAGGACGAAAGAGATTGCGGCTATTGGTACAGCAATCAAGAAGACAGTGTCTATCGAATTGGAAAAAGCTAGTATAAATCCGTGCCTAATTGGGGTTGGTAGCTTGTCCAAAGCCGACGGACTTATAGCGATACTTTGACCTTTGATAAGGCTGTTAGCCGCCGGTGGAAGGTATTTGTGGAGATTTGCGCTAAGGCGCGCATTGAAAATCGCTCCATAGACGGCCACGCCAAATGATCCACCTATTGACCTGAAAAAAGTAGCCGCTGAAGTGGCGGTACCGAGGTACTCGTAAGGTACCGCATTCTGCACGGCTACGACCAAGACCTGCATCACAGCACCAAGTCCCAGGCCTAGGACGAACATGAATACCGACGCTATAAAGAGACTTGTGGTAGATGTCATCATGGAAAGTAAAAACAGGCCTACGGTCATTAGCAAAGTGCCGACGATCGGGTAGATCTTGTACTTGCCATGCTTGGTTATAAGCAGACCAGTAGTGATCGAGGTACCCACCACTCCGAGCATCAATGGGAGCAGTTCGAGTCCCGACATCGTCGGTGAAGCTCCGAAAACGGTCTGAAGAAAGGTCGGGAGAAAGATGATAGCCCCGAACATGGAGAAACCAACTATGAATCCCATAGATGACGTCACGGTGAAAATGGCATTTTTGAAAAGACCAAGCGGAAGGAGCGGTTCCTTGGCCGCACGTTCGACGAAGATAAATATCACCAGTAAAACAGCGCTAAATGCACTAAGGCCGATGATAGTTATCGATTTCCAAGGATACGTCGTACCTCCCCAGGTGGTTACGAGGATGATTAAAGTAACCGCAACTCCCAAGAGCGTGGATCCTAAATAGTCAATCTTGTGTGTTCGACGTTGTACCGGCAGATGGAGAACTGCCGCTATCACAGCGAGGGCGACAATTCCGATTGGGACGTTTATATAGAAGACCCATCTCCAGCTCAAGTTGTCGGTGAAAAATCCGCCAAGAAGGGGACCCGCAATCGAAGCCAACCCAAATACCGCCCCAAACAGCCCTTGGTATTTTCCTCTTTCTCGAGGTGAGACGATGTCACCAATAATGGACTGCGAACCCACTATTAAGCCTCCACCACCAATTCCCTGGAGGGCTCGAAAAGCGATGAGCTGCGCCATGGAATGGGAGATCCCGGAAAGAGCTGACCCTATCAAAAAAATGATAATTGAGGCCTGAAAAAGCTTTTTACGTCCATAAAGGTCGCCGAGCTTTCCCCAGAGCGGAGTTGAAATGGTCGAGGTTATTAAATATGCGGTTACCACCCAGGAGAGGTGATTAAGGCCTCCAAGATCTCCAGCTATGGTTGGAAGAGCAGTAGCCACGATGGTTTGATCGAGAGCCGAGAGCAACATGGCCAACATTAAGGCCACGATCGCCATGAATACTGTACGGTCTCGCGAAGAGTTCCCAGGCTCAAGCACCGAGGTCGGCTCTAATGACATTACTACCCCTTGTCATTTAGTTGAAGCATGTTAGTGCGATCTTATGTCGTTAATAGAAGCAAAGCTGTATTGTTATGAGACAGCATAGTCTCACAAGCGCTAAAATCGGTTTAGGTGGTGTTGACAGGTTGAGTGGACGAGATGATGTTCTATCAAGCTGCAAAGGACTGGAGACGCCTAGGCGCGCCTCTGCAATTAAGGATTACACCAAAGAGGCTATTCTTCAAGCAACGGCCGAGGTTTTTTCCAATCGCGGTGAGGGCGCGTCTATGGCCGAAATTGCGGAGGTCTCCGGAGTAGCTAGAGCCACCTTATATCGTTACTTTCCGAACCGAGAGTGCCTCCTTGACGCACTGATGGAAAGTGCCTTGGCGGATCTTGAAAAGGGTATCTGCCAGTCTGATCTTGAATCCGTTGAACTTGGCGAAGCTGTAGCAAGATTGACAAGAGTATTTTTCACACTCTCCAGTAAGTACAACTATCTCGTAAGGAGTGGAGTCAAAAAGGATCGAGTCAAGGAGTTCAGGTTGGCGGTAAAGCCGGCGCTGGAAGGATTTAAGTCCGCACAGCGACGGGGCTTGATTCGGCAAGATATTCCAGCGGATATCTGTTTTAATTTCTATCTTGGCGTGACTAAATCAGCTTTTGGAATGCTGTTCGAAGGTGGCGGGCTGCTTGAAGATATGGTCAGCCAGGTCACGAGGTTCGTACTAAGTGCATTAGTGACCACCGAGCAAGGTGACCTTTAGCACCGTCGAGCTCGACGGTGAATGTGTCCCCGCATACCAAAAAGTAGGCGGCGAGCGTTCTGTTTGACGACTAACTGAACTTACGTCACACTAGTCCATGCAATTACCGAGCAAGAATTTCGGCTTGCCGAGAGGTTTGAAGTTGCTCCGGATTTCGACTGGAGCCCTGACTCATCGAGGAGATGGTGTTTGCCGGTGCTAGGCGAATTCTGCCCACGGAGGCCGATAGCTACCGATTGGCTTGGAGTCTGAAGCGCTCTGAGGGGGCGGCTGTGCTAGCGAATTTAATCGGAACGTTCCTACTTTGAGACTGGATAAGGGACTCTTTGGCTAAGTCGATGAGACAGATGCGATCCCAACCTACACCTCGCTTTTGTCTCGTTGGCTTTCGAGCTATGTAAGCTCGACTCCAGGGCTTAGTTGTGACCAGGGGAGTCGGCATATTAGCCTTCGTCTTCGTAGGTGATATTCGGTACTAGAATTCGCTAGCCTGCATCTGAATTGGTATTGACCTAGCTGGTCGAAAAGTAGTGGGGGAAACTTGACTTCTGATTATGAATCCTATCTTGCCTACTTTCCTGGGCCAAAAGGGGAGAACTCCGACTACGTAAAGGAGCTTTTCGACAAAGTTCTGGACGACTATTTTCATTGGAGAAGGAACTACTACCCAGCTGATACCTCATTAATGCCTCCAATCGACTTAGATGGATTTAAGCAAGAACGGAGCGATTTAGAAGAGAGAATTACCGAGATGCTGGGTCGACTCCGACGGAGTTTCCCCTTCTATTCTCCTCGATACATAGCGCACCAACAAGGGGAAACGACCATACCTGCCCTAGTCGGCTCTCTGGCGGGCTTACTCTATAATTCCAACAACGTGACATCTGAGACGGGTGCGGTCACCGTCGAATACGAGATCGATGCGTGTAATCGACTGCTTGAGATGATCGGGTTCGTCCCGCCTCCTGACCCCCCAGCTCTAATCAACGAAGATTCCCTGGCTGAATATAGGCGATTGCTTGCAGAGCCATATGCATGGTGCCACCTCACTTCAGGAGGCACGGTTGCGAACATTGAGGCGCTTTGGGTGGCTAGAGCGGTCAAATACTTTCCACTCGCGGTACAAGACGTTGCCAGGAAGCATTCCCTGGATATTTCGGTAGTCAAGACGTCGAGCGAAGGTTCTCTTGACGAGATTCCAATTACGGAACTCACTCGGGCTGAAGTCATTGGAATAGCGCCATCTGAATCGTTAGCCCTAATCGCAAGGTATTTGGAAGCAGTAAAGCGTTTTTTATCTCCCGCCGATGAAGACGAGGGCGTAGCCTCACTGGCCTGGCGTCTGCTTGAAGAAGACTCGGACTACTCTTTGGCAAATGGACTTGCAAAGTGCCTAACTGACTTCCCACCTGCCATCTTTGTCTCTGGAGCGGCGCATTACTCGATCCAAAAAGCGATGGATCTACTTGGTCTGGGTCGAAATGCCGTGATAAAGGTGGCCATGGATTCACAGTTCCGACTTGATCCACTTGACCTTGAACAAAAGGTTATCGATGCTATTGGGGCCGGGCGATTTCCCCTCGCTGTAATCGGTATTGCTGGCACAACTGAAGAAGGGGCGATAGATCCGATTGGCCAAATACTCAACATAAGACGGAGTGTTGAACGGAGGGGTAGCAGCTTTTGGGTACACGTCGACGCGGCTTGGGGAGGCTACTTCAGGACAATTTTGAGACCTTCATTGGATGAAAATATACAGATAGCCTTTGAGACTCTATTCGAGCACTTCGACATACCAAAAATGGCAGATTTTGACCCACGGAGGGCTGCGGCATCGCTTTCGGACTCGGTTTCGGTCACAAAGCTCAATATCAATACAGCTAGGTGCCGTAGATTGACTCGCGCTTTACTTGAAGCCGTATCGACTGCAAAAAACACCGAAACTCTCGTCGTACTCAAGAATCTTTTGCGAGAAGTGGTGCCGCTCGGCGCTGAGGCCGGTGATTCGAAAGAAGGTAGTTCTGGGCTTTTTGAACAGGTGTCCTCTACGGTAGCCGACGATCTCGTACTCGAAGTCGGTAGATATGACTACGAGTCAGATCTTGAACTCTCGTATTCAAAAGAGGTGGCAGTATCTTTTGATGATCACGAGATTGTTAGTTCCCTTTTCCACATTAAAGATGCAGATTCAGTCACCGTTGACCCTCATAAGATGGGGTATGTAAATTATCCATGTGGTGCAGTGGCTTTCCAGAACGATTGGGTTCGGCTGGTTGTTAGACAGAAGGCGCCATACATTACTTCGGTTTCCGATTCAAGAATCCTTCATCTTCCACCTCGCCATCTAGTCGAGTCGATATACCAAGGCCAACTGGCGAGCGCCGGTACCGTGGCAACTGAAGCTTTCGCTCCATATACATTGGAAGGCTCTAGACCGAGCTTTCCGGCGACGGCGCTATGGCTGAACACCGAGCTTATACCTCTGGATCGAAGGAACCACGGGGCAATTGTCAGGAGCTCATGGATTTCAGCTCGGGAGCTATATGAGTGGCTTGTCTCCTTAGACGATGCACTGTCGGTGATCGAACCCAACCGAAACTTCGAGGTGGTAACTTTTGCTCGTAGGGGATTACTCCCGGCTCCTCCGGATTCAAATATCGTAATATTTGGTATAAAGCGCAAAGGAGATTCGTCTTTAAGCGGCTTCAACTCTCTAACGCAGGCGGTTTACGAGAGTTTTGCAATTCAGGCCGAGCATGGACAAAGGCAGTACAGTTATGCCCAGCCATTTTTCTTATCGAGAACCGTGTTCAGCGAACCGGGCTATGACTATTCAACATTAGCCGATTTCTTTGAAGCGGCTGGAATAGAGGACGCCCGAAACAACTATTCGTCACTAGGCGTTACGGTTCTTCGTTCTGCAGTAATGAATCCATATCTGCTTTCCCTTCGTCGCAGCCATCGCCAAGAGGTGCTTCGCGAATTTGTGCAAGAGCTAACCAGAGTGGCCCAGAGAGAGGCGGGCGGCAAGTCGTAGAGGATGGCTATCAGCGACTGGCTATTGCCTTGTTCTTGGCCTCGATCCCTTTTATGCAGCCGACGAGAGTCGAGTTAACTGGGGTAGATATTCCCACTTGGTTACCGGCTCTCACTACGGCACCATTGATAAAGTCGATCTCGCTGATCGAACCTCTATCAAGACTCTGAAGAATAGACGTGCGAAATTCTGCAGCAAGACCGATACCCGCGCTTTGCCAAATTTCCTCTGGATCTTTTTCAGCTAGCTCGATTCCGAGGGCCTCAGCAACATTGATTGCTTCATTAACCGCTTTGAGGGCAACTTCGTGGACTTCCGGCACCTGGTAGAGGAGTCCATAGGGCAATCCAGTGATTCCAGCGATCGCTCCTGTTGCCACGTTGACCAGCAGCTTTCCCCAAATCACTGAATTGATTGTCGTGCTGATTTGGGTGTCTATGCCTGCTTCATTAAACTTCGCCGAGATATCCTTTATCCTCTGGGTGACCAAGCCATTGAGCTCGCCAATAATGGTGTGCTTGCCTTTCAAGCCGGCAACGATCTTACCGGGCGCAATAGCGTCTCCTCCGACGAAAGTCCTTCCAGCTAGTACGTGGCCTTCGCCTAACTCGTCGTGAATGACCTCTTCGTTTCCGAGTCCATTCTGAAGTGTGAGGACAACCGTCTTTGGCCCGACAGTCGACTTGGCCGAAACAATAGCCGCTCTGGTATCGAACGATTTCACCAAGACGATAAGCAGGTCTACTTCTCCAATGGACTTCGGATCCGAAGTAGCGTGTGTTTTGATGATCCTTTGTTGAGATCCTTCGATGAGGATGAGGCCGTTCTTGTTTACCGCTTCCACGTAGGAGCTATTCCTGCTTATAAGATGAACTTCGGAACCGGCAGAAGCCAGTGAAGCCCCAAAAACACTTCCGAGTGATCCCGCACCTAAAACGGCAATTTTCATTGAGATTCCTCCGAAACTCGAAACTATTACTGAGACCTTCCACCCTAATTGGACTGCAGTCAAATAAAGAAAGTAGTTGCATTGCCACTTTGGAACGATAACTGAAAACTGCGCAAGTTCGAGGCCAAACTGTGAGCTTGCGCACCTTTCCCAGACTTATTGAGGGGTCCCCGAAAATTGATCAACCTGATGTGTGAGTGTTCCTCGGGTTTGTTTTGTTCAGACTAGCAATCCCTCCCCTCCCGTAGCGGAATTCTATTAGAGGTATAGATGGAAACAGAAGAAGGGGAGTGTTTCTCTGCCTCGCTTTCCTTGATGGTTCACAATGCCAGAAGAGCTGCCCATCGCAGTTCATTTGGTCGCATCGGTGTCGATCATTGTTAGCCGAACCCAGAGCCGAAGCGTCTCTGGTGTCATTGTGAGCTTCTCGGCAACTGACTGGATCGCTGCTCACTCCGATGCTTACTCAACCAGATGATCGGTGACTATATGGTATTGCTCGGTCACGAACTTCGGACGAGTGCCTCTTTACTATTGCCATAGAAACTTCATCTCTCAAGACTTGGAGTTTCAACTATTCCCGGAACATGATAACTCCCAACTGGGGTCGCCAAGAAAACTTTCAGTTTTGCAAAATTAGCAGTTGTGTTTGTATTGAATTACTACTCGATTGGACATAATAGAAGCTTTTTGAGGGGTTACATGGACCTCGAATATGAAACAGCCGTTGACAATGTGAAAGATTATTCTTTTTGTTAGCAATCCAGATTGTCAAGAGCGGTGCAAGATGTTCCATAGCAAGCTAGCTTGAGTCTCCTGGTTCGCAACGAAAGATATTATAAATCAATTGAGTGATTGCTTTTCTGACTAGATCGGCGCATAACTGTAAGGTTTTGACTACTTTAGACCTGAAGTTTGTGGCCTAGGCCGGAGTAGCTAATACTTGGCGAAGCCATTCATCCCGGATTCCCATGGTCTGAGTGCGATAGATTCGCTGATCCATTGTTTTTAGGTCCTTCGATACGATAGGCATGAACTCCATGCGCTCAAAAATGTCTTTTTCTATGTCAATGCCAGGAGCAACTTCAACTAACATCAGACCGACCTCTTCTAGCCGGAAGACCGCGCGTTCCGTAATATAGATAACTTTTTGACCCCGTCGAAAGGCATCCGGTCCAGAAAAGGTCACTTCTGGCTGGGAAGCGACAAACTTGGTGAACCTACCTTCTTTGCGGATCTTTAGTTTTTCATCCGAGATCTCAACTTCAAGACCCCCTGCGGTGAGCGTACCTGAAAAAATAACGGTTTTCGAGTTTTGGGCAATGTTGATGAAGCCACCGGTTCCCATGATATTTCCGCCGAAACGGTGAACATTCACCGATCCACTCGAATCAACTGCTGCAAAGGACAGCAAAGCCACGTCTAGCCCGCCTCCGTCATAGAAGTCGAATTGAGCTGGCATGTCGAGTACAGCTTGCGAGTTAACGCTTGCACCGAGGTATATACCTTGGGTAGTTACGCCTCCTATTGGACCAAGCTCGACAGTAAGGGTGAACTCATCCTCCACCTGTTCTTCTTGTGCCACCACCCCAACGCCGTCGGAAATTCCTACCCCGACGTTGCCGACATCGCCCGGAACAACATCGAATAGGGCTCGTCTGGCGATGACCTTTCTGACATCCAGCGGAAGAGGCGCTAACTTGCCCGTATCCATCTTGTAGTCTCCTGAGAAGTAGCGATTTACCGACCCGAAATAGAGTTGGGGTTGATCTGGAACCACTACCAACGCATCGACCAGGAATCCGGGGACCTTTATAGATTTGGGGTGCAAGGTTCGGGCTTGGACGACCTTTTGGACCTGGGCTATAACAAATCCGCCATTATTGTGGGCCGCTTGAGCAAGTGCCAGAACATCAAGGTACGCGATCTCGTCTTCCATGGAGATATAACCTTCAGTGTCAGCTGTAGTACCGCGAATTATCGCGACATCTATCGGAATCGTTGGATAGAAGAGCCAGTCTTTTCCGTCAATGCGCATAAGTTTGACAAGGTCCTCCTTTGTTGATTCATTTAGCTTTCCGCCCAGTGAACGAGGATCAACAAAACTACCTAAGCCAACGTGAGTTATGATTCCGGGCTGTCCGGCAGCGGCAGCCCTTAGCAGCTGGGACATCACCCCCTGGGGAAAGTTGTATGCTTCGAATTCATTTTCCTTGGCCATGGTGGCAAGAGCCGGCGATTGACCCCAATGGCCACCGATTATCCGTTGGCTGAGCCCAGGTAGAGCTAATGGTGACATTCCACGCTCAGCCCTATTGCCTAATCCAGATGAATGAAAAAGTGTTAACTGAGAGGGTGATGATGTCGCTTTGTATCTTGCGGCTAAGGCATTTATGACGGCGGTTGCCTCATTGAGTCCCCCTCCGGCTCCCAAAATACCAACTGTTGAGTTATCGGGAATGTAACTCACCGCCTCGTCGGCATCCATAATTTGTACTAATTTTCCCCTTTGGATCAACCTCTGGCGGGAAGCCATCTCTTCACCTCATTTTGTTTTGATATTGAATATTTAGTGGGTTTTTTTGATATTTAGAAAGCTTTTGAATTTGCCCTGCTTTCTGGGCAATGACATTTATGTGTCAGCAGTAAAGACGCCCTGCTAGCGCCATCCACCACTGGGGATACTGTCAAAAAGCGCCTTGCCATTTTTCAAGGCATCTTTGGCAATTACAGTGCGATGAATTTCGGACGCACCATCATAGATTCTGGTGACCCTAACATCGCGGTAATAGCGCTCAATGCTCAATTCCTTGCAGTAACCCATGCCTCCAAATATTTGTACCGCCCTGTCGGCTACACGGTTAGCAGCTTCTGCAGCGTGAACTTTTACCATCGAAATCCAGTCGCGATCCTCGCGATCGGAATCGACCTCCCACGCAGCTCTGTGAAGGAGTGCCCTTGCTGCGTTGACGTCGATTACCGAATCTGCAATCATCTGTTGCACCATCTGGAACTCACCAAGCGGTTTTTTGAATTGGTATCTGTTGCTGGCGTAATCGATCATCATGTCAAGAATGTGGCTAGCCTTGCCCACACTTCTCGCACCGACTTGAGCGAGTCGTACTCGACCCAAAGTCGCCAAGATCTGCTTGAATCCGGTTCCCTCTTCTCCGAGAAGGTTATCAGGCGTGAGGGCTACGTCGTCAAAAAAGAGTTCAAGGTGGCTGGTACCTCTAAGACCCATCATCATCTGATCTTTCCCCAATGCCAAACCGGGGGAGTCCTTGTCTACCAGGAAGAGGGAGATTCCCTTTGAACCAGCCGAAGGATCGGTCACTGCAGACACGATGAAATAATCAGAAAATAGACCGTCTGAGATAAAGTGTTTTTTTCCTGTTAGTCGCCAGCCGTTGGGAGTTTTGATTGCCTTTGTCTGGATTGCGGCCGCGTCCGATCCCGCTTCTGGCTCAGTAATGGCGATGGAAGCGGTTCTCTCGCCTCGTACCGTGGGCAGGAGCCAGCGTTGCTTCTGGATCTCGTTGGCGACGAATAGCACCTCATAGACGTTGCCAAATGCTCGCCTTACGAGAATGTCAGTTGTATGTCCGAACTCTTCTTCAACCAGCATTGTTTCTAACGCAGTTAGACCTGCCCCGCCGAGGTTCTCGGGGACGTTCATCGCATAAAGCCCAAGGGCCTTTGACTTATCGAAGATCTCCTTAGCTTTTTCAGGAGCCAGAAAACCATTGTCTTCCACCTCCTGTTCTAGCGGCTTAAGTTCTGTGGCGATGAATCGTCGAATGGTAGCGATGAGGGTTTCCATTTCTTCGCTCACTGTAAAATCCATGAGTTCTCCTTAGCTATCCCGGTAAATGGGGGTTGGCCGATATCAGATAGGGCGACGCCGCAAAAAAATCGGACAATCTAGCAGAAGCGTCGAGTACTTCTGGCGCAATCTTGTGCAGTTTTTCTTCATCTAGGCGAGAGGTGGGTCCGCCAACACTTACTGTTCCGACGACTGATCTATTTATCGGGTGAAAGACTGGAGCGGCAATTGCCGACATTCCAGGTGCGGAACTGTCGATAACTATCGCATAGCCGAATGATCTTACTTTTTCGAGTCGGTCGAGAAGCTGTTGGAGAGTCCTGGGGGCATTCGGACCGAACTTGCCGGGCAGGTAAAGGCCTTGAGCCCCAACAAGCTTTATTGCGGCATTTTGATCTATGTAAGCGAGCCAAGCGTGACCTGATGCCATGCATGAAAGGTGGGCTACGTCTCCCATTTGGGGGTCGTAAATTAGCCCGCTCTTAGCGCCTTGTGCCTTCGCAACCCACACCTGGCGATCGAAATCAACTATTCCTAGCCTTACCAACTCGCCTGTAGATTTGGCTAGCTTCTCCAGAATTGGCATCGATGCGTCTACGACTCCAATTCGAGCAAGGTGTTGAAAGGCTATCGACAGTAATCCCATCGAAAGAAAGTAACTACCCCCGGCGCTGTCTTGTCTAACCAGTTGCAGCCGTATTAGTTCTCCGAGGAGTCTGTGTACGGCACTTTTGGGCATATCCGATAAATCGGCGACCTCTGCAAGGGTCAACCCATCGGGTGCTTCAGAAAGAAGCTTGATGACCGTAAAGGTTTTATCTACCAATCCACCTGCCATGGCAACAGTATATAGCACGCCATTCCAAAATGGAACGGCATTCCAAAAATAGATAGCAATTCGTGAGGCGCCAATGCGGTGTGATTGCTCGGTTGCCTTTACTCGGTAGTCTTCGCTGTTAACTAACCCTTTCAACTTGTTTTTTGTCGCTAGGGGTTAGTAGCAGCCATAGTCCGATAACTACTCCGAAGAGCCCTATTCCGCTCATCGAACTGATCGGCTCCGACAGGAGTAACCAGCCCCAGAAAATTCCAAACAATGGGACTAAGTAGGTCACATATGAACTCGTTATGGCGCCTACGTTTGAGACCAGCCAGAAAAAAATAATGTATGCAAGGGCAGTACCAATGACCCCTAATACCACGACGTTTGGAATGAGTCCTAACGAAAGGGGTCCTTTTGCCGGGAAGAGAAGGAGCAGGGGTAACAGGGTAAAAAAAGCTACTATCTGTTGACTAAGGGCAATTCGAATGGCTGGAGTTTGAGAAAAGAATCGCTTGGCGTAAATACCAGAGTAAGCGAAACTGGCCGAGCCGATCATCCCAGCTCCCACCCCGATCCAGAACGACCTATTGAGTTGCAGTTGTCTCTGCTCAGCTACGAGGGCGATTGCTACCAGGCCTATTAACAAGCCAATTACGCTCCTGGTGGTGAATCTCTCCCTCTTTAGCAGTACCGCAAAAATCAAAGTAAATGCGGGAACGGTCGAGTTTATGACTGACGCCGTTCCAGCATTCGTCAATTCGGCACATAGTGAAAGCAGCGTATAGGGGAGAGTGGCGGACAAGATTCCAAGGAAAATCACCCTGTGAAGTGGCACACCAAGTTTTGGAGTGTTTTGTAATTTCGACAATACGGCGAGTATCGCACCCGCAATAGCTGTTCTCGCTACGGCCAATCCAACTGGCCCGATGGGTCCGACAACTGACTTCACAACTGCGTAACTGGAACCAAAGATGGCTCCAGTTAAAACCAGAAGCAAAAAAGGCTTCGCTTTGATCATGCAAACTCTCCGGCAATCAAGGGCATAAACCTAGATATCGATTTATTGGGCCCGGGTAACAGGGCTCGGTCTTTTTAAATGGCTTTACGCTCCCCGATGGCCAAGCATTCTGGCAAAGACTTATCGAATGCAAATTTGGTCCTAGCATTTCGTCAGCAATACTTTGAATTCAGAATCAGGCCCGCTGGCCGCATACGGGAAATGATTTGGAAGACTCGAAATAAGGTATTTAGCTAAAAAATAAAAACCAGAAAGGGTAGCGTAAACGTCTCTTATTTTTTTAAAGGGCTGGATACTTTGTGACTCATGCAAAAGACGCCGGGCCCGCTCTGTCGCTGCACCTTCGCCACTACGCAGGGCTAGTTCACTGTTTTTTAAACCGGTATAAAGCTCAAAGACCAATCCTTCGATCGGTATTTCGGTAGTGGCACCAAAACGAAGTGACCTCCAAGGCCGGGCCAGCACGCTATGGGTCCCGGACATTTGTCCAGTTCTTACTGAGGGCAGTGAGAATCGGTACTTAGTGAATCGAAGTAAGGTCGAGCGAACAAGGGTGTCGTGGTGAAATTGATGAGAGTTCTTGGTGAATTCTAGATGTGTGCCGCTTCTGGTGGCGGTGCCCAAACAACCAAGATGCGAAGTCCTCACAGGAACGATTTCCTCCCTATTGCTGCTTTTCCTAGTCGATAAGACCCGATGCCAACCGCTGGCAGACAGGTGGCCAGTGGTTTGGGCTGGTGAGTCATAAGGAGTGCATTCATCAACAAAAAATGCAAGCGCAAAAGCGCCACCTAACCGAGAGTTTTGAAGAACTAGCCGATGCTTGATTGATAGATGGCCTTGATGTAGCGATCGAGGGTACAGAGCTGGTTCGAAACCGAAAGTCGATGAAGGAAGCTGAAATGAGATAGGACGGCGGTAAAAGTTCGACGCCTTTTCCGAAATGAAATTCGACCTTTTTATTGCGAGTGTTTTCATTTCAATTCCGGTGCTTGCGTAGAGGCAATGATGAAAGCGAATTTCATCGGTTGTTGAAGGAGTCGTAACTGCTTGCATGGCCGCATTTCTTTATCATCCATTAGGCACTCGGCTGCTCGCGCCTGTCCCCAGTCCAGGGGCTATTTGTTGGACTGGGGACGATGGCGTGGTGCCCTGGGGAAGGGGTTGGTGTCTCAAGTTGATGCTCGAGAATTCATTCAGCTTTCTTGCGAAGGAGGTGACAGAGCCGACCAAACAGTTGTCGTTCTCGCATCGTCCGTTATGGCAGTAGGCAAATTTTGTGTGAAACTCGCTGTTCGTGTCAACTCTCGGACTGCTCCTTTTCGAAGGATATCCAAGATTTTCCGGGCACTGCCCTGGCAGCTTCGAATGCCTTCTGAGCATCTTCTAGCTGGAACTCTCCTCGTAGAATTTTTGAAAACGAGTGTGGCGGGTTTTCCATGGCCGAGGCGAAGTCAACTGGATGGTCGTAAATCATCGAACCCCGTATTGTTAGGCGATTTCTAACGACACTTGCTGGAATTAGTTGTACCGGATCCGTTGATAATCCCAAAAGTGTAAGTGAACCTCCAGGATGGGTAAGGTTTAGAGCCGTTTCCATCCCGAGAGCCGTACCAGATGTTTCGAAGCTTTGATGATAGGGGATCGAATTGGAACTTAGGTGAGCAGTGGCTCCTAGATCTTCTGCCAATTCGGACCTTGTGGGGTGAGGCTCAATAAAATAGACATTGAGACCGCGCTCTACTAGAAGTGTAATGAGCATAAGGCCGGTCGACCCAGCACCTACGACTAGGGCATTCTGCCCGCTTACGGCTTGGGACCTTCGAAAAGCGGCGACCCCGACGGTGTAGGGTTCGAGGCAGATTAACTCGCGAGTTGGCATACTTAAAGGTGCATCCCAGGCAAATTCCGCTGGTACGCAAACATAGTCAGCTAGCAGCCCTGGAGTCGTCATACCGATAATGATTCTGTTTTCACAGCCTGAAGTTTCGCCGGACAAGCACGGGCCACATTCCATGCAACAGTAGTTTGGTTCAACAACGACTCGCGAGCCGATTTGCCTGTCTTTGACGCCGCTGCCTAACTCTACTATCTCTCCTACGGCTTCATGGCCCATGATCCACGGGTATTGTGGAACATCCCTGTGGCCGAAGAAGACACTTAGGTCACTTCCACAAATGCCCACTCCAGTAATCTTGATCAACAGTTCATTTGATTTCGGAGTTGGTATCGGAACGTCAATGATCTCGACATGTCCGGTTTCTACTAATGCCAAGGCTCTCATCTTTGTACCGACTCCTCTTGGGATTTCTGGCAGCTCATCTTCAACTATTATCCCCCCATAGCGAGACTCCCCTTAACATCATTGTCTTGATGTAGGTGTAATCCTCAATCATCCACCTTGGAGATTCCCGCCCGATGCCCGAATCCTTTACCCCTCCGAAGGGGGCATGGTCTAGGCGATAGTTTGACGAACCGTTTACCACCAGTCCGCCGACTTCAAGCTCGCGCCAGGCCAAAAAGACTTTGCTGAGGTCATTGGTGAAAATGCCAGCCTGGAGTCCATAGTTGCTCTCGTTGCATTCGACGAGCACATCCTCAAAGGTGGTAAAAGGAACGGCGGCCACGAGTGCCCCGAAGGCTTCTTCGGCGATAACCTTGGAGTTCTTAGGTGGTCCAGCAATCACTGTGGGTTTTACCGTGGCGCCGTCTCGCGTACCGCCCGTGGTTATGGAAGCTCCCATCTGACGAGCTTCTTCGGCCCAGAGGCAGATTCTTTCAGCGGCTTGTTCGTCAACCATCGCTCCTACGTCGGTCGTCTCATCCATTGGGTCGCCTATTTTGAGCTTTTGGACCTTAGAAGTTAACAGCTCCACGAAAGGTTCGAAGATCGAATCATGAACGTAGATTCTCTGCACCGAAATGCAGCTTTGACCAGAATTAGAAAAACCGGTTCTAGCGCAGTTTTCGGCGGCCAGCTCCAAGTTGGCGTCATCGCAGACGATAGTGGCAGCATTTCCACCGAGCTCCAGTACGAGTCGCTTGGGACCTGCTGTTCTTGCGACTTGTTCCCCAGCTTTTGCGCTGCCGGTGAAACTTATCGCGGCTATCTCACTTGCTCCGGAGAGGAGGGAGCCGACTTCGGCTCCGCCATGGAGTATTTGAACTGCCTCGAAGGGCATTCCTGAATCCAACAGGAGCGAGACAATCGCATTGGATACCGCTGGTGCCTGTGGAGGCGTCTTCACTATGGTGGTGTTTCCCGCCGCAAATGAGGCACCAAGCTTATGAGCAAGCAGGTTGGCTGGCGCATTGAACGGGGTAATCGTCAAAACGACTCCCACAGGAGCCCGATATGTGAAGGCGGTAGTGCTGCGCCCCCGCTCCCAGCCTTCGGCCCCAAGGACTTCGCCGCCCATTCGCCTAGCTTCATCTGCACAGATGGCGAAGGTATCGGCCACGCGAATCATTTCACCGCGAGAATCTTTAAGTGGCTTGCCGAGCTCAAGAGCAAGTATTTTAGCTATCTCATCCCTGCGAGCATTGGCAAGTTCCGCCGCCTTCTCGAGTATTGCGGCCCTTCTGGCGGGGGTCATTCGCCTGACAACGCTTGCACTTACTTTGGCATAAGAGAGTGCTCTGTATATCGTTTCGGTCTTTGGGACGAGTGCCTTTGACACCACAGTCCTGAGATACGGACCGATTCGGTCTTGCCAAGTACCTTCTTCGATCCACTCACCTCCTACCAAAGACGGTGCAACTAGGACCTCTATATCTGAACTTTGTCTTTCCATTTCTCCTACTTTACCCCTAAACTGATCCGTCTGATGAAATAGTGGGTCTATATGGTGGACTCATGCTAGCATATACGGCTGTGACGGAAAACACAACCGGTCGGAGTACGGAGATCAAAAGTCAAAGAAGAGGCAGAAGCAAGTGTGCACATTTTGGAGGCAACCATGGCCTCGGATGTCGTGTGTTTAGCTATCCCGAAGGGTCGCCTTCCTTTCTGACAAGGTCCGAGACCATAACCCGTCGAGAGATGCGACCTCTCTCACGGCCGCTACTTGGAGGTCTTCGTAGTGGATTGTGGGGAAAGATAGCTCCCAATGAGGACCATCAGTCCAATGCCGAAGATGTCCCGAGGATTGAGAGGATTTTAGGTTCATCTCGCAGCAGTTGTATGGCAAGCCATATCTTGGAACTCGCCCACAGAGCCGATCGTTTCCGCAGTCACGGAATGCTTAGAAGATTGAATTGTAATTATGAGCACGATAATGATCGTCATGTCGACATTTTGGAAATAGTGACCAACAACGTTTGGGAGTTACGGGCTCAGGATCCGGTCACTTTAGGCGGCCACTGGACCGCTTGTCGGAGCCGAACAGAGTTGATTTAACCAGGTATTGGCATTAGGCGGTCACATCATTCGATTGCAGCCACAGAGGGGGAGTGCCTCGAAGGCCAAGGAGGAGGAAAATAGTGAGTATTGGCCCATTAGAAGGTATCAGGGTACTGGATCTGACTAACGTCTTAGCCGGTCCTTATTGCAGCTACCAACTTTCACTATTCGGTGCTGAGATTATCAAAGTCGAAATACCAAATATTGGAGACTTGGCAAGGCAGCTGGGAGCTGATTCTCAACTAAATGCAGAACTTTTGGGAGCCTCATTTCTGGCTCAAAATGCTGGAAAGAAGTCGATTGAGCTTGACCTAAAGGACGAAGTTGGCCGCGAAACTATGGTCAAATTACTCAAAACTTCTGACGTTGTTTTGGAAAACTTCCGACCGGGGGTCATGGATCGCCTTGGGTTCGGGTGGGACAGGCTGAAAGAAATTAATCCGAGAATAATCTATTGCGCCATATCAGGCTTTGGCCAGACAGGTCCGATGAAGTCGCGCCCAGCATATGATCAAATAATCCAAGGCCTGTCTGGGATGATGAGCGTAACGGGTTCAGGCGACGTAACTCCCCTGAGGGCTGGATTCCCGGTATGTGATACAGTCGGCGGCCTTGTTGCTGCAATGGCGATTTCCGCTGCGCTCGCTGGAAGGGCGGCGAGCGGAGAAGGTCACTTTCTTGACATCTCGATGCTCGAAGCATCTGCTTCCGCCATGGGTTGGGCCGTCTCCAATTATCTAATAACCGGTGAGGCACCGAGTCCTATGGGAAATGACAATGCTACTGCGGCGCCTTCAGGAGCCTTTTCCACTAGAAGTGGTTTGGTAAACATCGCGGCAAATAAGCAGGAACAGTTTGAGATTCTTTGTCGGCTTATTGGCAGAGAGGAACTTATAGCTGATCCGAGATTTCAAGAGCGGGACGCTCGAAAAACTAATCGAGACGAGCTGAACGTGGAAATATCGATCGGGCTCGGAAGCAAAGACGCTTCTGAATGGGAAACCATTCTTTCAGAGGCCGGGGTGCCTGCCGCAAGGGTGCTCACTGTACCACAGATGGTCGAGTTGGATCAGTTGGCATTTCGAGAGTTTTTCACAGAAGTTCCATTTCCTGAACACCCGGAACGTACATTGAGGGTTAGTGGCAACGGGGTCATGATCGATGGTAAGCCGATAAAGGCATCGGGACCCCCTCCGATTTTAGGCGAACACACCAAGGAGATAATCGAGTCCTTGGACTAGCTGGAGCAGAATAGGTCAATACTATGGGGCCACAATGGCTCATAAGGGAGAGTTTTGAATGAGCGAAACCGTGCAGGAGATCAAACAGGAGATGGCATCCTGGTGGGCTACGGAGATTTCGGATATCTCGCCTGGATCTATTCGTTTGAGGGGCCATGATATCCAAGAACTCATGAGTGACTGGGACTTTGTTTCGGTAATCGGACTGATGTTGGCTCAAAGAAGACCTAGCGACATTGAGGGCAGGTTACTTAATGCAGCCCTTGTTGCATCGGTTGATCACGGACCACAGGCTCCATCGATAGCGGCGGCGCGGATGGCGGCTACTTGTGGAGTGGGGTTGAATAATGCGGTTGCCACTGGGGTAAATCTTTTAGGAGATACCCATGGCGGAGCGGGTCAACAATGCGTTGAGCTTTTGTATGAGACGGAAAAAGAGCGAGCTACGTGTGGATCGCTCAGCGAAGCCGCCAAGACGGTTACCGATCGCTGGCGTGCGAAGACGAAGTACCTACCCGGTTTTGGTCATCGATTTCATCCGAGGGACCCGAGGAGGGATCCGATGATCGAAATGCTGAATGAAGCGGTGGCATCCGGAGCTATTTCGGGAAAATATCTTGAGGCCGGGCTGGCGATAGAGCGCCTCCTAAGCGAAGGCCGTGCTCGTCCTGTCCCGATGAATATTGACGGAGCGACGGCGATAGTTTATGCAGAGCTTGGATTCTCAGCCCCGCTGGCCAGGGGACTTTTTGTGCTAGCTAGAAGTGTCGGATTGGTAGCACACGCTTGGGAAGAGATGCAGTCGAACTCCAGGATCAAAGGGCCGATGCCCAAGTCGATACTTCCAAGCTATGTCGGGCCGAACCCAAAGCCCTGAATAATCGAGGACGAAGACCTCCGCCAAGGCGAACACTGGCGGCCAACGCGCCAGAGGTCAGCGTAATGCCAATAGAGCTATGAGGGCTTGCCAGCTGCTTCCTGGTAGATCACTGATCCCAAGGGGAAAGTCGTGCTGGTATAGGAGAATAAAGTCGTCCGAAGAAGTAGATCAAGAGGGCATTCATTACAGACGGCACAGAATTGCTTTAAGGACGAATAACTCTCCGTCCCTGCCATTCGCCCGCCTTCAGGAACATTTCTGGCGGGGGTACCGAGGGCGAGCGCTACGGGAGGCGCTCAAGAGGTTGTCTATGGCTGCGTGCCACCCCACAATCAGCGATCCGACTTCGACCGCCAAGTTGTCGCCTTGATCGAGTGGACCACCTAGCAGGCCGTGGTTGTCTCGGATGTGGTGAGCGAAGTAGGATCGGGAATGAACGGTCGGCGGCGCAAGCTCTCCCGATTGCTGATGCCACGACAACAGTGATCGTCGTCGAACACTAAGACCCTCTGGTTAGCCTGTGTGTCGAGCAACTAGAAACCGTACTCTTTGTGAAGGGTCGCAGGGTCGTTGTTGTTGGCGACGCTGAAGTTGACCACTATCCCAAAGGATAGGGACCTGGTGCGAGACCTGACCAAGGTACTCATTAGCTTCTGTGTTTGTCTCTTTGTGCGGAGGTTTGCCCGCTAGCGAGCGGAGCATGATCTTTCGAGACAGATCTGGGCCGAATAGCTTGAAGCTACTGTAATCAACTCTGTTTGTACGGCTCAGCGATGTGGTGAGCACAATCATGGGGGGATGGGTGCATCGCAAGGGCCAAGCGGCCTCAGTTGGTAACTCCGGCGGATATCGGAGAATCGCAATCAAAATGGAGTTTTTAGCTCCATCGGCTCTACTACCCATGCAACAGGCTGATGCTAAGGAGCTGGCCGGATCTAACAAGAAAGAGCCATCGCTGGCGGATGAGTCGCCTATCCATCAAAACGGCATGTGCGGCTTGGAGGATTATTCCGCATGGGTGCGGAGGACATCACCGGGTCGTTATTTTAAATATGGCAGTAAATTGGTACTTTGCATTTGCGAAAAATCTTGTGCAAATTAGCCTGCAAGGTCAGCCAAAACTCGACTTAGGGTAGTTTCGTCAGCTTCCACTGGTCCAACTGGTGTTCCAATTCCATCGAGAACTATGAATCGAACTCCTGACCTGAACTTCTTATTTTTGAGCCATACCTGGTTGAGTTGGTCAAGCGTGAAGTGTGCGGTCGTCGGCAGGCCGTAGAGGGTAAGTGTCTCTTTGTGGATTCTCACTTCTTCATCAGATATCCGATTTTGCAGCCTCGCGAGGTATGCGGCGGCCATCATTCCTAGCGAAATTGCAAACCCGTGCCTATCTGGGTTTGGCGGCAAAAGCTGCTCAAAGGCGTGCCCAAAGGTGTGCCCATAATTTAGGTGGATCCTTTCACCCTGCTCTCGCTCATCAGCGGTAACGATGGCGGCCTTGATAGAAGTAGATAAAAATATTGCCTCTCCGAGGAAGTCCGACTGACGAGCCATGATCTCTTTGGGATGACTTCGGAGAAGGTCGAGCAGTTCGCGATCGGCAATAAGCGCGTGTTTTATCATCTCTGCCAACCCCGTTTCAAATTCGTAATCGCTGCGTAATACTACGTCCGAAATGTCGGTAATAACGGAAACCGGTTGGTGAATGGTACCCACCATATTTTGGCCTTGGGGAAGGTTGACGCCATTTTTGCCGCCAATTGCCGAGTCTACCTGACCTAAAAGAGTGGTGGGAATGAGGGCGAGGTGCATACCCCGGTTATATGTGGCTGAAACAAAGCCCGCCAGGTAGCAGGTTGGTTCGCCCCCGAGGCCGATTATAAGATCGTCCCTGTGAGTCGACGCCTCAGCGAGCTCTTCGGATACCATCTGAAAGACCTCGATCGATTTGGCAGCTTCGTTGCTCGGTATAACTATCAACTTTGCAGAGATCTCCGAGCCTTCGAAATTCTCGCTTACCCGGAGTGCCGCCTTGTGGTCCTGCACCGCGTGGATGATAAATGCCTTCTTGCAGTGTGGCAGTTGAGGAATGAGATCTGAAGTGAAGTTCAACAGGCCAGATCCAATATGCACCTGGTGTGCCCCTCCCATCGGGGCTACAAGCACACTTCGCGTACCCGAAGGCACGGTTGCTGGAGTAGTAACTTTGGAAATTATCTCCATCACGATTGCCTCAGGCCGTCGACCGTCGGTCCTTAGGGTTAGCGTGGCGGTTCGACGGTAGATCGGGAGACGTCGCTCATATATTGAGCGAATATTTGGATTCGCCATCATTGGTCGATAGCTGTCGTGTCCTATTCGAAGCACGGCCTCGTCGTAATCAACCTCTAAGTAAACCACTAATGCTTTCTCTAAGGCGAGTCGAGTCCCGGGGTGTTCCGCCGCACCTCCTCCTAGGGCTACGACCGCTTGGGGACCTTCAAGTGTCTCAACGATGGTGTCGTGCTCTAGTTCACGGAACAGCTCCTCACCACGAGAGTCAAAAATCTCCCTTACCGGTCTGCGTTCTCTTCTCTCAATAAGAATGTCTATATCAACGAACGGTAGGCCTAGCTTCTCGGCAAGCAGATACCCAATAGTGGTTTTGCCTGCGCCCATGAAGCCGATTAGTACGATCAACGCTAAACCTTCTGAGTCCTGGCCCTCGCCGAGACTTCGTTGCCCGATTCAAAATTAGGCAAGTCTGAGTTAGGGGAAATTGAATGTGGTACTGGCACACGCGACTTCAAGTTTGTTTCCTTGAGAGTCAAAAGAGGGGCTTGAAGCTTGTCGTGGCACATGACTAGGACAAGGTTACTCGAAAGCGACTATTACCGGTTCAGCCTACCTCCGCTTGGGCCGCTCAAAGCATGTCAGCTCCAGCGTAACCCTTTCCGCCAGCGGGCCATGCGGCCCGGAGGCCAACTTAGGCTTACGCACCGCGGAGACAAATTGTAATGAAAACTTGTAGGCATTTCGATTAGCGCCAAAACGGCGACAAACCACTCAAGATGCTTATTTAGCACTGCTTGAGTGGTTTCATTACTGTTTTTGAGCCGGCCACGGTGATTTTCCGGGAGGACGAGCGGACTCGTGCCACCGTGGCCGACCATCGGGCCGGACTACTTTGGGTCGCCGACGAACTAAGTAAATAGCATCTGGCCGCCAGAAGCGATTTGATAGAAATCTCCCACAGTTATTATTCCATCTAGTTGATCAATGAAATCGTCCTTCGACATTCCAAAAAGGTCAACAGATGCCTTGCATGCGTACAGGCCAGCTCCGGTATCGGAAATCATTTCAATAAACTCGGGTATTGGCGGTATATCCAGCTTTTCCATTTTAGATTCCATGTGCTGTGTCATGATCATGGACATCCCGGGAAAACCGCCTAACCAGGTTGGAAAGTGAAGACCAGGATTTCCTACACTAGACAGTCTTATGTGATCCTGTCTGTCTTTATTGATGGCGTCTAGTCCAAAAAAAGTGAAAAATAGGTTAGCTTCTATTCCTTCCGATCTTGCCCCATTGGCCATGATCAGGGCGGGATAGATTCCCTCAAGGGATCCTTGGGAGACGATTATCGAGATCTTTTGAATGTAATCTGTCATCTGTGACTCCTTTTGCATGTTGATGAAGCTTTATTGCCTTTCATATGCATCCGACTGGCTTTGGGATACCAGCAATTTTGGCCGCTTGCTTTGCTGGACCTTTAGGGAATAGTCGATAAAGATCCTTCACCTCGACCCCGGAGGTCTTTCCCAGCACTCTCACGCTTGGGCCACCACCGGTTTGAAGATATCGATCCCGTACGAATCTGATGACCCGCCAATGTTCGTCAGTTAGTTCGTCAATACCCATCTCTTTTGCTATCATCGGGGCCATCTCTTCCCGCCATGCCGAGGGATCGGTGAAAAACCCTTCGTCATTGAGCTCAACTTCAATGCCAACGTAACTAGCGGTTGTCATTTTTCATCCTCCTTTTTGACCGGTTGCCCTCCGGCAACGTCTAATGGCTCTCCTGGGATTGTGTAGGCGTTACTTCCCGAACCGGTTTGGTTGAAAATTGTTTTCCTGACTTCGGCATCTGACTTCCAATCAACGGGATATCTCTGCCTTTTAGCAAAACATGCCAGTAGACCCAAGCAAATGCGAGCTTGCCAAGGTGGTTAATCCTTGATTCCTTCAATAGGGGAGCTCCGATTCTTAGTGGAAACTTGCCCGGCAGCGGCTCAGTTTCATAGTTGAAATCGATAAGCATTGCCTTTTTGTGACCAGACTCGATAAAGCAGTTCGCATGACCATCAAAAGTTTCCTCAAAAGGCTCGCTTTTTAAGTAATGAAGAACATTGTTGCATACCACTTCACCCTCGAAGTGAGCGACAGATCCGGCTTTTGATGCCGGGATATCAGTGGCGTCACCAATAACGAATATATTTGATGCCACTTTAGATACCAACGATTTTGGCTCAGTAGGTATGAAACCAAATTCGTCGCCAAGGCCTGGTGACTTAAAGATGAATTCCGCTCCAGCGTGCGGTGGAATTAAAACCGCAATATCAAAAGGAACCGTCCGACCGTCGTACGACACGAGGGTGTTGCTTGCATAATCGACACTTCCAGTGTTGAACTCAGTAATAAGTTCTACATTGCGATCATTAAGCATCGATCCAAGTATCGATGAACATACGGGCTTGGTGAAAGCGCCATCCAACGGAGTGACATAGGTTATCTTTACCTTGTCTCTTGTTGAGCGATCACTAAAAAAAGCATCCACTAAGAAACAGAACTCCAATGGAGCGACGGGACATTTGATCGGCATATCTACGACATTGACGACTATTCGGCCCGAAGTAAAATTGGCAAGTCTGTCTCGTAGTGCGGTTGCTCCTTCGAGTGTGTAAAACGTAAAGGCGTCTTTTAGCCATCCCTCTCCGATGAGGCCCTCTGTCTCCTCTGTAACGACCCGGGAGCCCGATGCGATGACCGCAACGTCGTAGGGGATTGGAGAGCGATCCTTGAGAAAAACCGTATTAGCTTTCGTGTCGATGCTTTCAACTGAAGCCTGAATATAGGTCACTCGCCGTGACAGCTGTGCTGCTCTCGGCCGTGTCAGCTTTGAGGGCTTGGCTTTTCCGAATGGGACAAATAGCAGTCCGGGTTGGTATAGGTGGCTATTGTCCTGATCGATTGCGATAATTGTGTCGTTTGGAGAGAGCTGTTTGGCTAGTCGGTTTGCAACAAGCGTACCGGCGGTTCCTGCTCCAATAACAATCACGGTGCTCATTCTTCGCCCTCCGCCGTAAGTGATATTCGATTAGTTGCTATGCTCGTCTAATTTCATTTGACTAAGTACATAATTCACTTTTGGTGCTGTATTTACCTAGAGAAATAGGTCACCATCGGGGCGTCCAAATAGCTGTAGGTTTGCTGAAACACCAAGTAGATGGGGCAAATTTGTTCATTTTTGTGATTGGAGGACCATTTCGAGATGAAGGGGCTTCAGAAAGGCGCGTCGGTTGGGGTGCACGATCCTAACCTCCAAGCCGCTTGCCGCTGAAAAACAAAGGCGCTCAGCGAAGGCCTTGCCGGGCGCAATCTGTATTTGCGACTTGACCTGAATTGCACTTGATATGGCTTTGGGTCCACACCTGAACATCCGCATAAGGAGATTTGGACAGCGAATCCCCTGATTGAAAAGCTTATTAAGAAATATTGGCTTGAGCTCATACGTTTCTAGCAAGTGGCAGTTAAAACTGCGCCGGAAAGCCGCCCCCGTGTGTTTTGAATCCGATTTTGCTAAGGCGAATCTCGTGGTGGGGTAGTTGCGGTCGGCGTAGATCAATGTTTGGGATTGGGTGTGGTTGCTTTGACTTCAGTGGACAGTACGGGCGAGCACGAATCGTATCTTTACGACGAATCAGAGGGTCTGTTTTCTAAATCAGACCGCATAGGAGTAATTGCAGCCTTAATTGATGCTTCGATTCTCGGTATCGGGTTGGTGCTGGCCTTGCTTTGGCAGAGCGGAACGTCTAGCCACTCACCAGCGCCCCTTGTGAGGTATTCTTCGGGAAGTGGTTCGCAGCACGTGACGACTATTCCCACCGCGAATGCGAAGCTCTCTCAAACTGCAAGGGTTCGAGTGTGTGAGGCATTGGTTATCTCTCATAGTCCATCGGGAAAGATTTCGAAGGTTGAATTTCGCGGAAGCTGCGCTTCTATAGGTGCTCTCGCCTCGAATCCGAATCTTACGGTGACCATGCTTCAGTCCAGAAGCTACTCCTATAAGCTCACGGGCGGCTAACCCGTTGCCACAAAGTGATCTATAGCGATCACTCATGTGACTTCCTATTCGCCGGTTTTCTCGACCCGTTTTGGACTCGATTCTCAGCCCATTACACTTGACGATTTTTTGCGGCTGGGAATGGCGGCCGCTCCTTTGGCTGGGGGTAAGTGCCTATTTCTTGCCGGAAACCCTACTGGCAATAAAGCGGGCCTGCCTAGGTACTTATTGAGCGCTGGATTCAGCTGGACCAGGACTGGCGTAATCCTGCTAGTCGCTGCGGTTCTCGAGCGCTTATCTCGTCTCGACCCACATTTGTACCGGTCACTCTTTAGAGTTTTTTGCCGACTTGGGCGGTGCGACAAGACGTCCTAGCTATCAAGGGGGTTGTCGGGAGCATCCGCCAGTATTAGCTCCCGACCCTGCGGGTGGGGCACCAACGACGGCCCTTCACGAAGCCGTCAATAAGTTGTTATAAAGGCTATCTTTTGAGGTTGTGGCCATTGTGCTCGGACTGAGGTTGCGCTATGTCAGACGATCAAGTAATACTTGGTGTTGTCATGGTAAGAGTTGGCGGCACTCCGGTGATGACTTGATACTTTCAGCCTTATCTTTTTTGAGGCGGTCAGTTTGGTTGGCGACCACCAGTAGAAGGTATTTGGGAAGGCCTGGGCCAGTCGAGAGACCCCTTAAAGGCTAAACAATGTTTATTTAGCTGGTTTGACTTAGCTGGTTTGCCGTTTGAGAGTAAGCGCACCAAGCGCAAGTGAAAGTGGGATTGCTATTGCGACCACCGATAAGTCAACACTGGAAGCGAGGGTCCAAACAGTGCTTGCAGACGTTCGCGAAGCGCCGTCGATGGCATACGACAACGGAAATATGTCTGAAAGGTACCTAAGCACCCAAGGCATTTGATTGCGCGGAATAAAAATTCCAGAAAGTAGCATTTGGGGAAATATGAAGGCAGGCAGAAACTGCACCGCTTGAAATTCAGAATTTGCAAAAGCGCTAAAAAGTAATCCGAGGGAAGTGCCCATTAGGGCATCTAGCACCGAAAAGACTAAAAGCATCGAAAGGTTTCCACTAGTTTTCATGCCCAGTGGCCCGAAGGTGACCAGGAGCACGAGTGCAACTTGCAAAACCGCCAAAATGCCAAAACCCAGCCCATAGCCGAGAAGTATTTCAAGTTTCGAAATAGGCGAAGTCAGGAGTCGCTCAAGGGTTCCGGTCATGCGCTCCCTTAGCATCGATATCGATGTCACTACGAACATGATGGTAAAGGGGAAAAGCGCTATAAGCATCGGGGCCAGCTGGTTGAATTCGGTTAGTTGCGAGCCAAAGAGATACCGAAGGAGAATCATAAGCACAAGAGGGACGGCTAAAAGAAGCAGGACTGTTCGCGGATCATGCTTCAACTGTTCTAGCAGTCGTCTAGCAGTAGCGAAGATTCGCCTAGAGCTCATTTTCAGCTCGCTTAGCCAAAGCAAGGAATGCCGAGTCTAAATTGTCCGTCGCCGTTGATGCTTTGAGATCTGCTGGTGAGGCGTGGAAAATTATTTGCCCGTCTCTAAGCAGGATTAAGTCATCGCAACGTTCCGCTTCATCCATGACATGACTTGAAACTAAGAGTGTGCATCCTTGACTTGCTAGCTCGTGAAAGTAGTCCCAGAGTTCCTCACGCAGCAGTGGATCCAGGCCCACCGTTGGTTCATCTAGCACAAGAATTGCGGGAGAAGGAAGCAGGGCAAGGGCCAAGGACAACCGGGCGCGCTGCCCCCCTGATAGGTTCGAAGCAAGTTGCTTGCGGGCGCTTGCAAGAGAGACTCTCTCTAGTACCTCGTCAACGCGTGTGTCGGGCAGGGCAAAAATTGAACCGAAGTAGTTTAGGTTTTCAACAACGGTTAGGTCGAGGTACACGGCGGGCGATTGAGAGACGTATCCTAATTTTTTCCTCAGCTCCTTGGCTCCAGCGGGAAGGTTCAAAACGGTAATCTTTCCTGAATCGATCCGCTGGACACCTACAATTGAGCGCATAAGCGTGGATTTGCCTGATCCACTTGCTCCCAAAAGTCCGGTCACACTTCCGCTTGCAAGTTCGGCTGTCACGTTGTCAAGCACGAGATTGTCGCCCCTGCTCACCCTCAACCGTTCAATGGTAAGTACCGTATCCACCCGCACAAAGCTAGTGGGGGCTACTATGAGGGTTTGCATTTTGGGGGGTCTGTAAAATATATGGGGCGAACGTCGCCGCACACAGCTGAACCCGCCTCGAGTGCGACAACCTATCTCAACCAGCTAATCGCACCAAGAGTACCTGAGCTGAGGTCACTCTTTGCCGAGGAGCGATTTGGCCTCGGCGATAGTCATGTCGGGTGCCGGAACCACTAGGTCAGACGGAGTGAGGTCGGTCTCTTGAAGTTCGGTTCCAGACTTCGCTAGTAGTTTTTGAAGGCTGTCGGCACACTTCGAAAAACTAGCTTCGTCGCCGGAGTTTATTGCAGTCTCCATAGCGACGTCAAGACCTTCAAGCGCCGGCTTGATGGAAGAAGGAACTCTATAACGAGTTACTCCGGCGATTCGCACCACCAGGCTATCGTCGGTAGCTGCTGGGGATGCTGCCCCCACCTCACCGATCGGCTGGTTGACCTTGCCCTGCTCAAGCGTTGCTTGACCACCCGAGGCAGACGGTTGGGTAAGGCCCAACTCTGCCTTCATCTGCTCCAACTGGAGGTTTATATTTCCATCGGCCGAATTCGCCCTCAGGGCTGCCTCTATGTCATCTTTGGGTCCGCCAATAGCAATTTGATCCAGGACCCCGCTGTCCGCCAATTCGCCGACTGCTGCCGATCTCGCCTGAGCCTGAGTAATCTTTTCTTGAGCTCGGTCCATCATCAGCGTGACGTCTGTCATGTGTTCCGATAGGCCGGTAAGATTTTCCATCGCCTGAGTTGAAGCTTTCGCAGCAGTGTACTGGGCTTTCATAGTCTCGCGCTGTGAACGAAAGAGCTCCAGTTTTGAAGACAGCTTCTGGGCGGTAGCCTCAAGGGCTTGCT
Source organism: Actinomycetes bacterium (assembly GCA_021846265.1). Lineage (GTDB taxonomy): Bacteria > Actinomycetota > Acidimicrobiia > Acidimicrobiales > Acidimicrobiaceae > JABEUN01. The sequence continues at coordinate 16,472 of JAJZCF010000005.1, read as the reverse complement.
CTTGTCCTTTGAGTTGCTCTATTTGTGGATCAAGCGCGGTGACTTGGCCTTCAAGGCTTTGCGCTCGCCCCAGTGCCGTTTTCGCTAGATCTTCTTGACCTTGCTGGAGTGCTTGCCTAGCTTGGCCTTGCAGTTTGTCGTACTGAGCCTGAAGTTGAGCTCGTTGAGCTTCAAGCCTCTTTTGCGAAGTCAGGACGTCTGCGATGCTCCTACGCACTTGCTGTAGGTTCTCTAACATCTTTTCATAGGAGAGGTCAAGGGCCTCTGTTGGATTTTCAACCTTATTGAGGGCGGTATTTGCCTTCTGTTGAAACACCTGAGACATCCTACGGAATAGGCTCATCTGGAAACTCTCCTAAATCCCTGCGGTTTTATCCGAAACAGTCCGCATCGCACACTCATAATGTAGTTTGATCTTAGAGCTTTTTAGGTTCTAACTTGGAAAGTTATTAGGGCATGCGGGAAATGTTGTCATAACTTGACGATGCGAACTCTTTATCACAACGGACCGGGCTTCTGGTCTCGTCCATCGACGGGGGTTCGCCTTAGGTCACAACAGGCGCCTGGCCCGATTGCAACGAATCGGTACTGACGGACACAAGGTCGTTAGCGTTGGCTCGCTAATCTGGGTTGCCGACAATAGAGACCGGACCCTGGCTCTAGTTGGAACTTAGACCTTTGTGAACTATGGAGCGCGATGTGCTTCTCCTTTGTCAAGTGGCTAGTGCAGGCACACTTGGAGATTTGTTTATCGAACTTCTGTGTCGGACCTTCTCCCGGGCGTAGGCAATAAGTAGCGTTTTTTATGAATTTTGCTGTACCTAGCGAGTTTCGAAGAACGTTGAAACTGCAATTTCGCTTTTTTTTATCGGAAGTGCCATGCAGATCGTCACTGCGCCTTGAGTGGCAAGGAGTCTGAGGAGCGCAACCTCAACTTGAAGGCCTGACGCTTCTTGGTCGCGAAGGCCGCATTTTCGGACGGGGATTTAGCGTCGATTTGCTAAAGTCCACATCGCCGAGCTCGACCCGCAGCCGATTGAAGTGTGGTCCGTCGCTCGAATCTAAATATTCCATAGGCTAGATTTTGCAGCTGAGCATCCTTACTGGTGTAAGTACTCTTAGCAGCTTCTAGTTTGTACCAAGGGATTATAAAAGCCCTTAGATTCGCTCTCTAGAGAGACAACAGAGGTGTTCGCAGTTTGACATTCACAATGCAAGACCCCAGAGTCAAGGCGTTCAAGGAGACGATACTGAGGTTTGACTACTCTCTGGTCATCGTTGTGCTTGGCATCGCCACTTTGGGGATAGTCATGGTTTATTCGGCTACGAAGGACAAGCTAGCGATCGCTGGGCTAAGTCCACAGTATTACTTGCAGAGACAGGCGATATTTGTAGCGATTGGCCTCGTGGTCATGATTGTGGTCTCGCTTATCGACTACTCCAAGCTAGCCAACCTGTCCTACATAGCTTACGGTGGTGTTTTTATTGCATTGCTGGGAGTACTCACCGGGATTGGCAAAAGTGCGCTTGGATCCCAAAGATGGTACCAGTTAGGACCTTTTCAACTCCAGCCTTCCGAGTTTGCGGCACTCGGGATGATTATGGCAGTGGCTTACTTCTACGAGACTCACCAGGGCGAAAGCAGCTTGAAAAGCTTAATACTTGTCTTGGTTATGGCGCTCGTTCCGATGGGATTGGTCATCAAGCAGCCAGACATTGGCACCGCCTTAATCATGGGTATAGTGCTGGCCGGGATGCTAGTGATAGCTGGTGTACCCCTGCGTTATCTGCTGCTACTCGGACTTTGCGGAACGATAGCGATCTTTTTAGTAGTTCATTTTGGGATACTAAAGCACTACCAGGTCCTTCGGCTGACTGCGTTTTTGAACCCAAACAAAAATGCACTTACCACCGGCTACAACTTGACTGAGTCGAAGATAGCCATCGGGTCTGGCTCTTTGTTTGGCAAGGGTTTATTCAACGGCCCGCAAACTAACCTCGCTTATGTGCCCGAGCAACAGACGGACTTTATCTTTACTGCAGTCGGTGAGCAACTTGGCTTTATTGGCGCTGGCGGCCTACTTCTTGCCTACGGGTTTTTATCTTTTAGAATCTGGTCAGCGATGAAATCAGCTCGCGACCTGCTGGGAAGAATGCTTTGTGGGGGCATCTTTGCTTTGGTCGTATATTCGGTGTTTCAAAATGCAGGCATGACGATGGGCATTATGCCCATTACCGGCATACCTCTTCCGTTCATGAGCTATGGAGGATCGGCTACGGTTGCCTTTTCAATTTGCATGGGTTTCGTACTCAATGTCGGAATGAGGAGAAGCCGTGCCGAGCGATACTGATGCTTATAAGGCGGTCGGCGATGAGTCTGTCGGCGAGCCTAGCACTGCTGGCATCGTTGGGGGATCAACCGATACTGGTCATGGCGAAGCTGAATGGGAAGGAGAACCCGATCGGCTGGCTGAATTGTCCAAGGAAGAGAAAGAGCCGGTTCCGAACTTTAACGAAGCCCTCCTAAACGTGCCTTTTCATGAAGTTGAGCTAGATTCGGTGTCAAAGATCGAAAGGCTTAGACCCGCTGAGGTCGAAGACGTGGGAGTTGCCCTACCCGAAACACATGCCCGGATGCGACTGCGGTTAACTGACGACAACTCTCAACGGATAGACATTCCGATCTCCTTGGAACAAGCCTCAGCGCTAGCGTCGGTATTGCGGGGAATTACCCCTCCCCGTCCCTTGGCAAACACACTCACTTGTGAAATCTTGAAGGCGTACGGACTTGTAATCGAGTATGTAGCTATTGTTGGAAGGTCGAAAGGTACCTTCTTGGCCGAGGTCACGTTGAACTCGCCGAACGCGGGGCTCAAAAGCTTTCCGGCCAGGCCATCTGACGCAGTGCTCCTAGCCTTATCTCAAAGTCCGAAGGCCGCAATACTCATCGATCGGCTACTACTTCCCTAGTTGGTCTTGAGCCTTGTTCGCGGCGCAAGGTGCGGCGATGATCGCCTATTTGACTGATCGGAGATGCGGAGAAGCAGAGCGATGAGAACGTAGTTCGCGACCAAACTAGAGCCGCCGTATGCGACGAAGGGGAGTGTGACGCCGGTCAATGGTAGCAATCTGGTGACACCTGCCATTATGAAAAAAGCTTGCAGACCAAGCGTGAGCGCAAGTGCTGCGGCACATAACATAGCGAACTGCGTATCTGCTCGTCGGGCCGCCTTCAAGCCGAACCCGACCAGAAGGATGAAGAGAAACAGAACTGCAGTAGTACCCAAAAGACCCATTTCTTCGCCTATGGCCGCAAAAATAAAATCGGAAGTGACCACGGGTATTAGTCCCGGGTGACCGCGACCGAGACCAGTCCCAGAGATTCCTCCCGAGCCAAAAGCGTACTGTGCTTGCACTAATTGATAGCCAATGGTCAACGAATACTTCCAGGGATCTAACCAGATCGTAATCCGCTCACTCACCTGGGAAAATAGCTTTGAAGCGACGAACGCTCCCACGCTAAATAGAACTCCGCCAAAGATCAAATACCAGCCATTCGAGGTAGCGATCCAAAGAGCAAATATAAAGACCAAGAAAATCAAGAGTGAGAAGCCCACGTCTCTCTCAGCCGTCATAATCAGAAGGGAGATCGCCCAAGCAACCAGTATCGGTCCACCTGCGCGCAAAGCACCAGATGCTTTTTTGATATGAAATGGCGAAAAGTTGCTCAGAAGCTCGCGCTTTTCAGTCATGTACGATGCAAAAAAAATAGCAAGCATGATCTTGGCGGCTTCGACGGGTTGGAAGCTCAATTGCCCAAGGTGAATCCAGAGTCTAGCGCCGTTGATGTTCTCGCCAATGACCGGAGCAAGTGGCATAAGTAAAAGTGCGACACCACCGAGCATGAGCAGGTATCGATATTTGTCGAGAAGCTCAATTCTAGGTATGAAAACGAGCGTGAGAACAAATCCGAAAACGCCGACGGCGCTCCAAAGCGACTGTAAAGTCGCCTCTGCAGGATCAAGGCGCTGGATGAGTACGTATCCGAATGCGTTCAAGAAACTCACGATCGGAAGTGCAGTAGGGTCGGCGTTAGGTGCAAACACGTGCAGTGCTAGGTGGCATAGGAGTGGGAGGACTAAGAGCCAAATGGCGCTCAGCGGAACGTGAGTAGGCATCGCCGAGTTGAGGCCTACCTTGGCTAGCAGCCAAACAAGCGCCGCAATAAGGTCAGCTAGAATGATCATGCCCAGTTCACTACGGCGCCTCCTGTTCTTTAAAGTTGGAACGAAGACATTGTCTTTGAACTGAAATTGCCAACTCTTTGGCGCTTTGTGTCGTTGATTTGCTCTGATGCTCTGCACTACCTAGGTAGGTTACTATCTATGAGTTCAATAGACAGAGCCCAGATAGGATCTTTCGGCACAGCAAGGTTTTATAATCGCGAACTTTCGTGGCTAAGTTTTGGCGAGAGGGTGCTCGACCTGGCCGACGATTCAAGGTTGCCCCTTCTAGAGCGGATCAAGTTTCTGGCGATTTTCGGGAATGGGCTCGACGAGTTTTTCCAAGTCAGGGTCGCCGGCCTTAAAGACCAGTTGGCGGCGAACCTAGGAGTGCTGTCTACCGATGGTCTTACACCTCGAGAGCAGCTTAAGGCGATACGCAAGCTGCTAGTTGAAATACTTGAGCGGGCTGACCGTATCTATGATCAGCTCCTCCGGGTGGATTTGCCGAAGGTTGACCTGCACCTTGTCTCATGGAGTCAACTTAGCGCCGAGGAGAGGCAGGTGATGTCCAGCGTTTTTCTAAATGATGTTTTTCCAGTTCTGACCCCATTAGCAGTGGACCCTTCACACCCCTTTCCTTACATCTCCAACCTCTCTTTAAACCTTGCGGTTGTGGTGCGGGATCCTGACTCCGAAGGAAACCACATTGCCCGGATCAAGATCCCCCCTCTTTTACCAAGATTGATAGAAGTTAAAGAGGGTGAATTCATTCCCCTCGAAGATCTCATAGCTTCGCATCTACCGTCGCTTTTCCCCGAGATGGACATAGGGGAAAGTTATGTCTTTCGAGTATCCCGAAATGCAGACTTGACGTTGGAGGAAGAGGAAGCAGATGACCTGCTTTCCCTGGTCGAACTCGAGCTGAGGCGACGGCGCTTTGGTCGGGCTGTCAGGTTAGAGATCACTGAGGACGCCAGTGATGACGTTGTCGACCTGCTAGTAAGGGAATTGGAGATCCATGAAGACGACGTGTATAGGACGGCGTCTCTACTGGACTTCTCCGGGTTGTGGACGATCTATGATTGCGACCGGCCAGATTTAAAACAGATGAGAGCGCCGCTAGTTACTCCGTTCGCCCTCATGTCCGAAGGTCTACCTCGTCCAGACATCTTCGCGGCAATTAAAGAACACGATATTCTCTTACACCACCCTTACGAGACATTCACTGGGACTGTCGAGATGTTCGTCGAAGAGGCGGCCAGGGATCCTGAAGTCTTGGCCATTAAGCAGACGCTTTATCGTACCTCTGGAGATTCGGCGATTATTGGATCATTGATTAAAGCCGCCGAAGATAATAAACAGGTTGCAGTTCTGGTGGAACTCAAGGCCCGTTTTGACGAGCAAGCAAATATCGGTTGGGCAAAGAAGCTCGAACAGGCCGGCGTGCACGTGGTCTATGGGCTAGTGGGGCTTAAGACTCATATGAAGGCTATTTTAGTGGTGCGACGAGAGCCGGAGGGGTTAAGAAGGTATTGCCACATCGGCACGGGAAACTATAACGCAAAGACTGCAAGGACATACGAAGATATTGGCATGCTCAGCGGTGACCAAAAGCTCTGCGCAGATCTGAATGAGGTCTTCAACTACCTAACGGGTTATTCCAAGCGCCAATCCTACGAAAGATTGATTCTTGCTCCGAGTGAATTGCGCAGCCGGATTGTCGAGCTTATCCGTGCACAGGTCGACCTTGGCGAACAAGGGAGAATCTTGCTCAAGGTAAATGGCCTAGTTGATCCGGACATTATCGATGAGCTTTACGCAGCTTCCATGGCAGGCGTACGGGTCGACTTGTTAGTTCGGGGAGTATGCGCCTTGAAGCCTAGGGTTCCTGGATTAAGTGAGAACATAACGGTTCGATCAATAGTGGGACAGTTTTTGGAGCACTCCCGAGTGTTTTGCTTCGGAGGCGCCGGCGGTTCTAAGCGCCAGCTCTTTTTCGGCTCTGCTGATCTCATGCAGCGCAACCTCGATCGGAGGGTGGAGCTTTTAGTGCCAGTCGTAGATCCGGTGATTGAGGCACGAATTGTCGAAATACTGACCCTCGATTGGTCTGACGACGTCCAGACTTGGCAGGCTGAAGCTGATGGCCACTGGGAGCGGCTCGTGCAGAAGGATGGAAAGTGCGCTCAGGTGCAGTTGTCAGAGCTGGCGGTCGAAAGGTCAAGGACCTTGATGGGGAGGGCTTAGGCGTGGCCATCGAACGAGAATACAAGATTGATTCATCTAGCATCAAAGATCCTTTGCAAGTCGACATAGGTGTCGGCCTGTCCAAGGTAGACGAGGTAAGGAGGGAGCAGCTTTCTCTCTACTTCGATTCCAAAAATCTTGACTTGGGTCGTCTGGGTATCGGACTGCGGTTTCGGACAGTGAACGGCGAGCCCACTCTCGGGGTGTGGACGATGAAAATACCAAGAAACTTCAACTCTGCGGGTGCAACACAAAGGGAGGAAATTGAGGTAGAGGGGGATCGTGATGAAATACCTGGCCCCATACGTAAAGCGCTGCAGCGCTTGAACCTGGAGGATTCCATCATTCCTACCGTGAGCTTGAAAACCGATAGAACCAGTTTTAAAGTCGCCAGCAATGGCGTCAAGTTGCCGATCGAAATAGACGTGGATGAAGTCGAATTTCTAGATGGATCTTTTTATAGCGAGGTCGAAATCGAAGTCCACCAGAGGGATTTCGACGATACCGCCGCTTTGATAGCCGGTTGCTTTGAGTCTGCTGGGGGCGTTGGAAGCAAGAAGACAAAGCTAGAAAGAGCTACCGAAAGATCCCCCTATAGTACTCTTTCCGAGCAGATTCGACCCGATTTGTCGTCTTTAGAATTTTGGATGAGCAATGGATTACTGCTCTCCTCGATAATGCTTAGCTCGCTAGTTGCGCTGCCAGGCGAAGTGGAATCCTTCAGTTTTAGGGGTGTCGCCTGGGAGGCCGCTTGTTATCTATATGCCTTGACGAAGGATTTTAGTGAAGTCGAAATCCTTTTGCGAGAGTACGCTCAGCTGTCCTTGGCTATCTCAAACGGTCGAGATTTCATAGCTAAAGGCGACCGACTTGCCGAGAATATCTTTAACCACCATCTCGCTATTAGTGAATCAAGGCTAGCTAGCAGCGATAGCTCAAGAAAGATGATTCATTACGGTGTAGTTGTTTGGGACAACGAATACGCCGAGAAGTTGCGCTTGTCAACCGAGAAGTTACTTGAAATGCTCGAATCTACCGAGGCTTTTCACGCGTCGAAGATTTCTTCAGGGGATATCGTTGCGTCCTTTGACAGACAATTGGAAAGCGCCATTGGTGCCGTTCCGATGGGACTGGACATGAGCCTGGCTGGCAGTGTAGCTGCGTTTTTTGATCTAGCCGTTGCATTCCGGGAGCTTGCAGATACTGTCGATCCGAGCGCCGACTTCAGAACGGCAAAGGTCGTGCTTTCTCAGATGCTAAGGGATCTCGAAATATTTGAGAGGACATAATCCTCGATGAGCGCTACGCCGTATTTTGTAAACAACAAGGGGCCGGTTATAGCGGCACTAGACCTTGGGTCGAACTCTTTTCACCTTGTTGTCGTCATTGCTCGACCAGATAGAAGCTTTCACATTGTGGCTTCTGAGAAGAGAATGCTTCGTCTTGGCGAAGAAGTGGCGCTTTCAAACTCTATTTCTGCCTCAAGTATTCAAAAGGCCGCCAAAACCGTGGCAGAGCTTTCCAAGATTGCCGAATTAGCAGGAGCTGAGGAGACCATAGCATTTGCTACTTCAGCATTTCGAGATGCTTCAAACTCCGAAGTTGTGCTTGCGGCGATCGAAGAAGTATCTGGAGTTCGTCCTCACGTAATTTCGGGGGTTCGTGAAGCCCAGCTGATCTATCAAGCGGTGAGATCTCACCTGAGTCTTGAACCGGTACCCGCGCTTATCTGCGATCTAGGTGGCGGGAGTCTCGAGTTGATCATAGGTGATCAGAGGCAGAGCTACTTCACCTCGTCACTTCCTTTAGGCGTGGGTCGGCTTAAGTCGCAGTTTGTTAGCTCTGACCCTCTTTCATCCAAGGAGAGATCGGCCCTTGTGAAGCATGTTCACAGGGTTATGGAGCCTGCTATTTCCAAAATTGTTGACTTTGACCCTCGTTCCATTGTGGTCTCCTCCGGGACCTTTGGAGCCCTCTTGAAGATCGCTAAGTTGTCTAGCGGTGCGGGCGACCAAGCCGAGCAGTTCGATGACGAGCCCGTTGAGACTAGAGAGCTCCAAAAAATTGGGAAGAGGCTGCTTTCACTAGGAGCGCAGAAGAGACTTGCCATTCCTGGCGTCGATCCAAAGAGGGTCGATCTTTTGCCAATCGGCTGGCTCGTACTCGCCGAGATCCTTTCAGCCACCAAAGTCAATACGCTTAGATACTCAGATTGGGCTCTCAGGGAGGGCATAATCTTGGACCTTTTGGAGGCGAGAGAGGACTTTGAGTTTGCCTTTGATGCTCATGAGCTTCGCGAGGGAGCCGTTCGGGCATTAGCAGAGAAGTTTCATGGTCTAAACAGCCACGCAATCAAGGTGCAGGAGTTTTCAATTGCCTTAGCCGATTCTCTAAAGGAAAAACTAAAACTTGATGCTTCCGACATTGAGCTTCTCGGCTATAGCGCCATACTGCATGACATCGGTGAGTGGATTGCACAAGAGGATCATGATAAGCACTCCGCTTACCTCGTTGAGTCCAGCCCCCTTAAGGGTTTTTCTGACTTGGAGAAGTCGATTATCTCCTCCGTAGTGCGCTTTCACAAGCGTGGAACACCTAAGCCCACTGATTACTCAGCATTTCAAAGACTTCGCGTCAAAGAGCGTTCAAAGGTACTTATTCTCGCTGGAATCTTGCGTATAGCCGATGCCCTAGACCGCTCCCACGCAAGTGTCATCGAGTCGCTTACCATCGAAGTTACCGCAGAATCTTTGCTGATCTTTGCCAACACTAACCAAGATATTTCCATGGAGATAAATGGCTTCAGGAAGAAAAAAGGGCTTTTTGAGGAACTGACGCACATGGAGGCGGAAGTCTTTCTTGACTCTTGAAGCCGATTAAAGCTGTTGCGCCATATTTGTCGATATTGCCCCCACGGCGGTCAGTCATCAAAGGGATCAATGGGTTTAGGTTTGGGAATTATTCTTGGGTCTATGGCGTCTAGTTCCATCGTCTCAATTGGCTGTGGCTGAGGTCCCTTTACCTTCAAACTCACATATGCCGCTGCACCAGCTGGGATGGGGATCCAAAAGTTAAATAGGCGATAGCTAATTACCGATAGGATCGCTATACCCCTCGGGACTCCGAAGCCTCCCAGGAGCTTAATTAGCGCTGGCTCTATTACCCCGAGGCCACCAGGAGTAATCGGAATGGCAGCCAGAACGTTGGCTAAACCGTAGGCGACTAGCAGCGAAATGGGATCCACTGCACGGCCAAATGCCAAGATCATGATCCAGAGGGATCCTGCATCGGCTAGCCAGTTGATCGCTGCCCATAGCAAGGCACGCCGTAGAAGCTCCGGATTCTCCCATAGTTCTTTGATCCGTTCGCCTATCCGAACAAAAATATCCTCTACCGAATCCGGCTTGAGGTATGGTATGCGGCGCGCTATTTTGCTCACTACAGCGAGGGCGCGAGGTTGGTTTTTGGTGAAAAGAATAAGTAGCAGTGCGAAAGCACCGATCAGCACGACTCCAAGGAGGGCAACCACCGCATAAATGGGATCGAAGCCGTTTAGAGGAATCGAAATAATTAATGCTAGCCAGAGGATCAAATTGAGGATGATCGCTGACCCTATGCCTTGTATAGCTATGGCGAAGCCAGCGTCTGTCGCAGAAACGCCGGAACTTGTCATGAGCCTCAACGAAATTCCAGTCCCAGAAGCCGCCCCTCCTGGAAGAACGTGTGATACTGCGAGAGATGAAAGATCGATGCGGAATAGCTTCCAGACCGCTGGAGCTGGTCTTGGGAGTACGGAGTGAGTAAGCTGAGCATAGGCAATAAGGGCAAATATTTCAAGGCCTACCGACGCCGCCACCAGGGCGTAGTTTGCGCCACCGAGCAGGCTTAGTGTCTTTTTTGGACCTGCGATATTTGGAACAACCAAGTATTCGATTATGAAAAAGACGACTGCTCCGCGGATACCGAATAGGCCAAATCGCCTGAGCAATTTGAAAAGGCTTGATCGAGTTGCCTTTACACTTTCCCCGCGCATCTTGTCCAATTGCTGATCCTGCATCACTTCTCGCTCAAAGAATAACCTTAACCTCAGCAAAATCTAGCGTTAGCGGGATCTTTTCTATTCTGAGGGTCAGCTTAAGCGGACACAATAGTCTGACATCTTCTAAATTGGTCTGGTGATCCATATTGCAAGATAGTCCGCAAAAGAGTAACCAGTGGGGCTTTGTTAAGCGGCTTTTGGTGATCGAGGGCCTTACCGCTATAACTCTGTTATTGGTCGTCGTCGCATGGAATTTGCGCCACCTTAGCATCGAGGTGGTGGTTGCAGTCGTGTTGGCCGTAATCGCTGAGCCAGCGGTGAGGGCCCTGAAGCGTCTTGGGATGCGAAGGAGCATGGCCGTACCCGTCGTCTTCGTGACGATGCTTGTTTTGGTTGCCCTTTTGATCTTCGTGCTGAGCCAACCCTTATATAGCGCTGGAGCGAAGCTTATCAATGAACTTCCAAAGCTCGTGACTCAAGCACAGTCCAAAAAAGGGCAGCTGAGCGATCTTATCCATCGGCTGGGCCTCACGCAGTATATAAATGCCTCTTTATCTAAGTTGGCAACTTTGGCTGGGAGTGCCGCCAAGCCGGCGTATCTCGCCGCCAAAGGTTTTGTCTCTACCATCGCTTCCCTGGCGACGGTTTTCGTCTTGGCGATATTTGTGGCACTCGAGGCACCTGAGTTGATCAAAGCAGTGCTGGGACAGATGTCCCAAGGCGTGTCGAGGCGGGCATCTTTGATGATTGATGAAACCAGCAGAGCGGTGGCCGGGTATGTAGCCGGTAATGTCCTTACTTCGCTGATTGCCGGCATCGTGATTGGCGCAACCCTGGCAGTATTAGGGGTACCATTCGCAGTAGTCCTTGCGGTTTGGGTCGCATTTGTAGATCTTGTGCCACTTGTAGGCGGCTTGTTGGCCGGAATTCCAACAGTAATCGTCGCCTTTTTGCATTCGCCTCTAGCCGGACTCGTTTCGCTGGTTGTTTTTTTGATCTACCAGCAGGTCGAGAATCATCTGTTGAATCCTCTTATCATGGCGAAGACAGTCAAACTTAACCCTCTATGGATACTTCTTGCTGTGCTGGTAGGTGCGCAGCTTGCGGGTGTCACTGGAGCCCTGATCGGAATTCCAATAGCAAGCGCACTGCAGGTGGTGTCACGGAATCTTTGGAGTTGGAGGGCAGAAACGAAAGGGTCTAGCCCGCTTGGGAGCTTTGGCATTGATTTCGAACAAGATGGCGGTAGCAGTGGAACTTTCGAACCCGACGAGAGTTAGCGCCGTCGATTTAAAATCCATGGTTCGCTAGTGGTCCTAGCTTAAGTCCGTTCTGAGCACATAGTTCGGCGAGGTCGGGCAGTGCTGCCAGGGTTGCCCTGTAGGAGCCTGGGTAGCTGGTGCAATCCGAGTCATGCAACAAGACCGTGCATCCCGGAGCGAAGTTAGATTTAAGGTCTTTCATGACGCTGGAAGGTGTTGCTAGTTTGCGCCAATCTCGACCCCAGGTTCCCCATAGTACGCTTCGAAGCCCAAGCTGGGATGCCGTAGCTAGAGTAGGTCGAGTGATTACCCCATATGGCGGCCGAAAGAAGATCGGTGCGGCTGCGGCGATCTCAGAGACGGTGGCGTAGGACCTCTCCATGTCATAGCGAATGCTTCTCGCACTTCGAAAGAGGTGGTTTCGGTGCCAGTTACCGTGCAGGGCGATTTCGTGCCCAGCAGATACAAGTTCGCGAAGTGAATATGGGTACCGTTCTGCCATTTCTCCAAGGACGAAAAAGGTAGCTTTGACGCCGAGGCGATCCAGCTCTTCGATAAACAGGGGAGTGGACTTTGGATCCGGTCCGTCGTCGAAGGTAAGGGCTACAGAGGAAGAGGATCCAGTTCCTAGGAAGTAGGGCCAAACTGTCCGTCTCAGCTGCGGCAGAGAACTAAGTGCTGGGAAGGAGCGATAACCGACCTCAGCAAGCCCGATACCCGCCGAGTATTTCAGGACCGAGTTGAGCAATGCGGCGGGCTTGGCGGGATCGTTCACAATGATTCGCTTCAATTGATTGTGGAGGCCGCTGCTTGAATAAAGCCCTGCCGCGAAAGCCCCGACTGGAGTAGCTTCAACCTGCCGATTACCTCTGCGGGTGTCATTCCGGTCCCGTTGATCTCGTAGACGCTGCCCGACTTGAATTTGAAGTTCGACTGAATCCGGTTAATGAATAGTGCGTGGACGAGGGTCTGGTGGTGAAGCGAAATCCATGCCAAATCTACCGAATTGACCTGTTCCTGGGGAACATAAATCGAAACGGATAATCCGGTAATTGTGTCCAAAGTGTGCTCCGTAGTAGCAACCGCGTTCGAGGGCATGAAGAGATGAAGTGCGGAGTTACTCTCCCAGCCCCCATTTAAAACGTCTATCCCATCACGAGCGATTTGGCGCACTGCCGAGGGATTTGCGAGGGCGAGCTGCCCGGGTACCACAACAGCGGTTTCGGTTTGAAGGAGGTATTTCAAAAGTTGCGGATCAGAGATATTTGAAAGCCCTGGCTTTAGGACCACGTAGGCAAACTTGCCGACTTGTGAAGCCTTATCGACATTCAGCCCATCTGAGCTCAGTGCATTGGCGGCCAAATTGAATGCAAAAAAGGCCGCAAGCGTCGCCGCTCCTAACGACGCAAGTTTTCTAGGTATATTGACTAGGTCACTCTTTCGAAACAGCCCGTAATGTTGCCTCGATGCGCGAATCATAACGTCTTCCACGACTGGGATCAATCGGTCAGTAAAAAGGTTTGTGGCCCGCCTCGCAAGAAGTTCGTGCCCGGTGGCGGCGGACTTTATAGCATTTGAGAGCTCCTCTTTGCTTTTTGCCCAGATCGTTACGCCAGCGCGTTCCATGTGGAATATGTTGTATCTGCCATGACCCGCTATCGGGCGGTAGCTGACAACAGGTACGCCTGATTGAAAGGCCTCCATCGCACTCAGACCACCGGCATTCTGAATTACTACATCCGAGGCAGACATCAACTCGGGCATTCGAGTCGTCCAACCAAAGATGGTGCCGACTCCGTTTCTTTGAAGTCTCTCTGCGAGGTCGGTGTTTCTGCCACAGACGACAACGGGGTGGACATCTTCGATCTCTGAAAGTTCCTCTACGGTCTGCTCGAGTGAGCCGACCCCCCAGGATCCGGCTACCACAAGGACTATCAACTTGTCGGAAGGTAGTCCCAGGCTTTCACGGATTGGATCCGGGTCGTTTGACCTTTGAAAATTCGAAGCAACCACCGGTCCAATGACGTCGGCTTTTTTGCCAAGTAAAGTTTCGACCTGTTCGGAAGAGACATCAGCAACGCATAAGTGCGCATCGACGCCCTTGTGAACCCAAAGTGGATGCACTGCAAAGTCAGTTAAGTAGGTGACTACCGGGATTTTGAGAGTTCGCAACCTGCGGGATCGCGCACGTCCAAGCACGACTGAAGCAAAAGGGTAGGTCGTAATGACGAGATCGGAATCGAATTCCTTCGCCCATCTTTTTAACCGCTTTTCAAATAGAATGCCAAGAAAGAAGGTAGCCACGGGTGCAAGAAATTTGACTCGAGACCAAAGCCAGTAGATCAGGTCATAGCTCCACGGAGCGGATTCAATTTGAAAATGGTAGGTGCGCTCAAGGAATCTGCCGGCAAACGGGGAAGCATCTAAGAAATCGACGAGTCTGGTTTCCCAGCCCCTCTGCTCCATTCGACTGATTATCTCATTGGCAGCCCCATGGTGACCTGCACCCATACGCGCAGACACGACAAGCACTCTCTTAGACATCGCAGCTAGCCTATATGGCTGAAGATGGTTTATGTCTTGTCTATCGCATCTGCTATCGCTTTTGCTTTCGCGTCGTTGCTTCAGCTCGCCGCGACCAAAGACAGGTCTGATGACCTGAATATGAGGCCGGGCCTTCTATTCTCCCTGTTCAAACATGGTGGATGGCTCGGAGGAATCGCATTGGATGTCGTTGCCATAGCCTTTCAAATCCTGGCTTTAGCTTTTGGAAAAGTTGCGGTAGTACAGGCAATACTTTCCCTGGGTCTGGTGGTTTCAATCGTTAGCGCTCCATATTTCGGCTTTAATAAACTTAGCTCGCGCATTTCGTGGCTTTCTTTGGCGGCAGGATTTGGGGTTGGTGTCTACATTCTCCTTCAGCCTGCTCAGGCTAAAGATAGCTATCGGATGTCAATTGTGCTAGTTGTCGCCGTATTCGTCGGAATGGTAGCCCTAATTCCGCATTTTTTGTTAAAGGGGGCATCACGTCACTATCGAGCGATTTCGCTTTCAATAATTGCCTCGGTGCTTGTCGGACTGGCGAGCGTCTTGGAGAGGATACTTGGGTTGAGGGTTGTCGCTCTGGGCCTCTTTAGGGGAGCCTTTGCCCCTAACACCCTGGTTCTTATTGTTCTTGGTCTTGAAGCACTGCTTATTACTCAAAGTGCTTTCCAGCTGGGCGAACTCCACGTAGTTCTGCCGATTATCTCAATCGGAGAGCCGATTGTGTCCTTTGTGTTTGCTCGAGTTTTGCTCGGGGAGAGGCTCTGGGCTCCAGGGCTAATGGGTTTGCTCGCATTCGTCGCAATAGCAGGTTCTCTCAGCTCCGTATATGTGCTGGGGAGACATGCTATGAGTGAACTTGGTGGGCTGGGACCGGTAGAAGGAGAAGATGCGGAAGGCACATGAAAGTCTCGTGCCTTATTCGCGCAACGAGACCACGTCTGAAGTTAGCTGTGTATTTGTGCACGGACAGCCGGGTTCTATAGACGACCTTGCTTTATTGGCCTCACGATTACCGAAGCGGATTAGGTCCTATGGATACGATCGGCCTGGATGGGGCGACTCCGGGTTGTCTCCGGCTGGGATCTTCTCAAATGCTGAGTTTCTGAACCAAGCCGTGAAGGGTGTAAAGGGAAAGAAAATTCTGATTGGTCATTCTTACGGTGGCGCAGTTGCCCTTGCGGCGAGCGCACTTGACTCAACGGAGTACATCGGAACTTTGCTACTTGCTCCCGCCGCATCGGTAGGTTCGTTGGGAGTGTTCGATTCGGTGTTGGCCTCTGTGGGCCTAGGACAAGCGCTTTCGTCAATGATTATTCGGGCGGCCCAGGTTATGTGGAGTGGGTATCGCAGTTGGGGTGGGACAGCTACCAAGAGCTTCTGGACCGAGCAAGTGAGAATGAGGTCTGAACTCGGTGATTTGGAGCACTTGGTCGGTTCGCTCAGACTTCCGGTATCAATAATCCATGGCGACTCGGATCGAGTAGTTCAGCTTTCATCGTCGTACAAGCTGCATTTACTAATTCCCCAAAGCAGATTCATTGTGCTCAAGCAGACAGGGCATTCGGTTTCTGGTCAGTTTCTAAGTGCAGCGGCCATCGAAGCTACCCATATGGCCACAAGCCAGCGTGACGAGCCACAATTTAGAATTAAAATTCCGCTATAGAAATAAACCATTGGGTCGGCGACGAGACAGTTTTGAAATATGTACCATGACTTAGGAAACTAGTGGTAAACCCATTGCCATTTCGAGTCTAAGTATTTATACTATTTGGAATAAAGTAAATCTGATGGTGGGGAACGGACTCAAGTTGGCTAGTGCAGATTAGGTGACTCTGATTCGACGAATTAAAGAATTTAATATTGGCACTAAGCTATGCTGAACGAAATTCGGCAGTGAACTTGTATGAAACTTGCTTTAATACAAGTTAACGCATGTTCTCATTGGGGACTTTTGGGTTCCTATAGTTTTGGGGAAGGCTAAGGGGACATGAGCTTGGCAGGATCGGTGGGGCGGTACTGCTTTGATAGGTAGGTGAGTTGGGCAAGTCGACCTGGGGGGGTCGCTATGCGGGGTCGAAATGTCGCTTGGGTATTAGCCATAAGCGGAGGACACTAAGTAGATGGAGTCAACGAAGCTCGGAACCTGGAACT
>JAJZCF010000004.1:17500-44878 GCA_021846265.1 Actinomycetes bacterium | reverse complement strand
CAGGCAAGCTTTATGGGCTAAAGCGTTGGGTCCTTGTCGGTTCGGTTGCGGTCCTTGTGGTTGCTTTGGATCAACTCTCGAAGAGCTGGGCACAGTCGAACTTGGCGTCCCGCAGTATTTCCCTGTTCGGGCCGCTGAAGCTTAAGCTCGAATACAACACCGGCTTTGCCTTTTCTTTGGGTCGAGGGCATCCCTACATAATTGCCCTGTTTGTGCTACTTGCCCTCGTAGCGCTCGTTTATGCTACCCTCAAAGTCGAAAAGACGACGATGCTGGTTGGTATAGCGTTGTTGGCCGGTGGGGCGTTGGGCAACTTCGTCGACCGCATATTTAGGAATAATGGTGGTGGAGTCATTGACTTCATCTATTTGGGGTTCTGGCCCACCTTCAACATCGCCGACGCCGCAGTAGTACTCGGCGTGGCGGTGATTGCACTTGGGCTCAGACATAAACCATAGGGGCAAAATCAGTGAGTAGTTCTCCGAGTTTTGTCGTCCCTAATTCCTTAGAGGGCGTTAGAGTCGACCGTTGTTTGTCGATGCTTCTCGGACTTCCAAGGGCTGCGGTAACCAGGCTAGTAGTCGATGGTGCGGTATTTCTTGATGGATTGGTCGTTGATAAGCCTTCAATCAGGGTGGAGGCGGGTCAGAAACTGACGGCAGAACTGCCAGACGAAAAGTCAATCGTTCCCGAGAGTGGTGGTTTGTCGACCAAGGTAGATCTTGTCTATTTCGATGAGGATATCGCCGTCATTAATAAGAGGGCCGGCCAAGTGGTGCACCCTGGGTCTAACAACTCCTCTGGGACTATGGCGCAGAGTTTGCTCGCCATGTTCCCACGCATCGAAGGTGTCGGAGCGCCCGGACGTTTTGGCGTCGTTCATCGATTGGATAAGGGAACAAGTGGCCTGATGCTCTTTGGGCTATCGGTAAGAGGCTTTGAGGCGTTGTCAAAAATGATCAAAGAACATGAAGTTCAGAGGACTTATCTGGCTCTCGTCTCGGGTCTTGTGGAGTTCGACGAAGGGATAATCGACGCGCCGATCGCCCGTTCCATCAGGGAGCCGCTCAAGATGGCGGTTTCAAGATCGGGACGCTCAGCGGTTACTCACTATAAAGTCGAAAGACGCTTTGACGGACCGATTCCCTCTACCCTTTTGAGGCTGACTCTGCAGACCGGCAGAACCCATCAGATTAGGGTGCATCTTTCCGCCGTAGGACACCCCGTAATCGGCGACTCCTCCTACAAAGGTAAGGCAATGGAAAACCTTAAAAGGCCTTACCTGCACTCATGCCAACTTGAGTTTCTCCATCCAGTGACCAACGTCGAGATGAAATTTGAGGCAAATCTTCCAAAGGATCTGGATTTGATCCTCGCCGAGATTGACGGTCTGAGCTAGAGATTCTTTCTTTTGAACCAGCTCCAGAAGCTATCTGAGGCTTAGTTTTTTTAAAAGTCCGTCAAACCTTCTGGCATTATTGCCCGAGTTGTTGATGGGATTCTTTTGGGAACCCTTCAATCCAAGTTCTCGGCACATTCTTGACTCGTCCAATAACTTAGGCGTGGTTTTGTAAGTTCACTTTGCTTTGTCTGCTCTACCTGCGGAAAGTCCAGATAACTTGTTCCTGCTCGCGATGGGTTGGTCGTATTGACTATCTTGGCCATAGGTAACCCAAACCAAAGGCTAGGTGCTGGTGGAAATGAAAAGCGAGTTTCTTACTCATGAGGTTTACAACCAGCCGGAAGACTTGAACGGCTACAACCTCTTTGACTCGGACCTTACTCTGAGCGAGTTTTTCAAGGTCAATAATGCTGAAGTGGGTGATCTTTCAGACTTCGGAAAGTTGTTAGGGAGTTCTCTCGTTATAGACCTAGGAAGGGAGGCGAATGAAAATCCGCCCAAGCTTAAAGCCTATGACAAAGGTGGAAACCGAATAGATCAGGTGGAGTTTCATCCGGCATGGCATCGCCTCATGGAGATGACGATCTATAGGGGAGTAGCTAGTTTTCCAGAACCGGACGACCCTGCAAAAGATGCGCATCTTAGACGGGCCGTTGGCCTTTATTTGGTATCTCAAATAGAGGCGGGACATGGCTGTCCAGTTTCTATGACCCACGCAAGCGTTCCCACGCTAAGACATGAGCCGAGCTTGGCGAGTGTTTGGGAACCACTTTTACGATCAAGGGTATACGATTCGTCCAACCAAAATCCGTTGCGAAAGGCCGGATTGACCATGGGAATGGCAATGACAGAGAAGCAAGGTGGCTCTGACGTTAGGTCAAATTCGACTCAGGCCAGGCCACTTGGTGACGGAACCTACGAGCTGATTGGACACAAGTGGTTCTGTTCAGCGCCCATGTCGGACGGCTTTTTGACATTGGCATATGGTCCCGAGGGACAAGGATGTTTCTTAGTTCCTAGGATCCTTGAGGACGGAACCAAGAATGGAATTCGCATCGAGCGGCTCAAGGACAAACTTGGTAATAGGTCTAATGCGTCTGCGGAAATTGAGTTTCTAGGCGCCGTCGGCTTTCCGGTCGGAGATCTGAGTCGGGGAGTTAAGACGATTATGGATATGGTCGGCTTCTGCCGGCTCGACTCACTCGTGGGCTCCGCTTCCCACATGCGACAGTCTTTAGTCCAAGCGGTGTGGTTCGCATCTAAGAGGTCGGCATTTTCCAAGAGGCTAGTCGAGCATGAATTGATGAGAAATGTGCTGGTCGACCTAGCTTTGGAATCGAAAGCCTCCACTTTGATGGCGTTAAGAATGGCCCAAGCCGCCGATGGGGCAGGGTCGGATGAAGTGGAAGCGCAGCTAAAAAGGGTCGGTGTCGCAATATCGAAGTTCTTGGTTTGCAAGCGGGCACCGGGATTTGTCGCTGAAGCCATGGAATGCTTGGGTGGAAGCGGTTACGTTGAGGACTCGATTTCAGCACGCCTATTCAGGGAGTCGCCGCTAAATGGTATCTGGGAGGGTGCTGGCAATGTCAATGCTTTAGATGTTCGGCGTGCTTTGGCGAAGGAGCCGTTGGCTGCGGCAGCGGTAGAGATTGAACTCAAAAAAGGGAGCGGTTCGAATAGTGTTTACGATGCTGCCGTAGCGTCGGTACTAGATCAATTGAATCGTAGGACATTCGATGAGTGGGGCACTAGGACTTTCGTTTCAGAGCTTGGAGTGTTGTTCCAGGCATCCTTGATGATCCGCTTTGCTAGCCAGGTTGAATCTAATGCTTTTGTGAAGTCGCGTCTAGAACTACAAAGCAGACCTCTGATCTATGGAGCGATCGATCAAATGGGAAAGCCGGATATTGATGAGATTGTGGATGGCATCTTCCAGCTGTGATTGAGGCGATTAACCAAAGCCCGCCACTTGGTGGCGGGCTTTGGTTTAATTTCTCTTGAGCAATTAATGCACCAGATTCACACTTAGGCCGCTGGAGCCTTTAGACCGGGGTGGTCGGCGAGTCTATCCAGAGCCGACGCTTCCAGCCTTCTCGCCCTTCTTGGGCCGATGCCAAGCATTCTTGCTGTAGCCTCCAACGATGCCGGCCTCTCTCCGTTTAGCCCGAAGCGCAGGGTGACTACGGCCCTTTCCAAGGGATCTAGCTCCTCCACCGCTTTTCTAAGCTGGTCCCGAGCAAGGGCCTCATCGACATTGTCTTCGAAAGAAGTATCAGAACCGATAACCAGGTCCCCGAGGCTGGTTTCGCCTTCAGGACCGACTGCCTGATCGAGGCTCGCTACTACTCGTGCGGCATGCCGGACGTCTGCAAGCTGAGACGACGAAAGATTGGAAGCTTCCGCTATCTCCTCCTCGGTCGGGTTCCTTCCGAGGTCGGCAGCAAGCTCCCTGGTAACGTTGTCGACCCTTCTCGATCTTTCGGCCGCCTCCATTGGTAGCCGGATCGCTTGCCCATGGTTATGGACCGCCCTCTGCAGGGACTGCCTTACCCACCATGTGGCATAGGTCGAGAACTTAAAGCCTCTCCTCCAGTCGAATTTTTCAACCGCCCTGATCAATCCGAAAGTACCTTCTTGAATCAGGTCGGAGAGTTCGACTCCTCGATCCTGATACCTGCGGGCCCAGTGAACCACAAGACGAAGGTTTGCCGCGACCATTTCGGCCTTTGCAACCTCATCACCAGCTCTAACCCTTTTGGCCAATTCGACCTGCTCGGCAGGGGACGGAAGTGGATGCTTCGCAAGATCGTCCAGGAAGAGTCGTACCGCGTCGGCCCCTAAGCCAACGGAACTAAGAGCGACCTCGAGGTCGCTACTCGCCTTGCGCCGCCGTGTCTTTTTTTCCCCTGTCGCTACTGCGTCCTTATCTGCGTTAATGGACATTTTTATTTACCGCTCACCTTCAAAACGTGACGCTACAGTATAGCGCGTTTCGATACTCCTAGTCGAATTAACAACCCAGACCTTGCTTATACTGCCTTTGTGGAGGCCTATGCAATGCCAAAATTTGATTACCGAATAAATCATGACATAAATACTTCGGAAACAGCTGTGAAATGCATTAGTCAACCTGCACTAACAGTACAACATTTTTTAGGGCTATGCCCTAGAATGAACACCAAAGAGGTGTTTTATGGCGCGTTATGTTAGGTATCTAGGTGTAGTAGTCCCAGCGGGAATAGTCGGTGTTTCGCTGCTGCTCGCAGCAACCACTCCTTCGCTTGTAAGTGCCCAGTCGCCTTCTTTGGCGGCCACAACGCCTTCACAGCTGCTTGGAGATGTACTCGGGGCGACCCCACAACCACTAGTCGGAACCATGTCTGAGACGGCGAGTTTACTCCCCTCGGGGCTAAGTCTCGCATCCACTCCTCTTTCGTCGATTTCGCCATTTTTATCGGGGAGCCAGACCTTTGACCTTTGGCGGGGTTCGTCCAATGAGTATCGGATACAGTACTCGTCCGCTACTTCTGAAATGGACTTCTACGACAATTCGACTAAAGCATGGCTGTGGAATTCAGCGTCACAGACCGCAACACAACTAAGTGTGCCTGCGACGAAAAGTACTGCAACCTACCAGGATCCACAGCTGCTGGCCGACCAAATTATTTCAAATTTGTCCCTCAATTCAAATGTGACCCTCGGGGCAAACACATTCGTTGGAGGAGTGCCAGCTTACGATCTCAGGATAACCCCGACGCAGGGCCAATCTACAATTAGCCGAGTGGACATCTATGTTGACGCTCGGTTCGATCAGGTATTAGGTGTCTCCGTCGACACTCAAGGCCAATCCACGCCGACCTTTTCTTTGCAGTTCCAGACGATTTCTTTTACTGCACCACCCGCCTCCACCTTTGATTTCACTCCGCCAAGTTCAGCAACCATCAAGACCCTTTCGAGCCCTAGTTCAGGTACTGCGCCGACTGCGACGACTTCGACGACTATGAGTTCCCTGTCAGCTCAAGCTCAGAAGATCGGGTCCGGGTGGGAGGTCGTTCATGTCTTGCCGAAGGGAAGCTACCAGGATCTGATCGCCTCTGTCCCGAGCGGTTCCTCTAGTGAAGTCTCAATGATTTCTGCCCTAGAGACTCCGGTTGTTGCGCCTCAGGGACCTGCCAAGGCCATATCCACACCGTTAGTAAATGTACTGATCCTTCCGGATGGAAGAGTGCTTTATGGAACTGTACAGCAGGCGGTGCTGCTGTCGGACGCCTCATTATTGGGTGATTAGCAACTCAGTTGGAATTGCTAGGGCTACGGTCTGCTAGGGGGTACCAAGATCGCTGCTGTACTAGTCGCCGATGGTTTGACTAAGTCATTCAAGGGGCAGAAAGTAGTCGATGGTCTGTCGTTTGAGGTCCAGGCGGGAAAGGTGTTTGGCCTGCTTGGTCCCAACGGATCGGGCAAGACAACCACCATTCGGATGCTTCTTGGTCTGATCGCCCAAGATTATGGAGAGGCTTCAATTCTTGGTGAACGGGTCAAGTTAGGCGGATCCGACGTCTTGAAGAGGGTTGGTTCCTTTATTGAGGGCCCAGGTTTTCCGCCGCATCTTTCTGGAATTTCTGCCCTTTCTCGTCTTGCGATTGCGCGGGGTGAGAAAGCGAAAGTCGCTCATCGGCTCGCCGAGGAATCTTTGGAAAGGGTAGGGCTAAGCGAAGCCGCAACGAAAAGGGTACGCTCATACTCC
Source organism: Actinomycetes bacterium (assembly GCA_021846265.1). GTDB lineage: Bacteria > Actinomycetota > Acidimicrobiia > Acidimicrobiales > Acidimicrobiaceae > JABEUN01. The sequence continues at coordinate 38,729 of JAJZCF010000004.1, read as the reverse complement.
CTTGGCATGCGCCAAAGGCTGGGGATCGCCCAAGCACTTTTATATCCAAGAGACCTCTACGTCCTCGACGAGCCGACTAATGGCCTTGACCCATCTGGGATGCGCGAGGTCCGATCGATCATAACGAGACTTGCTGAAGGCGGGGCGGCGGTTGTGCTGTCCTCTCACCTTTTGAACGAAGTCGAAGCGGTGTGCAGCGACGTGGTCATCATAAGTCGGGGTCGACTAATTCGATCGGGAACGATTGGAGAGGTTATGCACAGTGGCGAAAAAGAGGTCGTTTTTAGGGTTGCGCCGATGGATGGGGCGAAGGAGCTGATAACCATTCGCTTCCCGCAACTATTGGTTGAAGAGATCTCATCAAGTGAGATTGGAGTTAAAGGAACGGCGATAGACGCCGGAACTATCAACGAACTTCTCGTTGGGTCACACTTTACTGTCTCTCGAATAGTTGAGAGACAGACGTCTTTGGAGGAAGTTTTCGTCGATCTGACTGGAGAAGGTTTCGATGTTCGTTGAAGAACTCAGGCTGATTTTTTCCAGGATCAGGAACGTAGTAATTCTCATTCTCTTGTTTCTAGTTCCGATAATTTTGGGTCTCGTGGTCGATACTTTTGGAGCCCACAAGGGAAATGGCCAGGGCCCACCCTTTTTCTCTCAAATTACCCAAAATTCCGCCTTTTTGTCCTTGACAAGTCTCGTGACGGTTCAGGGATTTCTGCTCCCAATGGCGGTGGCCTTCGTCGCGGGTGACTCGATTGCAGGAGAGGCACAGAACGGATCTTTACGGTACCTTTTAGTCGCTCCAATCTCCAGGATCCGATTAGTGCTCATTAAGGTTTCTGCAGGCATCGTGTTTGGGATTGCAGCGTCGGCGGTGATCGTGGTCTCTGGCTGGATTACTGGTCTGTTGCTATTTCCTCACGGACCGGTAGTCACCCTCTCCGGGAAGTTGATCACCGAGGCCAAGGGTTTCGAACTATCTTTGTTTGCTGCGCTCGCAGTTGGTCTGTCTATGATTTCTGTCGTTGCCATATCCGTCATGGCATCGACATACACTGAGTCACCCGTTGCGGCGGTAGCGGTTGGGCTTGCCGTTGCTATCGTGTCAGAAATTTTAGATCCAATTCCCCAGCTGAGTGGGATTGCACCCCTTCTCCTGTCGAACTATTGGCAGGCTTTTATTAGCTTCTTCAGATCTCCGGCCGACTTCGTGCCATTCTATAAAGAGCTACTGTCTCAATTCTGCTGGCTACTGTTTGGTCTGAGCGGAGCCCTGCTGAACTTCCGAAACAAAGACATACTTAACTGAACTATAAGTCGAGCTAAGATCCAAAATCGGAAGCCTCACTCTTTGACAGGATTACTTAGCATGATTACCAAGATGGGTAATGGTGTAGTGTCTAGCTGGGTGTAGCTACTCTGTGACTTGGTGCGATATTAGGGAGAAGTGATATGGTGAACGTCGACGAGAAGTCCGTATTGGATTCGGTAGCGAAGTCGCTTTTTATCGGTGGGAAATGGCGACCAGCGTCAAATGGAGCCGTTTTTAAAGTCGAAGATCCTTCCACAAAACTTACCATCGCCGAAGTAGCAGACGCTACCGCAAAGGATGCTAGCGACGCCCTCGATGCGTGCGTGTCGGTTCAAAGCTCTTGGGCGGCCACACCTCCTCGGGTAAGGGGAGAGATCCTTAGGAGGGCTTTCGAGCTAATTTTAGCTCGCTCAGATGAGCTAGCTCTTTTGATGACCCTTGAGATGGGTAAGCCCCTTGCCGAATCAAAAGGCGAGGTGGCCTACGCCGCCGAGTTCTTCAGGTGGTTTTCAGAGGAAGCCGTCCGGATAAACGGGGATTATTACACCGCCCCTGATGGAAATGCACGTGTCATGACCCTAAGACAGCCGGTCGGCCCCAGTCTTTTGATTACGCCGTGGAATTTCCCCCTCGCCATGGGGACACGCAAGATAGGACCGGCTCTCGCCGCAGGCTGTACCGTAATCGTCAAGCCAGCCGAGCAGACCCCATTATGTATGGCCGCTTTGATGTCGATACTTGAAGAAGCGGGCCTGCCATCTGGTGTCGTCAATATGATTACCTCTTCGGATCCCGGTGCGGTTACTAAGCCCCTTATCTCGGACTCCAGATTGAGAAAACTATCTTTTACCGGCTCGACTGAAGTTGGTAAGCTTCTGATGTCTCAGGCCTCCGGGGGACTTCTTAGACTCTCGATGGAATTGGGTGGCAATGCCCCGCTGATAGTTTTTGCCGACAGCGACCTAGACAAAGCCGTCAACGGAGCCGTATTTGCAAAAATGCGGAACATGGGCGAGGCATGCACGTCGGCAAATCGCATCTTTGTGGAGAATTCCATTGTGGATGAGTTCTCTGAAAGACTTGCTTATGCTATGGCCGAACTGAAGGTTGGCCGTGGTACGGAGGATGGTGTCCAAGTGGGACCCCTGATCGACCAGCCAGCAATTGATAAGGTAACGAGCTTGATTGACGATGCGACATCCAAAGGAGCTCGAATCGTGGCCGGTGGATCCGAGCTTGATATGTCGGGATACTTCTATTCACCGACGGTCTTAGTAGGTGTGGATTCAGACTGGAGGATCGCCCAGGAGGAGATATTCGGACCTATCGCACCGATCTATTCTTTCTCATCTGAGGACGAGGCGATTTCGATGGCCAATAACACCAACTATGGTTTGGTCGCTTACCTCTTCACCGAGAACCTCAATAGGGCGCTAAGGGTTACGGAAAAGCTCGAGACTGGCATGATCGGCCTAAATCAGGGGCTGGTTTCGAACGCCGCAGCACCATTTGGGGGTGTCAAGAATTCTGGATTTGGCAGGGAAGGCGGATTCGAAGGCATCAACGAGTATTTGTATATCAAATACATTGCGATCAATCACAAGAGCTAAAGCGTGATCTTTAGGTGATTCAGGATGGGCCGCCCGGCATAAGGCGGCCCATTGTCGTTATCTGTGTAGATGACCCAGCAGCTAGAGTCCGAGGAGAACCTGGACTACCTTAAACTTCTAGTTAGTATCGTGGTCGCCGGAGCCCAGTTGGTGACCTTCAGCTTGACCCCGCTTATGTGGTAACCCTTTTCCAGAATGGAGAGATTCTCGAAAGAGAGACGCTCGACCTCGAACATATCGTCGGCCAGCTTTGCGATTCTGCAGATGAGGGATTCTAGACTCTTTCGATCTACCGGGGGAGCTCCTTTCATCCCGTCGAGGACCTGGGATCCAGGCATAGAGTCGATCAATCTAATTACGTCGGGATATTCTTGAGGATTTGCCTTTATCGTCCGCTGGCCTAACACCTCGGTTACGAAACCGGCAAGGCCGATTGAGAGAAAAACTCCAAAAGATATATCGTGAATGAGCTGTAGATTGAGGTTGACAACGTTCGGGGAATCTTCTGGGACAAATTTACTGTTTGGATCGAACTCTATCCCATAGGCACCGAGGACCTCTCGGATCTCGGCATCTTTCAAATATTTGGTTACTTGCTCCAGGGAGTTGTCCTCTTCATTGGAGCTTGCTCCGCTCTCCAGGTTGCTAGAACCAGATAGCGAATTTGCAAGTACGGCCTTAGCACGAGATGGGTCGAGGTTAGTTAACTCCCATAGTTCGTGCTCGGGTCTTTGGCGCCATTGGGCATAGAGAGCCATATTCCCAAGCGCCATTGCTGCGCTCTCTGGAAATGCAAAGTATGGTATCGTCCTTGTGCCAAAGGTTAGGGCATTAGGAACCGAGGACAGGGCGAGAAAGTTAGCGAGCACGGGTTTCGTCGAATCGGTCGATTGTGACGCAGCTACGGAGCTCACGGCCTCGGCGACAGCTTTTACTGCATGAGTAGCGGTAGTCGGGGCAGAATCGAACACTGCGGATGTGGACGACGAGTCACCGGAGCCGAGAACCAAGGGATCAAGTGTCACCGTTGGTATGTACGAGACGATGACGGAGTCGATGCCTGGGTCGGCTAGAACTATTTCTAGGGCTTTACCAAAAGATTCCGGGTTGGACTGATTCGGGAGCTCTACGGGGTTGCCGACGCGACCATTAGAACCTGCTAACTCCCTCAACTGCATTTGTGAGCGTTCTGACAAGATCGGTATTTCGAGACCGACCGCTTTGCAAGCGTCTGCTACTAGAGGTGCAGGACCTCCTGAGTTTGAAAGGATTGCCACCCGGTTACCTTTGGGAAGTGGCTGGTTCACGATCGCCTGAGCTAGTTCGAATAGCTGCTCTAAGGTATCGACCCGCAAAACTCCGGTTTGCTCGAAAAGTGCCTCGACCGCCATATCGTTAGGCAAATTCAAATCGAGCGAGGACATGGTCTCGATATCTTTTGATTGGTACCTCTTAGACTTAACTGCGATAATCGGTTTCGAGCGAGATACCCTCCTGGCGACCCTTGCGAAGGTGCGAGGATTACCAAAGTCTTCAATATACAGCATGACTACTTTAGTATTGGGGTCCGTCTCCCAGTAGTTGAGGAGGTCATTACCCGAGATGTCAGCCTTGTTGCCCGAAGAGACGAAAGTTGCCATTCCGAGGCCCCTGCGCCTGGCTTCTTCGAGGATTGCAAGGGAGAGTGGCCCTGATTGAGCGTGCAGGCTGGCACCCCCGCGCAGGATAGGAAATGGGCTTAGCGAGGCGTTTAGGGAAATTTCAGGTGTGGAATTTGCAATCCCCATTGAGTTTGGACCTACTATTCGCATCCCATTGCGTCTCGCCAAGCGGACGATTTGCCTCTCGTTTTCTTTGCCCTCCTCGGAGGCCTCTGAGAAACCCGAACTCATGATCACGAGTTCTCCGACCTTCGCCTCCGCTGCGTCAAGCACCACCTCTTCCATCTTGTCCGAACTTACGGCTATGATGGCGACGTCCACTCTGTCGGGTACTTCAGTGAGCTTAGAATAGGCCCTCACCCCGGCAACTGAGTGTGCATTTGGATTGATAGGGTAGACACATCCTGAAAAGCCGGCGGCGAGAATGTTTGCCATCACCCGATGCCCAATGGATCCCGGTCTTCTCGAGGCGCCTACGACCGCTACCGTCTTTGGATTGAGCAACCGAGAGATGTTTCTTTCCAGAGCTACCCGTTCTCTTCGGTACATTGCCGCAATTGACTCTTCGGTGCTCGATATGTCGAAGGTTACCCTGACGACACCGTCTTGAAATACCCTTTTGTCAGAGAAGCCCGCGTCGTGGAACACACGGAGCATTTTGGAGTTTTCCGGCAGGGTGTCAGCGACAAAGCGCGTAATCCCATTTTCTTTGGCTGCTGCGGCAAGATGCTCAAGCATCAGTGAGGCGAGACCTCGTCCCTGATGGGCGTCGTCGACCAGAAATGCCACTTCGGCGACGGAAGAGCCTGGAATTCGGTCGTATCTGCTTATGGCGATTATTTCCTGGCCGAGCAGCGCAACCAGGGCGAGCCGGTCGACGTAATCGACGTTTACAAAGCGCTCGAGCATCGTCGGTGTCAGCTTTGGTAGGGGAGTGAAGAAGCGGAAGTAGATAGTTTCGGGGCTGAGCCTAGAGTGAAGGGCTTCCACTCGGTCCGCATCCTCTGGCTTTACCGGCCGTACGTATACAGTGGAGCCGTCGGCGACGACGACATCGGTCTCCCAGCGGCTGGGGTACTGCGGATTTAAATCTGGCACCGTAAGTGCCTCCATTTCTAAGTGCGTGCCGCATTCGGCTGCGTTAGTTCCCCTTGGACAACGACTGTTCTGAAGCTAGGGCACCGTTAGGGGATGATTCATGGGAATGAGAGGTAGAGGGGTCGAGCGTCTCATTTGCTTTAGATCCCCTGGATCGGTCCACCATCTCGGCGAGGGTGTATGAGTGCAGGTGACTTCTCATGTGCGCTCCTACTTCCGACCAGACGCCTAGTAAAGCACACTGTCCTTCGTGCTCGCATGCGCCGTTTTCGTGTGGTTCTCCGAAGTCGCCAGCGACGATTGGACCATCGACTGCCGAGACGATCTGAGCGAGGGTGATTTCCGAAGGGGACCTGGCAAGAATGTACCCACCGCCCACCCCCCTTTTTGAGCGCACTAGGCCCGCGCCTTTTAGAGCCAAGAGGATCTGTTCAAGATACGGTTGGGGAAGTCCCGTCCTTTCGGCCACTTCGTGGACTGAGGTTGGGCCTGGTTCATTTTCATGCAATGCCAAGGACAATAGAGCCCTTGATGCGTAGTCACCTCTAGTCGACACCTTCACTGCTCCATCGTAGTCAGGTTGAGCCGAGTCTTATGATTTGACTTAAATTGATATGCATTTGCCACAATTAACAGTTCCTGAGAGGTCAAAATGCTGACCTTATCGTTTGATGTCGCGATGGCTTGAGTTCGGAATCTGGGGTCAATCGAAAATTGGTCGGTAGTGCTCTAGTTTACGACGACCCCTCAGGCCGAAGGACCCGGAGTGAACATCCCCAGAGCACATCGGTGGTTCGCTAATCCAGCCAAATCCATCACAAATGTGGCTGTCGCCTGATGGCGCCCAGCCTAATGGCCAAGCAACTTCTATCTGGGCTGACCAGCGAAGTGGTGGACCAAGACCATAACGCAGCTAAGAACCTCAGCTATTGGCCGGAGTTAAATGCCAGTACTGGTCTAGCTGAGGCCAGGGCCCCAATAGACGCCCAGGCTTGTCAGTGATGGCGGTACAGACCGAGGCTCGAGCGGCAGGATGACCCGCCGGCAAAGGAGCGATAGTAAGACTTGCCAGCGAGCAAAGGCCAGCCGTAATGAGGCGAGAATCGAATCCCAAATTGAGGGGTCCCCGCAAGGAAAGCCAGATGAATGATAACCATAGATTGTTCGAAAGGGGCGGTGGAATCTCATGTGATAGCCGCGTTCCGGCTAATTCGTGGTTCTGTGAAGGGCAATTGCCGGTGCCCGCCCGAAAGGTTGGAAAGCATATAACGGGGACGAGCAGCGATTTTTACTGACCACCCGAAGGTGTGCTTGGATAGGCTTCGTGGGCAGAAGGGCGAAGTACATTTCCAAAACATGCGAGCGTCGGGTGACCATTTAGCAACGCATGGGGCAAATGGACGATCATTAAGTAGCGACCTATTGGGAACGGCGGCGGGTACAAACATGGAAGATTTGCACTCGCCGGGATTTTTTAACCAAAACTTTCGTGGAAGCTGGACCGCAGTTCTTAGTGCGGATCCTTTAGGTTTGGCAATTGCGGAGCATCGTTAGCCGAAGTAGCTACTTAAAGATTTTGTTTTTGCTGTCATTGCTGTGCTAAATTTAAAAGCACCAGCTAAAGACACAAATATTAGAATACTGATGGTAAGTCATTCGAACATTTGAGTTTCAATAACACCAGTAGAGCTTTAGTATTTTCTCCATGAGTGACACATTAAGGTTCGAAGCTTTAACCGGCCCAGTGGATCAGGATTCATCCTTGGCGACCACTAATTTTTTTGCTCCGGGTTTCATGTCTCGTTTTGTAGATCGATTTGCTTTTGATCTATTTGCGATGACTATGGGTACCGGGGTACTTGCTCTTTTACTACCGAGGCTCAGTCCCTCCTTGATCGGCATTGGACGGATAGTTTGGATTGGGAACATTGTCCTGTTTATCCTGCTATCGGCGGCAGGATTGGCGCGGCTGGTCAGTGACCCAAAGGCTTTTTTTGCCCTTTTCAAGGACCCGAAGAGGTCGATGTTTTTTGGCACCCTACCAATGGGTCTGGCAACCATTGGCAACGGCACCCTGATATACGGTACTAGTCTTTTTGGGCGCCACTTCGCCGGAGCATCCCTAGGCATCTTTATTGCGGATGCAGTTATCGCGCTGGCCAGCGGTTTTGTGATTCCTCACCTCATGTTTACGATGCAGTCACACAGTATCGACAAAATGACCGCAATTTGGCTACTACCGATAGTTCCAGCCGAAGTTACTTCGGTGAGCGGCGGCCTCCTCATTCCTCATCTAAACCATGCGACTCAAGTTGGAGTTCTTTGGTCCTCCGCTATCTTATGGACTCTCTCAGTACCGGTTGCGATGTTGGTTCTCGGTGCCCTGCTAGTACGGTTGGTGATCCATGGTATCCCGGAGGCAAGTTCCGCGGTTACCAGCTGGCTGACCCTAGGCCCATTGGGAACCGGCGCTGCTGGAATGTTGCTAATTGGCTCAGATGCAAAACTAGTCTTTGCTCACACTACTCTCGCTTCTATGGGAGCCGTGATGGACGGTGTTGGGGTAGTCTTTGGTTTGGTGCTTTGGGGGTTCGGTCTTTGGTGGTGGATAAGTGCCGTAGCTCTTACCATCCGCTACGTTGTCCAAAGGAGCCACCCCTTCAATCTCGGCTGGTGGGGGTTCACCTTCCCGCTTGGTGTTATGACCATTGCTACTTACCTATTAGGACAAGCGACTATGTACACCCCGATTACTGACCTGGCTAAGTTTATGACGCTGCTTCTAGTTGGACTTTGGGCAGTAGTTGCGACGCTTTCCGCCAAAGGTTTCTTCAATGGTTCTCTGCCCGCAGCGATAGAGACTAGGGAGAGCTTCTATGAGGAGATCTAACCTTCAGCTGATTGGTTTCTGTAGCCATTCGGACCCGGGCAGTTCGGGATCAAGTTCACATTGCAAACAGTGGGCGACCATTTAAATGTCTTGATTTGGAGATGGCAGGCTAACTGCCGATTGAGTTAGCCTTGTAGTAGCTGATTTCTTATGGTGGTGGAGGTTAGGCGGAATACAAGGAGGCCGGATGGAATCGACTTGGATACCGGTCGGGGCGGTGCTAAGCCTTTTCGATCAGGGATGGGCGTTTTCTGGGGCGAGCGGCGTAGGTAGGCTTGAAGTTCGCTTTCAAGAGGTTCCCGATCTCGGCTTTGAGATCCCGATTCTCCCTGAGGCTCGCGAGTTAGTTTCGTTGGCACGACCCGCCGGCCCAGGTCGGCCGCCTACGGTCGAGATCACCTATCTCGTCTCAGAACCCGTCCAAGCGGCGGTGGATAGCTGTCGAACTTTACTGAAGAGCATGGGGATGTTCGAGCTTCCCGACCCGGCTCCTCATCGGTTTTCATTTCGTAGAACAGAGGGCGAACCCTTTGTTCTACGCTGGGGATCGATCGACTCTAGTCGTGGGTGGGCTGTGGCGGTTTCGCAGAGTGAATCTGCAACTCGGGTCCTAGTGAGGTTGCTCGGTGACAGGGAGGTAAATGCTCATCGCTATCATTCGCCTCAATCAGCGGGCCCAAGCCTTCCGGAGCTGCGATTTCCAGACGGTAGCTTCCTACTTTTTGCCGAAGGTGGTGGAAGTTCGGATAGCCGGTCCTATCAAGTGGGTACCGTCTGGGGAGATGTAGCAATCGAAGAGTTGGTTCGAGTCATTTCGGATTCGCTTCAGCGAGATGGATTGAGTTTGGAATCAACCACCATACTTGACAAAGATGCAGTATTTCACTGGAGATCGAAAGAGCAAACTCGTGCCGGTGTCGTAATGGTGGCATACCTTGACCACAGCGCAACCGGAAGTTCTTACCACATCTACAGCAGCACTTTTATTACTCCTTCTGAGCCGGGAGGTTCCGAGAAGGTAAAGTGGCACCGATTGAATTAGCTTCCTCCCTCCATGTGGGTCAAATTCTTCGACAAGTTATGTTGGCCGCTGCCAAGTCCGGACTGGCTAGCCGGGCTTTCAGCGGATGCGAGGACAATGTCTTTGTGCTCATGAACTGCATATCTTCAGCGAGCGCGTAGGGGCTAGACACCTATAATTTCGAGGATTCGGGCTTATAGGGGCGACGGTCGCGGAATCACTGCCGGGTTGTTTCCATTGGCGGGTATCGGCTGTAGGCGAGAGGGAGCAATAAAGGCGGGTCGACCGGTGGGTTTGGCTGGCCGTCCTACCTACAGTCCCGCTAGTTTAATAGCGGGACCTATCGCGAGGCGCACCGCCGTTCTACGAGACTGAAGACGAGCAATGCCAGGCAGATCATAGTTATGAGAGCTGCGAAGCGGCGGTTGTTCTTCAGGAATGTGGGTGCGACCGCTATTGCACCTTTGAAGTTGGAATAGCGCCGTTCAACTGCTTTGGGGCCCTTGTGTCTGCGGAGCACATCAGCTGCGGTGACCTCGAGGGAGAGCACAGAACACTCTCGTTGCAGGACTTGCGGTCACAGGACGTGGAGGGACACCGCAGAGAATTAGTCACAGCGCCTCAGCCAAGCGTCAACCCCCGGAAGAAGAAGTGGCGTAAGCCACTATCCACATTCGGGAATCCCCTTTGCGGGGGAGGGGAGGATGTCAGGGGCAATAAGTATCTTTTGCCGGGGTCCCTACTCCGGACGAATCGGGCCCAGCTTTTTACCGGGGCGTTGGTTTAGGCTAAACCAGGTCTGGCGCAATCCATTTTGTTGCCTAGCTTTTTGGTTGCTTTGCTCGTCCCGATTCGCTTCTGTACCAGCGAGCGTACAGACGAGTTGTTTTGCCGGCTTTGTCGGTGTGACGAACCGGCAAGTATATTTTTCGGATTTGACTCGATTGAAGCGAGAGGACCAAGACGCTTAGTGTCGTTCGGAATCTATCGAGTGTTAGGTGATTTCGGGCCGAAGTTCTTTTGGAGTGGCATCAAAATCGGATTGACTAAATGCTCCTCGTTTCATCGGCGGTCCCTCTCGGCCAGGATAGTTGTCGCCCATTTAATGCCCCTTGTTGCTTGTCGAACTGAGGCAAATTTTAGGTCTGCTTAGGAGACTCGTAGATCAGCCACGGTCAGTCCTTTTGAGAAGTGGCCGGGAGCGTCAACCAAGGAAAGTTCACCGACCTAGCGGGCAGGAGTCGGCAGCTGTGCTTCATGGAACGATCGGCATGGCGTGATGCGGGCCATCTCTAGAGATTGCGCCCATAGTGCAAGGTTCAACTTTGCACTATGCCAGATGATTGAGTATTACTTTGCGCTACGACGGTGACAATTGGTAGGCCCTGAACTGGCCGGTTTCATGAGAGCTGTCTGATATTTAACTCGCGGTGGGTTGGAAATATGCAAAAAGTTCGCGGAGGACTTAGTATTATTACCGATCGGTAAGTAAGTCGACTGGCTCGAGGATGTTACAGCATTTTGAGGGCGATCCGAAGGTTCAATTAGGAGGACCCGTGTCTTTAATCAATGAAACACATGGAACCAACGCAGAGATTCATCCCTTTGATCAGACAGGGGTAATAAGGAGTTCCGATGGAATTCTGCGCTATGAGGGGATAGCCGCCACAATCACCGAAATGATTCAACGATCGGTAGAGGGGTATCGAGGCTCTGAGGCGCTGGTTGAACTGGGCGTATCCAGAGTAACTTTTGGTGAGCTTTGGGATCGCTCGACCGCATGCGCTGGCGGACTAGTCGAAAAGGGTTTAAAGCCCGGAGATCGGGTGACTCTTACCCTGCAAGCCGGGGTTGACTGGGTAGTTGGGTTCTTAGGTGTCATTTTTGCCGGAGGAGTCGTTGTTCCCGTCAATACCCGGCTGACCGAGAAGGAAGTTGAGTTTGTAATTTCTGACTCGGATGCGAAATTTGGAATAGGTACCAAGGAAGACCTGGTCGGAAATACTCACTACTTATATCAAGACGCTTTGCCGACCGATACCGCAGCAATCTTTTACACTTCGGGAACCACAGGATTTCCGAAAGGTGCAGTGTTGACCCATGAGAACTTCGTCTCAACGGTGGAGAATTGCCGGAGAGCCGCAGGGCTTGAAGCTGGCGGGATGAGGAGCCTAATTTCGGTTCCGCTTTTCCATGTAACTGGTTGCAATTCGCAGCTGATGCCGGCGCTGGGACTCGGTGGAACGAGCGTAATTATGCCCGGTCTTGACCTGGAGCTTTTTTTCCAGGCCATGAGGCAAGAGTCAATCAATCTCCTGCTTTCTGTGCCTGCAATCTACTGGTTAGTGTTGAACACCCCGGAGTTTGCCTCGCTGGAGCTTGACGGGGTTGGGTGGGTACTTTATGGCGGTGCGCCGACGCCCCCGAGCCTTGTCCAAGCGATGAGAGAGGCATTTCCGAATGCAAAACTTGGCAATGGCTTTGGCCTGACGGAGTCTTCAGCCTTGGCAACTTTTCTGCCGGACCGTTACGCTACGCTTCGACCCGAGACGGTGGGTTTTGCAGTACCAGTGATTGACGCGGCTATATTTGAGCCCGATCCAGAAAGCTCCATTGGGGAGCTCATGCTGCGCGGTCAGAGTGTTTCTCCTTCGTACTGGAACAACCCTTCAGCCTCTCAAAGAACATTCGTCGATGGATGGTGCATGACCGGCGACATGGCTCGAATCGATCCAGAGGGTTTCGTAACGATTGTGGACCGTAAGAAAGATATGGTAAATCGGGGCGGTGAAAACGTCTACAGCGTCGAGGTGGAAAATGCTATTTCTGCCCTACCTGGTGTTTTTGAGGTGGCGGTGGTTCCGGTACCCGATGAAGTAATGGGCGAGAAAGTGGGGGCGGTTATTTTTGCAATCCCCGGCGTCGAACTCGATCCGTATCAAGTGGCCAAGAGTCTCAAGGGGATCATCGCCGACTACAAGATCCCTGAATATATCTGCATCTCGAAGGAGCCGTTGCCGCGCAATCCTGGCGGCAAAATCCTGAAGGCAAAATTCAAGGGGAAGAGCGACTGGACTAAAGTTCGTCTGAACTCAAAGTGAGGTCGACCCATAAGGATTTCTAATTCACCGACTCTAGCCTCGGCGGATGGAGAATTCCGAAGGGCCACCGAGAAATCGCTCGGCTCCATTGCTCGTAGGCAATTTGCTTGCGAGCAATTTTCTTTCCGATATGTGCCGATTTGATTGAGAAGCTAGTTTTTACAGAAGCCTTCTTCGCTTATAAAATCGCTCCAAGGGGGCTCGTGGCTATAGCCGCAGGGGGAATTGGAGTTCGGGGCTTTGCCCCGACATACCCGATAGGTGTCACACCCCCTCTGGTGAAGTGATGATGCTATTCTAAATGCTCGTTTTGCCGCAATGCCGGCGTAACACCCGTTCAATTTTGCTGGGTAACCCTAGCGGAAGAAGCTGGGCGGCGATTGGTCGAGGTAGACCATCGGTACCTCTCGGATCACTGCGAAGCTTGCGGGCGGGCGGCTAAGGAAGGCCCGTGCCACTCAAGCGGTGTTCAAGTGCCGATCTTGTGGAGATGAAGTCCATCAAGATGAGCACGCCGCTAGAGACATCCTCCGAGCTGGACTGGCCACATTCCGCCGACCAAGTTGCGTGAAAAGAAGCTGGCGGCTTTAGCCGTTAGAGAAGTCACTTAATCCAAGAAATCTAATTTCGCCGCCTCGTTGGGCGGAGGTGCTGGATAGTCAGATAGCCGTCGAAACCAACTTGATCAAGGCCCTCTGGCAATTAAGAAGGAACCTTGCTCTTTCGGAAGAAGTGGAATTTCAAGCCTTGTGGCCCTTTATGGCGCCTCTATGCGGGCCGTTTGGTTCTCGGGCTTCACTGACAAGTTTGGTTGGCACGGTTTTGATTCGGAAAGAGCTGAAAATAAATCAGCCAAAACTGTACTACTTCCGTCGAACCGTGGTGTAGATTATGGCTATAGCAAACATGAGACAGTGTTTCATGTAGCGAGACACCGGGGGGGAAGTTGAGCGGCTTTTTGCAGTACCTGCACTATGGCTACCAAACGCTTCTAAGCGAGTCCTTGTCACACGTGTTGATTGTCGTGGTAGCGATGCTGGTGTCTTTTGTCGTTGCAGCGATGCTTGGTCTGCTTGCATACCGCCGTGCTTGGTTGGCCGAACCACTGCTTAGCATTACGAGCACTGCGCTAACCCTTCCCTCCTTGGCGTTGTTTGGCCTGATGATTCCGATCTTTGGCCTCGGCTTTGTCCCAACTTTGATTGTGTTGGTGATCTACGCAGTAATGCCGATCCTTCGTAATTTGATCACCGGGTTGAACTCGATATCTCCGGCGATCCTCGAAGCCGCAACGGGTATTGGGATGACAAGAACGAGGAGACTCTTCGTGGTTGAGGTCCCTCTTGCGTGGCCGATAATCGTCACCGGTTTGCGGTTTTCCTCGATGATGGTCGTCGGTGTCGCCGCCGTCGGCGCATATGTGGGAGGTCCTGGATTGGGTGCGACTCTCTTTAATGGGCTGGCCGAGGTCGGGTCGCGGTCGGCGGTGCCAGAAGTACTTAGTGCGACGATCATGATTCTTTTGATTGCTATAGCTTTGGACGGCCTTTTTTGGCTGATTTCTCGCCTAACGGTTTCACCGGGCATTCGCTAAAGGACAAGGTAGGGGGATATGCAGGTGGCTTTGGATCTATCACCACAAGAGGCTTCGAACATAGGGACTGAGCTTCAGCCCAGGCGATCGGTGATTGAACTACGTGATGTGTCCAAGCATTATAAGGATGCGGGTGCACCCATCGTGGATCGTTTGACGTTGTCGATCTCTGAAGGGGAGTTCGTCGCGTTAACTGGGCCATCAGGTTGCGGCAAGACCACGACGCTGAAGATGATCAATAGGCTTATTGAGCCGTCAAGTGGGCAGATCATAATAAATGGCCAGGATGTTGGCGATCTACCGTCGCACCGTCTTCGCCAGGGCATTGGGTACGTGATACAAAATGTTGGTCTATTCCCGCATATGACAATTGCCGATAACGTCGCAGCCGTTCCGCGTCTTCTGGGATGGAAGAAGGATCGGATGACACCGCGCATTGACGAACTTTTGTCGATGGTGGGTCTCGAGCCCTCGATCTATAGAGACCGATACCCGAGGGAGCTTTCGGGTGGGCAGGCACAACGAGTTGGTGTTGCGAGGGCTTTGGCCGCCGATCCGCCGATCCTTTTGATGGATGAACCTTTTGCTGCGGTCGACCCGATTACCAGGACCTCGTTGCAGGATGAGTTTCTGCGGTTACAGCAGAGCATTCGAAAAACAATTGTCTTCGTAACCCACGACATGGCTGAAGCCATGCGTCTCGCCGACCGAGTGGTGATCTTCGGACCCCAGTCGAAGATCGCCCAGGTCGGCGCCCCTACTGAAGTTCTATCCGCCCCCGCAGATGCCTTTGTTGCGTCGATGCTGGGCTCCGGCCGACTAATGCAGCTTTTGTCCTGCGTGAGGCTGCGCGATGTGTCGCTCGATAGGTGGCCGACATTAGCGCAAGGGTTGGAAGGAGACGAACGACTTGCGGCGCTGTCATCGGCAAAGATAGAAGGAAAGAATCGGGTTTTGGTCCTCGATGAGGCCAAGAGGCCTCTCTATTGGATCTACTCCGACGCGACGGGAGAGTCGTCGAAAGTCGAAGTGGACTGCAAACTTGAGCTAGATGCAACCTCGCTTCGAGATGCTATTACCCAGATCGTGTATTGCTCCCATGACTGCGCTGTCGTCGTGGACGGCGATGGAGCCTTTCAGGGGATTATCAATATCCAAGGAATCAGGAGATCGCTGGCTCCCTTAGCTGGAGCGGGAACGTCGGCGGCGAATATAGGTGTCGACAAGTGACTATCTTCTCATCGTCTATTGACCTGTTTCAAGCGACTGATACCGCCGGCGAAAGCTCTGGCTTTGAACCGATTAAGGCTGGGTCTAGCGGACGGAGGGTACGGAGGATCGGCCACTTCGTATTTCGTCCTTTGATGCTGATTTTGATTCTCGGTCTCCTGATCCTTTATTTGCACTCAACACCGCTCGACAGCATCGACCGGCGAAGCCTTTATTGGTCAACAATTCGTTCCGAACTTTTTCAACAGTTAGATCTGACCCTCATCTCATCTGCGGTAGTGACCGTGCTTGCGGTACTGCTGGGAATTTTGCTAACTCGCCGAAAGGCCCCGATAGCCAATAGCATCGTCACAGCACTAGCGACCCTGGGACAGGCAGCACCTCCGGTTGGGCTGATGATTCTCGCAGCGCTCGTGCTCGGCGTTGGAGCGAGGACGGCCATATACGCCTTGATCGTTTACTCAATACTTCCGGTACTTAGGAACACGGTAACTGGTCTCAGTGGCCTAGATAAATCCATCTTAGAAGCCGCCCGCGGGATTGGAATGCGCCCCATTCAGATCTTGGTGGGCGTCGAACTTCCTCTGGCGGTCCCGGTAATCATGGCTGGAGTGCGAACAGCGATCATTTTGAATGTCGGAACCGCAGCCCTTGCGACCTTTATAAATGGTGGTGGCTTGGGAACGATGATTACTACCGGCATCGCAGTGGACAGGACTCCGATCATTGTGGCAGGAAGCGTGCTGGTTGCCGTTTTTGCCCTTGCCATGGATTGGGTAGTCATGATCGCCGGCGAACTTTTATCTCCAAGTTGATCGGATGATCAACTTTGGAAGCTTTTCTCTAATGAAAGGAGAATGAAATGGTCAAGTCGACCAAGCGTATTTCCCTAGGCAGTGTCCGTTTCAAATCCAGAGCCGCCTTTACCATAGGATCTATAGCTACGGCTTCGATGATCCTCTCGGCCTGTTCTTCCTCAAGTGCCTCTAGTTCATCCTCCACGACCAGTGCAGCTTCTAGCAATAGTATTGCGGCGAACTACAACCTAAAAGGAGCGAACATTACGGTTGGCTCGCTGAACTTTACAGAAGAATTGATAATGGGCTATATCACGGTTGATGCTCTTAAGGCGGCCGGCGCCAATGTGACATCGAAGCTTGATATTGCAGGGGTAGACACTATTCGCCAAGCGGAACTTTCGGGGAATATCGACATGTTTCCCTCCTATACCGGCACCGGGTGGGTCGTATACCTCAAGCAGACCTCCTCTATAACCAATTCAGAGACACTTTTCCGGCAGTTGAACGCCATGGATAGAGCTCAAAACAAAATTGCCTGGATTGGTCCATCGCCCTTTAATGACACCTACGACATTGCGGCCAATTCGGCGGTAGCTAAGCAGTACCACATAACGACCATTTCGCAGTTGGCAAAACTGGTCAAAACTAACCCGAGCGTCGCAACTTTCTGCTCGACCTCGAGCTTCGCAGTGCGTCCTGATGGACTACCCGGCTTGGAGTCCACCTACGGATTCACCTTCCCGAGCTCCAATCTCAAGACTGAGGCTCTCGGTTTGATCTATTCGAGTCTAGGTTCTGGAAGCCCCTGCAATTTCGGAGAGACCTACAGCACCGACGCAAGGCTAATTTCAAACCACCTCACCGTATTGAAAGACAATAAGAAGTTTTTCCCGCTGTATAACGGTGCGGTGACGGTTCGGCTAAGCGTGCTAAATCGATATCCGGCTATTGGCAAGTTGATGCAAAACGTTTTGTCCCGCCTCACCACGCCGGTAATTACCCAGCTGAATTCGCAAGTGGATATCAACGGACTACCTGCGAACGTGGTCGCCGCTAATTGGCTCAAGCAACAGGGACTCAGTTAACTTATAGCCCCACTGTGCGGGTCGGTCATCAGTTTTAATCCAGTTGAGGAGTGTTGGTTTGGGAGAATTTGACGAAAGTGAAGATCTCCTGTCTCTAGATGGGACAGTTAAAGGAGCAAGATCAGGTCACTTAATGGTGGAGAGTTTTATTCGGCGTCTTCTGACGGCGATGGACGAAGGCTACGACGTCCAAGAAGTACTCGATGCCATTGACCCTGACCCAGCTCGGTACACCGACATTGACGAGGGAGGCGGAGTGCTGCCGGAGGTCTTGAGACCTGCGGACGATCTATTGAAGCATCTCAAGTCGCTTGACGGCTACCGACGATATCAGAGCGGTCGAATTTCTGAACCCACCCCGACGGCCCGACCCGCACTTGCATCGACTGCCGATGGATTTGTGCTTGCCTCAATCCGTTGGATCGAGGGTGCGGGGGAGCAGATAATAGTCGACCAGTTTGGGCGGGACGGCAAGAGCATAGCTGAAGCAGTTTCGGTTTCTGCGGAACCAGGCGATTGCCTACGTCCATCGGTGGTGACCGACAAAGAAGGCCTCACTTGGGTGTTTTACGGCTTTCGAAGTGACCGGGAGATGGGGGTTTGGTGTGTAAAGCGCACTTCGACTGGTTGGAGCAAGCCTGAGCTACTTAGTACTCCCGGCGTAAGCGCTTTCAATCAAGAAGTCATAGTCCTTGAGGACGGGCAGATTGAATGCTGTTTTCAGGAGTTGGTCGATCGGCGATTCACAATAGTTACCAAGCGTTACTCGTCGGGAGTTTGGACCAAAACTGAGTGCCTCTCCTTGGAAGATGAGCGCAATGTTTGGGACCCAGTTTTAGTGGCACTTCCTCACGGAGGTACCTGCTATGCCTGGACGAGCTATGGTGATTCCGGATACGTTACGGCGGTTTTGCTAAGGCGTCCAAATGCCCCTGACCGACGTTTTATCTTGTCGGAGTCGACTGGATATTCCCTTCATCCAAACCTTGCAGTCACCGAAGATGGAACGATCTGGTGTGCCACAGACCGGGTCGTCCTTGGTGGTCATGGAGGGTCAGGTCCGACACGACTTCGATCTTTGGAGGATCTCGGCAAGCCGGCAGCTGGTCAAACTAAGTCAGACGGTCGGGCGATTCCTGCCGACCTGTCTCCAAACGTAACCGCGGATATTCAGGTCTATACCCTAAAGGCTGATTCGGAGCAGTGGCACGAGCAGGCGAGGCCGGGATCGATGCACAAGATGTCCCCATCTGCTCTGCCGAAACTCTGCGTCGTCGAGGGGTCGCGGGTGGTTGTGGCCTATCGAGTCATTAGGCGATTGCCGCTCATGCTCTACTATTGGGAGACGGTCATCCAAGCTTTCGAGTCCGGCAACTGGGGTGGTCCGACCCACTTTGACGGGGGGGATGGACCCCTTGAAGAGGTGGCTCTTGCCTCGAATAACGGAGTCTTGGCGGTCGCTTGGAAGGAAGATGGTCGGAGGGACCAGAGCCTCGAATGGCAAGATGGTTTTGGTGGCGCAGAGCGTCCAGAACTGCGCGAGCATTATGGCGAAGTGATTTGGAATACTGTAGACCGGCCAGGTGGAATCAGGTTAAGTGTTTTACCAGTGCCGACTGCTTCTGCTGCGCACACCGTGGAGCACATAGGCGATCTGCGCACCCTGGCTGAGTTTAATGCCCTTCCACCCAAGGTCGGGTCTCCCTACGACCGACCTTGGGTGGTCGCAAGGAACGGACAGAGGGGACAGCGCTACAGCACTCAGGTTGACGATGATTCATACTCCCTCTATTGGGGGGACTTGCACAGGCATTCACTGATCAGTCGCTGCACCGCTGGTGACGAACCAACCTTGGATGATTTCTATCATTACGCCTGGGATGTGTGTGAGTACGACTTTTGGGCCGTGACTGACCATGCAGAGAATACGTCTACTTACCAGTGGGCGATGATCCAGAAGATCGCCGACGTCCTGCATATCCCTGATGTATTTGTTCCTTTTTATGGATTTGAATGGACTGGCGGCACCGGACACCAGAATGTGATTTACGAGTCGTTGAAGAGAGGAGTACCTATCTTTTCTTCTAGTGCAAAGATGACTGAGAAGCCCGATGGCTTGTGGAAGCATCTTCACGCCCTCGAGGACCAACGAGTAATCACCATTCCTCACCATCCAGGATCTGCGATGGTTCCATTTGATTGGAGCTACCGTGACGACGAATTAATGCGACTGGTAGAAATGTTTCAAGCCTGCCGCGGAAACTACGAAATGGACGGTTGTTTCAGGCAATACTCCGATGGCACGCTGGCTAATACCTTCGTTGTGGACGGGTTAAAGAAGGGGCATCGCTTTGGCTTCATCGCATCGTCGGACCACGGAAACGGTGCAAGTTATGTTGGCGCCTTCGCCGATTCCCTCGATCGCCATTCGATCTTCTCTGCGTTGCACGACCGTCGAACTATCGCAGCAACCACTCGAGACATAGTGGTAGATATGCGCCTCAATGGAACTTTCATGGGGGGCGAGACCGGACCGACGGATCAAGTTTCAATCGAGATACACGCCGAAGGGTATACGGATGTGGCGAGGGTCGACATTGTCCGAGACGGTGAGATTGCAAAGTCTTTCCAACCAGAGATCGACTTGCCTCGAGACTGGATCTGCGTGCCCTTACGTGTAGAGTGGACCAACTTGGCTGTACCCAGTATCGATTGGTCTGGAGGGCTCAGACTATTCGGGGATGCCAAGGTAATTCAGACGCCATTCTGGTCACCCGAGATCACCGAGGTTGGAGAGGACTTCATAAGATGGAGGGCCCATACTCGCAACTTCTCCTCTCAGTATGGCTCACAGAGGGGTGGAGTCGAGGCGACCATTATCGGCAAGCCGGACGCGATTCTAACTTTAGATTTGGCATTAGGAGGGCATAAGATCGAGCTTGGTTCGATTTTGCGTGATCGCGGAGCGGTGATTTTTGACGACAGCAATATGCGCCTCGTCGTCCAGCCCGGTACCGGTGGACTTCAAAGCATGAATACCAAGAAGTTTTCCACGATCTGGCAGGAGTCAATATCAGAAGACCATTCTTATTATGTCAGACTCTTTCTTGTGGATGGGGAGATGGCTTGGTCTTCCCCGGTCTGGGTTACGAGTCATCACTGAACCAGTGCGGTCGAAAAGAGGTACTAGATTTGGCCGAGGTGAAGCAATCATATGGTGAATGACGAAGACTCCTCGGTCGAGCCTGCGACGGTCAAGTCGGTGGAGCGGGCATTGCGACTTCTCTCCTATATCAGCTCCTTGTCAGAACCTATCGGGGTCAACCAGCTCAGCCGGGAGGTTCGTATGCACAAAGCTACGGTCTCCAGGCTGCTAGGGACGCTGCTTGCGCATGGCTTTGTGGCCAAAGAACCAGTAACCGAGCGCTATACCCTTGGTTTGGCTTTTATACAGGCTTCGACTGCGAGCCTGGCGCGGATCGGTTTCCTTGATTCAGCGAGATCAGTGTTGCAGGGTCTGGCGGAAAGTTTGGGCGAAACGGCGACCTTAGCGGTGAGGGATGGCGATTGGTCGCTGACTCTTGATCAAGTCACTCCAGATCGGCTAATCGTCAATATGAACTGGATCGGAATGAGAACTCCGCTGCATTGCACTTCCGACGGGAAGGTCTTTTTGGCCTGGGCTGAAGAGGATGATCTCGATGAATTTCTATCCAGGACACTCCTTTCACCCACAGAGCGAAGCATCATCCAGCCTGGTGAGCTGAGAAGGGAGTTGGAAGAGATT
Source organism: Actinomycetes bacterium (assembly GCA_021846265.1). Lineage (GTDB taxonomy): Bacteria > Actinomycetota > Acidimicrobiia > Acidimicrobiales > Acidimicrobiaceae > JABEUN01. The sequence continues at coordinate 17,537 of JAJZCF010000004.1, read as the reverse complement.
CGCAAACTGGGGTATGCAGTGGCGAATGAGGAGCTGG